>NZ_JBIWJT010000007.1:0-434380 GCF_044765325.1 Embleya sp. NPDC127516 | reverse complement strand
AACAAGACCAAGGCCGCCTGGGACGCCGTCAGCGTCCCCGCCCAACCCAACGACCCCACCTGCACCGGCGGCCCGGGCCAGAACGACTTCTCGATCAACGTCAACCCGACCTCGGGCACCGTGGTACCGAACGGAACCGTCTCTACCACGGTCGGCACCATCACGTCCAGCGGCTCGGCGCAGTCCGTCGCGCTGTCCGTCGCCGGTCTGCCGAGTGGTGTGACCGGTCAGTTCAACCCGCCCACCGTCCAGTCCGGTGGCACCTCGACGCTGACCCTGACGGCGGGTGCGACGCCGACGGCCGGCACCTACACGGTGACGGTGACCGGTACCGGTAGCGTCACGCACACCGCGCAGTACACGCTGACGGTGACCGGTCCGGGGAACCCGACCGATCCGCCGAACATCAGCGTGGCCAACGTGCAGGCGCACCTGTCCAAGTTCGGCACGATCGCCTCGCAGAACGGCGGCAACCGCCGCTCGGGCACCGGCGGTTACACCGCGTCGCTGGCGTACGTGAAGGGCAAGCTCCAGGCGGCCGGCTACACCGTCACCGAGCAGACCTGCACCTCGTGCACCTACCGCGCCAACAACCTGATCGCCGACTGGCCGGGCGGCCCCGCCGACTCGATCGTCATGTTCGGCGCCCACCTGGACGGCGTCTCCGCCGGACCCGGCATCAACGACAACGGCTCCGGCTCCGCCACCCTCCTGGAGAACGCCCTCGCGCTCGCCCAGGCCAACCCGACGCTCAGCAAGCATGTGCGCTTCGGCTGGTGGGCAGGCGAGGAACAGGGCCTGCAGGGCTCGCAGTTCTACGTCGGTCAGCTCAGCGCCACCCAGCGCAGCGCGATCAAGGGCTACTACAACTTCGACATGGTCGGCTCGCCCAACGGCGGCTACTTCATCAACAACATCAACTCCACCACCGCCGCGCCGATGAAGGCGTACTGGGACACGCTGAACCTGCGTCCCGAGGAGAACGTCGAGGGCCAGGGCCGATCCGACGACTACTCCTTCCAGCAGGGCGGCATCCCCACCTCCGGCTACGCGGCCGGCGCCGACGCCCGCAAGACCTCGGCACAGGCCACGAAGTGGGGCGGCCAGGCGAACACTTCCTACGACTCCTGCTACCACTCCGCGTGTGACACCACCGCCAACATCAACGCGACGGTCCTCGACCGCAGCGCCGACGGTGTCGCCTACACCATCTGGAAGACGGCGGTCGGCGGACCCGCGCCCACCAACGACTTCTCGATCGCGGTCACGCCCGGCGCGGGCAACGTGCCCTCCGCCGGCGGCAGCGCCACGACGACCGTGAACACGACCACCACGAGCGGCACCGCGCAGACCGTGGCGTTGAGCGCCAATGGCGCGCCCAGCGGCGTCGGGGTGACCTTCAACCCGACGTCCGTACAGTCCGGGGCATCCTCGACCGCCACCATCACGGTCGCGGCCGGCACCACGCCCGGCACGTACCCGATCACCATCACCGGCACCGGCTCGGTCGTGCACTCGACCACCTACACGCTGACCGTCGGCAACACCAACCCGGGCAACGCGCTCCAGAACGGCGGCTTCGAGCAGGGCACCGCCAACTGGACGCAGGACGCCACCATCATCACCAACAGCAGCCAGGCCACCGCGCACGGCGGCAGCTGGTACGCCTGGATGATGGGTTACGGCCGCACGGCCACCGAGAACGTCACCCAGTCCAACATCACCGTCCCGGCCGGCACCTCGCTCCGCCTGTGGGTCAAGATCACCACACAGGAAGTCGGCTCGACGGTCTACGACACGCTCAAGGTCCAGGTCAACGGCACGACCCTGGCCACCTACTCCAACGCCAACGCCACCGGCACCTACGTCCAGAAGACTGTCGACCTGAGTGCCTACGCGGGCCAGACGGTCACTCTCCGGTTCGCCGGTTCCGAGGACGAATCCGCCACGACCACCTTCTACGTGGACGACGTCAGCATCTCCTGACCCGTCCCCGATCGCTCGTCCGATGATCGGCGCCCCGCTCCCGACACCTCATCCGGGAGCGGGGCGCCTCGTCGTGCGAACCCGGTCGCGGCGCCGCTCAGCCGCGGTCGTGTGCCCGTAGTCGCCGGCCGACCGTGCCCAACGCCTCTGCCAGGAGCGCGAGTTGCTCGCGATCCAAGACATCGATGAGGACTTCGCGGACCCGCTCCACATGCGCGGGCGCGGCGCCGCGCAACCGCTCGGATCCCTGCTCCGTGAGCACCGCGAAGACGCCGCGCGCCTGGTCGGGACACTGCCGCCGACGGACCAGGCCGAGCTTCTCGAGTTGGGCGACCTGATAGGTGATCCCGCTCTTGGAGGTGATCAGGCGTTCGGCCAGCTCCGCCATCCGCAGTTCCCCGTCGGACGCGGCGGACAGGTGCACGAGGATCTCGTACTGCGGATGGGAGAGGCCGGCCTCGTCCTTGAGTTGGCGCTCCAGTGCCCGGTCCACGCGGTGGCCGGCCTCGACGAAGCTCTGCCACGCCGCCATCTCGAGGTCGTCCAACCACCGCGGTTCACTCATGCGCGCCAGCCTACTGAGCTTGTCGAAGGCGGGGTCGGGCTGTAGCGTCGAAGTAGTTCAAATTTGAACTGCCTATCGTCCGACGACCTCGCATCGACAGGAGACACCCGCATGTCCTCCCCCGCCGAGACGACCCTCCGCAGCCTCGACCGGTCCACCGGCACCGCGTCGCCGACCGCGCCCGGCCCGTCCCTGCACGGATACGACCTGGGGTTGTTCCTGCTGCGCGTCGTGGTCGGCCTGACCATGGCCGCGCACGGCTCCCAGAAGCTCTTCGGCTGGTTCGACGGCGCCGGCCTCGACGGCACCGGCCAGTTCTTCACGATGAGCGGCTACCCGTCCGGCAAGGCGATGGCCACGGTGGCCGGACTCACCGAGACCTTCGGTGGCCTGGCCCTGGTCGCCGGCCTGTGCACCCCACTGGCCGCCGCCGCGATCGTGGGCACCATGATCAACGCGGTCGCGGTCAAGTGGGACGGCGGCTTCTTCGCGCCGAGCGGCGTCGAGTACGAACTGCTGCTCACCTCGGCCGCCGCCGCGCTCGCCCTCACCGGCCCGGGCCGGCTGGCCGTGGACCGCTTCCTGCCGGTCCTGCGCGCGCACCGTCTCGCCTACGGCATCGCCGCCGTTGCCGTCGGTGCGGTCACCGCCGGCGTCATCCTGATGCTGCGCGACTGACGCCGGCGATCGCCGGGCCCGAGGCCCAGGCCCGTCGCTCGGGCCTGGGTCTCGGGCCTGGGTCTCGGGCCTGGGTCTCGGGCCTGGGTCTCGGGCTTGGATCTCGGGCTTGGATCTCCGGCCTCGGCCTCGGGTCCGGGCCTCAGGTCTGCGTGTTCGCGGTGGGAGCCGTAGGGGCTCCACCGCGCTCCAGCGCCTCCGGGTCGATCACCTGATCGGCCGGCGGCGCGGTGGGTGTGCACTTCTGCGCGCCCCTGGTGAGGTTCAGCTTCATCGTCACACTGCCCGAGACGGTGACCAGCGTCGGGAAGGGCTCGCCCTTCTCCGGGACGTGCAGCGTCACCGTGTTGCCCTTGGCGTTCTTCTTGCTGAGCGGGACCAACTTCCTGCCGTCCACCGTGACGACCTCGCCCTTGACCACACCCTCGGCGGAGCCCTGGAAGAAGTCGCTCATTCCACCGACGCTCCCGTCCTGGCCGTCCTCGCCCTTGGCGGGAGTCTTCACGTACCGGCCCGCGAACAGCTTGCTCATCAGAACCGCCTGCGGGCCCTGCTCCGCCAAGGCCTTGGCCCAGAAGTCGGGTTCGGCCTTCATGTAGACGAACGTACCGATCAGGACGATGTCCACGGGCGATCCGTCGACCTTCATCGTGCCCTGCAGGTCGGCGTTCCGCAGGCAGACGTCCACGTCCTGCTTCCTGCCCTGGTTGTCGCCACCGCCGACCATCTTCACATCGTCGGCCTTGCGCAGCCGGGCCAGCGCGTCGTCGGCCAGCGCCTTCGCGTCCTTGTCCGCGTTGGACTTCTCCGAGCCGCCGTCGCAGGCCGCCAGACCGGCGATGGCGAGAGCGACGACGGCCGAGACAACGGCCGTACGGATCATGCGCATGGTGCTCCTTGACGCGATCTGAAGCAGGGGCGGTCGCCCGGCCGCTTCGGCGGGCCACACCGTCCCCGTGACGATCACCAGACTCACAGGTTTCGTCCCCTCGGCGACACCCTTGTTCTCGGCACCCTGACGCGCCCCGGGTTGCCGAACATCGGCAATGTCGAACGGACCTGCGCCGGCCCCTGTCCGAGACGCCCCGACAGGCCCGAAACGTCTTGCCCGACATCTGCGGCAACGTGCCCGACGAGGCGCTCGCCACCACCGAGAACCCACTCCGGATCGGCCTCGACGGGTTGACTACATACCTAGGGGGGGTATGTTGTTAACCGAAGCCGCCGACCGGAGCGCATCCGGTGCGGCGGATCCGAGAACCTGGAGGCTTCGCCATGGGCACGTCCACGTCCACCGTCACCGCGACCTACACCGTCACCGGCATGACCTGCGGGCACTGCGTCTCGTCGGTCCGGACCGAGGTCGGTCGGATCGACGGCGTCACCGACGTCGGGGTCGACCTCGCGAGCGGCACCGTCACCGTGACCGCAGGTACCACGATCGACGACGCGGCCGTCGCGGCGGCGATCGACGAGGCCGGCTACGAGCTCGTCGCCCCCGCGACGCCGGCGGCGGGCGCGAGCTGCTGCGGCAGCTGCCACTGACCGGCCCGGGAGGGCGCCCTCCCACGGCGCCCTCCCGGCCGGTGCGGCCGGCAACCGCCGACGAGCGGGCCCTGCGGCCCGACGCGACCCCGAACCGGATTCCGATCCCGAACCCGGCTTCGGTCCCGACCGACCGATCGACCGAGGAGAGACCATGAACACGGCAGTCAAGGTCGGCGCGTTCGGCGCCGGCATCGTCCTGGCCTTCGGCGCCGCGTTCGGCGTGGGCCACGCGGTCGGCCCGATCGGCTCCGACCCGGCGCCCGCGCACGGTGGACACGGCGCCGACGCACGCGGCGGCGAGCAGGCCCCCGGTGCGACCGGCGTCAAGCCCGCCGCCGCCGAAGCGCCCGGTGGACTCCAGGTGTCCGAACGCGGCTACACCCTCGCCGCGCCCGCCGAACCGCTTCCGGTCGGCACCCGAACCGACTTCCGATTCCGCGTGCTCGGCCCGGACGGCCGCCCGTGGACCCGCTACGACCGCGCCCACGAGCAGGACCTGCACCTGATCGTGGCCCGCCGCGACCTGTCCGGCTTCCAGCACGTGCACCCCACACTCGGGCCGGACGGCACCTGGAGCGTCCCGCTGACCTTCGCGACCGCCGGCACGTACCGCGTGTTCGCCGACTTCGCCCCCACCGGGGACCCCGGCGGCCCGCTCACTCTCGGCGCCGACGTGGTCGTGGCCGGCTCCTACGAACCGGCCGCGCTCCCCGCGCCCACTCGCACCGCGACGGTCGACGGATACACCGTGACCCTGGCCGGCGACCTGTCCGCGACCGGCTCCTCCGCGCTCACCCTGAACGTGAGCAGGGACGGCCGCCCCGTCACCGACCTCCAGCCCTACCTCGGCGCGTACGGCCACCTGGTCGCCCTGCGCCAAGGCGACCTCGCCTACCTGCACGTACATCCCCAGGGCGCGCCCGGCGACGGCAAGACCCCCGCGGGTCCCGGCATCGGCTTCCACGCCCAGGCCCCCAGCGCGGGCAACTACCGGCTCTACCTGGACTTCCGGCACGAGGGAACGGTCCGCACCGCCGAGTTCACCGTGACCGTGGGCGCTGCGACCGTCGCGCAGGCACCCCCGATCGCCCCGACCTCGTCGCCCGCCCCGGAAGCGGAACACGGCGAACACGCGCACTGACCGAGCACCACGAGCGCGCGCACCGAGCCGGGCAAAGACGCGCACCATGCCGGGTAAGCCGGGGCACCGAAGGATCCACCGAGCGGCGAAGTCGAGGCCGACACTTGCACTCCGCATACCCCCTAGGGGTATATTGGGAGTGTGATCGCGGGCCTGCACCGGCCGCCACCGCCCCGGGCCCGCGACGGCCACACCGCACCACGACACGAGAAGGAGAGGGCGATGAGTTCGAGCACCGAGACCTCGGCGCCGCAGGACACCGGGCAGATCGAGTTGTCGATCGGCGGCATGACCTGCGCCTCGTGCGCGATGCGCATCGAGAAGCGGCTCAACAAGCTCGACGGCGTGACCGCGACGGTCAACTACGCCACCGAGAAGGCCAAGGTCACCTACGCCGGCGACATCGCGCCGACCGACCTGGTCGCCCAGGTCGAGGCCGCCGGCTACACCGCCGAGCTGCCCGCCCCGCCCAAGACCGCCGGCAGCACCGGCGAACCGGCGCCGGACGCGGACCCGGACGGGGGCAGGGTCCGCGCCCTGCGCGATCGGCTGCTCGTCTCCGTCGTGCTGACCGTGCCGGTGATCGCGATGGCGATGGTCCCGGCCCTGCAGTTCACCAACTGGCAGTGGTTGTCCCTCGCCCTGGCCTGGCCGGTCGTCGCCTTCGGCGCCTGGCCGTTCCACAAGGCCGCGTGGACCAACCTGCGGCACGGCACGTCGACCATGGACACCCTGGTGTCCATGGGCACCCTCGCGGCGCTCGCGTGGTCGGTGTACGCCCTCTTCTGGGGCACCGCCGGCACGCCCGGAATGACCCACGCGTTCTCCTTCGCCATCGAACGCGGCGACGGAGCGGGCAACATCTACCTCGAAGCCGCCGCCGGGGTGACCACGTTCATCCTCGCCGGCCGCTACTTCGAGGCCCGCGCCAAGCGCCGCTCCGGCGCCGCGCTCAAGGCACTGCTCGAGCTCGGCGCCCGGGACGTGGCCGTGTTGCGGAACGGGCGCGAGGAACGGGTCCGGGTCGAGGAGTTGGTCGTCGGAGACCTGTTCGTGGTGCGCCCGGGCGAGAAGATCGCCACCGACGGCGTGATCGAGCAGGGCACCTCGGCCGTGGACGCCTCGATGCTCACCGGCGAATCCGTCCCCGTGGAGGTACGCCCCGGCGACGTCGTCACCGGCGCCACCGTCAACGCCGGCGGCCGGTTGGTGGTCCGCACCACCCGGATCGGCGCCGACACCCAACTCGCCCGGATGGCCCGCCTGGTCGAGGACGCGCAGAACGGCAAGGCGCAGGTGCAGCGCCTGGCCGACAAGGTCTCCGGCATCTTCGTGCCGATCGTCATCGCGCTGGCCGCCGCCACTCTCGGCTTCTGGTGGGGCACCGGGCAGGGCGTCGCCGGCGCGTTCACCGCCGCCGTCGCCGTGCTGATCATCGCCTGCCCGTGCGCCCTGGGCCTGGCCACCCCGACCGCGCTCATGGTCGGCACCGGGCGCGGCGCGCAACTGGGCATCCTGATCAAGGGCCCCGAGATGTTGGAGTCCACCCGCCGCGTGGACACCGTCGTCCTGGACAAGACCGGCACCGTCACCACCGGCCGGATGACCCTGCTGGAGACCCACCTCGCCGCCGACGAGCGGATCGAGGAGGTGCTGCGGCTCGCGGGTGCCCTGGAGAACGCCTCCGAGCACCCGATCGCCCAGGCCATCGCCAAGGGCGCGAGCGAGCGCGTCGGCGACCTGCCCGACCCCGAGGACTTCGCCAACGTCGAGGGGCTCGGCGTCCAGGGCATCGTCGAGGGCCACGCGGTGCTGGTCGGCCGCACCCGGCTGCTCACCGAGTGGGCCCTGGACCTTCCCGTCGACCTCGAACGCGCCATGGCCGACGCCGAGGCGCTCGGCCGGACCGCCGTCGCGGTGGCCTGGGACGGAAAGGCCCGCGCCGTCCTGGTCGTCGCCGACGCGGTCAAGCCCACTTCCGCCGAGGCCATCCGCCGCTTCCGCGAGCTGGGCCTGACCCCGATTCTGCTCACCGGCGACAACACCACCGTCGCCCGCACCGTCGCCGCGCAGGTGGGCATCGATCCGGAGCACGTGTACGCCGAGGTTATGCCGCAGGACAAGGTCGACGCGGTTACCCGGCTCCGGGCCGAGGGCCGGATCGTGGCCATGGTCGGCGACGGCGTCAACGACGCCGCGGCGCTGGCCACGGCCGACCTCGGTCTGGCCATGGGCACCGGTACCGACGTGGCGATCGAGGCCGCCGACCTGACCCTGGTCCGCGGTGACCTGCGGGCCGCCGCCGACGCCATCCGGCTCGCCCGCAAGACCCTGGCCACCATCAAGTCCAACCTGTTCTGGGCGTTCGCCTACAACGTCGCCGCCCTACCGCTCGCCGCCGCCGGCCTGCTCAACCCGATGCTCGCCGGTGCCGCGATGGCCTTCAGTTCGGTCTTCGTGATCAGCAACAGCCTTCGCCTGCGCGGCTTCAAGGCACTCGCCGACGAAGGCCCCGCCACGAACGCGGCCTGAACCACCTGCACGACCCGACCCCCGCCGGCGCCCGCCGGCGGGGGTCGGCCTGGGTCGGCGGGGGTCGGGTGGGCGCCGGGGTCCGGATCCTCCGACCGGCCGCCCACACCACCGCGGCCCTCGGTGACCTCCGCTGCCGGCAGCACACCGACCGAACAGCCGTGCGCTCGGCATCCGTTGCGGATGCCGAGCGCATGAGGGGGTGACGGTCAGGACGGTGCGGGAGCCGTCGCGTTGATCACCGCGAAGGCGCCGCCCTGCGGGTCCTGGACCACGGCCATCCGACCCGCCATCATGTCGAACGGCGGCTTGAGCACATTGCCGCCGGCCCGGATCAGCGCGTCCACCGTGCTGTCGGTGTCGTCGACGGAGAAGTACGTCAGCCAGTGCGCGGGCGTACCGGGCGGCAACCGGTCCAGCCCCTGCATGCCGCCGATCACCCGGCCGCTCGCACTCAGCGACGAGTAGCCCTCGGCACCCTCCATCTCGGCGGCCTCCAGGCCCACCGCGACCGAGTAGAACGAGGACGCGGCGGCGGTGTCGCCGGTGTTGAGCTCGCTCCAGATCACCGCGCCGGGCTCGTTGACCACCTCCGCGCCGCCGAAGTCCAGTGCCTGCCAGATCCCGAACACGGCGCCCGTGGGGTCGGCGATCACGCCCATCCGGCCGAGCGTCATCACGTCCATCACCGGCATCACCACCGTGCCGCCGGCCTTCGTGACCGCCTGTTGGGTGGCGTCCGCGTCGGTGGTGGCCAGGTAGGTGGTCCACGCGGGCGGCGGAACCTCCCCGCCGTCCGGGGACATCGCGGCCATGATGCCCGCGACCGGCTTCCCGTTCAGCAGGCACACCGAATAGCCGCCGGTCTCCGGCGGCCCGACCTCGCCCTGCCAGCCGAACAGATCGCGGTAGAAGTCGAGGGCGGCTTGCTGGTCGGGGACCATCAGGTCGACCCAACAGGGGGTGCCGGGCACGTAGGGCTTGGTGACCACGGGCATGACGTGAACCTCCAGAGAAACCGACAAGGAACGCCCCCGTCCCCTCATCGTCGGCGCCCTCGGCACGGCCCGCCACCGACGTGACCCATTCGTCCATGCGGTGCGTCGTGCGTGTGCGAGGTCTTGCCGATACACCGTATTCAATGTGTACATTGTCTACTACGGATACAACGTACGCACAGTTGTCGCCGGCCATGAGTCGTCCGCCACAGGTTCCGTCGACCACGGGGTGCCACCGGCCGTCGACGCCGTCAGCCATACGTCGGCCACCGTGTCGCCGGCCCAGGAAGAACACGTGACCAGCCACCCGCCGACCACGACCGTCGATCAGGTCCAACCGCTGTTCCGCCCGTTCGCCGTTGGCGGTCTGGAACTGTCCAATCGCATCGTGATGGCCCCGATGACCCGCGGGTTCTCGCCCGGCGGGGTACCCGGGGCCGATGTCGCCGACTACTACGCCCGCCGCGCCGCCGGTGGCACCGCGCTGATCGTCACCGAGGGCACGTACATCGACCACGCCACCGCCGGATGGGGCGAGCGTGTGCCCCGCTTCCACGGCGAGGACGCCCTCGCGGGCCGGCAACAGGTCGCGCGGGCCGTGCACGGCGGGAGGGGCGCACCGACCTGGACGGCCTGCTCGTCCGCCTCGATCGCGACGAGTTCGACCTGATCGCCGTCGGCCGCTCACTCCTGGCCGACCCGGGATGGGCCGAGAAGATCCGTACCGGGAGACCCGACCAGGTCACCCCTTTCACCCGGCCCCTCCTGGGCACCCTGCACTGACCCGACATCGGCGGCGGCCCGCACCAGCAGGCCGGTGAAAGCGTGCGCCGGCTCGGTCAGGACTCGCCGCGTCGGGCCGTGTTCGACCACCCGCCCGTGCTCCAGGACCGCGATGCGATCGCCGAGCAGGCCCGCGGCGGCCAGGTCGTGGGTGATGAACACCAGGCTCAGCTCGGCGTGTTCGCGCAATCGCCCGAGCAGGTCCAGGATCGCGATCCGGGTCGGAGCGTCCAGACCCGAGGTGATCTCGTCGCAGACCAGCACCCGGGGCCGGGCGAGCAGCGCGCGGGCCAGCGCGGCGCGCTGCACCTCGCCTCCGGACAACGCACCCGGCCGGCGGCCCGCGGTGTCGGCCGGCAGCCCCAACTCGCCCAGCGTGCCCAGCGCCTGCGCGCGGGCCTCGTCCGGCTCGACACCGCGCAACCGGACCGCCGTGCGGGCCACCTGCTCGAACACCGGCCGATATTCGTCGAAGGAGGCCCGCGCGTCCTGGAACACATATTGCACGGCGGCCAGTTCGGCGCGGGTACGAGTGCGCAGGCTGCGTCGCAGCGGCGTACCGTCGAGCAGGACCCGCCCGTCGTAGCGGCTGTGCAGCCCGGTCACACAGCGTCCCAGGGTGGTCTTGCCACTGCCGGAACGTCCGACCAGGGCCAGGCATTCCCCCGCTTCCACCGACACGCTCACCCCGTGCAGGACGGCGCTCGCCCCGCCCGCGCGGTGCCGGGCGACCACGTCGCGCACCTCCAGGCGGGGCACGGCCGCCGTCCGGGTCGAGGGCACCGGCCGGTTCGGCCGATCCGCGAGCCCGTCCGGCCGCCGCGCGGTGAGCGACACCCGGGCCGGTGGACCGGACTCGACCACCCGCCCGTGCGCCAACACCACCACGTCGTCGGCCAGTCGGCGCACCACGTCGAGGTCGTGGCTGAGCAGGATCACGGCGATGCCCTGTCCGGCCACCGCCGCCAACCGCTCGACCACCCCCTGCTTGGTGAGCGCGTCCTGCCCCGTGGTGGGCTCGTCGGCGACCACGGCGCGGGCCCCGAGCAGGAGAGCCTGGGCCAGCACCACCCGCTGCTGTTGCCCGCCGGAGAGCTGATGCGGGAAACGCCGCACCATCTCCTCCGGATCCGGGATCCGAGCCGCCCGCAGCGCGTCGTACACCCGTGTCCGGATCGCCGCGCGCCCGCCTCCCGCGGGCCGGGCGATGTCGCGCAGCAGCGCCCCGACCCGACGGGCCGGGTTGAGCGCGGCGGCGGGATGTTGCGGGATGTAGCCCACGGGACCCTCGCCGGTGACCCGTATCTCGCCCGTCACCCGGGCGCCGGGCGGGAATTCGCCGAGCAGGGCCAGTCCCGTGGTGGTCTTGCCGCTGCCGGACGCGCCCACGAGCGCGGTGATCCGCCCGGCGCGCGCGGTCAGGCTCACCCCGTCCACGATCGCCCGACCGCCGACCTCCACCCGCAACTCGGATACCGACACCACCGGTTCCGGATCACTCATCGGTGCTCTCCCGTCCGCTCTCGGGGTGCTTGCAGCGCAGCGTCGAACAGCAGATTCGTGCCCATCGACAGCGCCACGATCAGCGCCGCGGGTACCACCACCGCCCACGGCTGGAGGAACAGGCCGACCCGGTTGCGGTCCACCATCACCGCCCAGTCCGAGGCGTCCGGTGCCACGCCCACGCCCAGGAAGGCGGCGGTCGCCACCAGGTACAGCGCTCCCGTCAGCCGCGTGCCCAGGTCGGCGGCGAGGGTACGCCGCATCGATCGGGCCGCGTAGCCGACGGCGATCCGCCACCACGACTCGCCCTGCATGCGCAGCGCCTCCACCACCGGACGCGAGGCGATCTCGGTGGCCGCCGAGAACACCACGCGTGCCGCGTCGGGAACGGTCACCAGGGCCACCACCGGGACCAGTTCGCCCGGTCCCGGCCGGAACAGCGCGGCCACCAGCAGCACGAACAGCAGCGAGGGCACCGCGAGCAGCACGTCCAGTGGGCGGATCAGCAGTTCCGCGAGCCAACTCCGTCCGGTCAACGCGGCGGCCAACCCCAGCGGGATCGCCACCAGATAGGCCAGCACGGTCGCGGCGACCGCCACGACCACCACCGAGCGCCCACCCAGCAACACCTGTCGCCAGACGTCGCGACCGGCGAAGTCGGTGCCCAGCCAGTGCCCTCGGCCGGTGGTGAAGGACACGGCCCGAGATTCGGGCGCTCCCGCGAACAGTGGCCCGAGCACCGCGAACAGCAGCGGCACGGCGATGAGTCCCAGCGCGAGCGCGTACCGCCACGCCATCCGCCGGCGGGAGTCGATTCCGTCGCGACGCCCGTCCCGGGCGGCCGGGTCGCTCATGCCGCGGCCTCCGCGCGCGGGGCGAGTCGGCGGGTGACCAGGTCGGCGCCGAGGTTGACCACGACGGTGATCACCCCGAACACCACCGCCAGACCCTGGATCACCGGGATGTCGCGCGCCGCGACCGCGTCGATCAGCACCGTGCCCAGTCCCGGGATCACGAACAGGGCCTCGACCACGATCACGCCGCTCAGCAACCAGTCGCAGGTCCGGGCGAGTTGCTGGCCCGCCGGGGCCAGCGCGTTGGGCAGGGCATGGGCCCAGCGCACCCGGGCCGCGGACAGGCCCTGCCGCCGGGCGTGCGCGACGTACGGCGACGCCATCGCGTCGATCATGCCCGCACGCACCAGACGACTGATCGTGCACACCGGCCGGGAGAGCAACACCAGCACCGGCAACACCAACACGGCCGGGTGCGCCCACGGATCGCCGCCGGTGCCGACGGCGGTGGGCGGCAACCAGCCCAGGCGCAGCGCGAACAGCGTGGTCAGCAGCACCCCCAGGGCGAACTCCGGGACCGCGTGCACGGCCGATGTCAGCGCGCTCACGGTCCGGTCCAGCGGACCGCCCTCGCGGCGCGCTGCGAGCACGCCCAGCCCCACCGACAGCGGCACCAGCAGGATCGCGGTGACAC
This sequence comes from Embleya sp. NPDC127516, assembly GCF_044765325.1. NCBI lineage: Bacteria > Bacillati > Actinomycetota > Actinomycetes > Kitasatosporales > Streptomycetaceae > Embleya > Embleya sp. NPDC127516. The sequence continues at coordinate 421,158 of NZ_JBIWJT010000007.1, read as the reverse complement.
CGGCCAGCGTCAGGGTCGGGCCGAACCCGTCGGCGAGCAGGTCGGTGACGGGACGACCGGAGATCAGCGACGTACCCAGATCGCCGCGTGCCAGGGCGCCGCACCAGTCGAGCAGTCGCTCGGCGGCGGAGCGGTCCAGGCCCATGGACTCCCGGATCCGGGAGATTCGTTCCGGATCGGGCTGGTCGCCGGCCAGGGCCACCGCCGCGTCGCCGGGCAGCGCCTCGGTGAGCGCGAAGATCAGTACGACCAGCGCCGCCGTCTGCCCCACGCCCAGGAGCAGTCGGCGGCTCAGCCAGGTCCGGTCCGGGCTCACGCGAGCCAGACCCGGTCGAATCGGGCCCAGTCCAGGGTGTTGGCGGGCGCGGTCACCGCCACCCCGCGCACCCGGTTCGCGGTGGCCACGATCCAGTCCGCGAACCCCCAGATCAGGAAGCCGCCCTCGGCGTGCAGTCGGCGCTGCATGCGCTCGTAGAGCGCGGTGCGCAATCCCTCGTCGTGGGTGGATTGGATCTGCTGGTAGAGGTCGTCGAAGTCCTTCGCGTGCCACTGCGTGGCGTTGGTGGTGGACCCGCTCAACAGCCGCTGGGAGATGTGGGATTCGATGGGCATCGCGCCCGAGCGGTAGGAGGCCAGGGTGCCGCCGGTGAGGATGTCCTTCCAGTAGGTGTCCTTGTTGCCGACCCGGACCTCGACGGTCACCCCGGCCCTGGCGGCCTGTTCCTTGAAGATGCCGGCCGCCTCGACGAATCCGGTGGCGGCCGGCGCGGTGTCCAGGGTGACCCGCAGTCCCTCCGCGCCCGCCTCGCGCAACAGGTCGCGGGCCTTGGCGAGATCCTGGGTGCGTTGCGGGATGCCGGCCGCGTAGTAGCGGTATCCCTTGCCGAACAGGTCGTTGCCCACCTCGCCGGCGCCCGACAGCGCGCCGTCGACGAGTTCGCGACGGTCGGCGATCAGGAAGAACGCCTGCCGGACCCTGGGGTCGTGGAAGGGCGGCCGGTCGGTCTTCATCACGAAGCCCTGCATCGCGCTGTTGCGCAGCCGCAGCACGGTGATCCGGCCCTTGCCCTCGTGTACGCGCGCGGTGGCCGGGTTCAACTCGTGTGCGTACTCGACCTGTCCGCCCAGGAGCGCGTTGGTGCGCGCCGACTCCTCGCCGGCCACCACGAATTCCAGTTCGTTCAGGTGCGGCGCACCTTCCCAGTACCTCTCGTTGCGCCGCAGCAGGAGCGAGCTTCCGGGCTTGAACGAGACGAAGGTGAAGGGTCCCGAGCCCACCGGTCGTTCGAAGGAGTCCGCGTCCTTGGGCACGATGTAGGCGCCGAACGCGGCCAGGGTGTTGGGGAATTCCGCGTAGGGCCGTTTGAGGCGGAACTCCACCGTGCTCGGGTCCGGTGCCCGACTGGCGTCCAGGTCGATCGGTTCCAGTGACGCCTTCGCGCGGAACGCCCGCTTGGGGTCGGCGATGCGGCGGAAGCTGTACAGCACGTCCTCGGCGGTGACCGGCCGGCCGTCGTGGAAGGCGGCCGGGCGCAGCCGGACCCGCCAGGTGACCAGGCCGGGGTCCGCCTCCCAGCCGGCGGCCAGCCGGGGCACCGGGGCCAGATCCGCGCCGTAGTCGGCGAGTTTGTCGAACAGGGCCTTGGCCCGGGCCACGTCGACGAACAGATTGGCCAGGTGCGGATCGAGGTTCTCGTTGGCGCCACCCCCGGGGAAGGCCGCGCGCAGTCGGCCGCCCCGCCTGGGGGTGCCCTCGGCTTGGGCGCCGCCGGCGCGCGGGCCGGAATCGGCCGATCCGCCGCCCGCGCAACTCACCGCCAGGGTCAGTGCTCCGGCACCGCCGGCGGCGAGGAGGACGCGACGCGAGGTGCCGGGCGGGCGGTCGCCGATCGGTATGGCAGGACTGGTGCGACTCATGGGTCGTGCTCTCCGTGATGGTGATGGGGGATGGTGGTGGGGCTTGTGCCGGTGCGTCAGTCGAGCCGGCGGGCGACCACGTGCAGGCGGTCCGAGTCGGCGCTGTCCGCCGGTGGCGCGCCCTCGGTCCACGGCGGGTCGGTGCGCGGCCCCGGGCGGTCGTACAGGGCGAGCACCTCGAACCCGGCGACCGTGAGGAAGTACCGCAGTTCCTGCGGGAACAGCAGTCGCCACGCGGAGTACTGCGCGCGGGGCGGGGTGCCCCGGTCCGAGGTCCACACCCGGCGTCGGCGCAGCAGTTGCGCCGCGTGGTCGACCCACAGCGTGGTGTGCGAGGTGTGGGTGACGCCGTCGTGGACGACGGTGTCCACGCGAGGTGTCGCCGGCTGTCGGGCACCGTCCGCGCCGCGCAGGAAGTAGGCGCCGTTGCGCAGTTCGGCGATCAGCAGGCCCCCCGGCGCCAGATGTCGCCGGGACCGGTCCAGGAACGCGGTCAGTTCCGCGTTGTCGTGGCAGTACAGCAGAGCGCTGTCCAGGCAGACGACGGCGTCGAAGGTGCGGCCGAGGTCGAAGTCGCGCATGTCGGCGAGGCGGTAGTCGGGGCCGGGGTGCCGACCGCGGGCGTGGTCGAGCATCGCCGCCGAGGTGTCGATGCCGACCACCTCGCGCGCCGCGTGGTGGTGCAGCCAGGCCGCGTCCCGCCCGGTGCCGCAGCCGACGTCGAGCACGCGCGGCCCTGCCCCGTGGCGGCGCAGCGTCTCCTCGGTCCAGCGGGCGGCGACCCGGTCCGGATCGGGGAAGCGTCGTTCGTAGAGTTCCGGCGTGTCGGTGAGGAGGTTGCGGGTGCTCATCGCGGCTCGCTCTCGGCCCGGGGGCGGTCGCCGACGGGCGCGGTGGTGGGCTCCTCGGCGGCGCCCGCGGGCGGGGTCGCCGGCCCCTCGGCGGCGATGGTGGGCGGTGTGGGCAGCGCGCCCCTGCGGCGCAGCCAGGCGACCGCGAGGGCCGAGCCCAGCCCGAGCAACACGCAGCACACCCACGGCAACCACGCGCGGTCGGTGCGCGCGCCGCTGTCCATCGCCCACCCGATCCCGGCGTTGCCCACGGCGGCGGCGATCCCGGACGCCCCGTAGAACAGCCCGAAGCCGGTCCCGGTCAGCCCCTCGCGGCCGAACGCGGGAATGAGTTCGAGCACGAACGGTTGGGCGATCATCACTCCGACGTGCAGCAGCAGCGCGCCCGCGAGCAGCGGCAGCAGGCGCAGTACCGCGTCCGCAGTCCCGTCCGGTCCGGTGCCGCCTGCCACCAGGATCGGCGGGAGGAAGGCCAGGCCCATCAGCGCGGTCCCGGCGGCGATCCAGCGGGCCCGGTCGCCGCGCGCCTGTAGGTAACGGGTGATCCGCAGTTGCAGGAGCAGATTGACCGCGGTGCCGATCACGAAGAGCAGTCCGACCGCGCTCTCGCGCCCGGTGGCGTGCCGCACACCGTCCGGGAGCAGCAGGTACAACTGCGTCTGCAGGCCGTACATCCCGGCCATCGCGATCGAGAACGCCACGAACGCGCGGTTGCCCAGGACTTCGCGCCAGTCGGAGGCCACCGATCCCTGTGGCGCGGGGACCGGCCGGGCGGGCAGAACGGCGGCCTGGGCGAGGGTGAGTACGGCGAACAGCGCCGCCGCGGTGAGCGCCGCGGTGGTGAAGTTCACCAGGAGCAGCAGGCTGCCCAGCAGCGGGCCGAGCAGCGCGCCGGTGGTGGCGAACACGTTGAACAGGGCGAACGCCTCCGCCTTGCGTTCGCCCGCCTCCTGCGCCAGATAGGTGCGTACGGCGGGGTTGAACAAGGCCCCGGCGAGGCCGCTGAGCACGGCCGCCGCGATCAGGATCGGCAGGCCGTCGCCGAGCGCGAACAACGCGAATCCCACGGTGCGCAGCGCGCATCCGGCGATGATCACCCCGCGTGCGCCGAGTCGATCGGCCGCGGAGCCGCCGAGCACGAACAGGCCCTGTTGGCTGAGGTTGCGGACGCCCAGCACGATGCCGACCACGGCCGCCGATTGCCCCAGGTCGTCGGTGAGATGGGTGGCGAGGTAGGGGATCAGCAGGTAGAAGCCGGTGTTCACGCCGAGTTGGTTGACCAGGAGCAGGCGCACCGCGAGCGGAAAGCTCGCCACCGCGCGCAGGGTCCTCATCGGCGCTCCCGGGCGGGCGCGGGTCGCACGCCCAGGCCGGCGGCATCGGGGGCGCGTACGGTGCCGTCGAGGCCGCCGATCCCGGTCCACGGGTCGTGCGCCAGCAGCAGGTGGCCGTCCAGGTCGACCCAGCGGGCCCGGTCCAGGATCTGCACGGCCGGCGCCAGACCGAGCGAACTGCCGGTCAGGCAGCCGAACATGATCTCGGTGCCGCTTCCGCGCAGCGCCTCGACCAGGCGCAGCGCGGCGCGGGCGCCGCCGCATTCGGCGAGTTTCAGGTTGACCCCGGGAACCCGGCCGGCCAGCCGCAGGACGTCCTCGGGGGTGACCGCGTCCTCGTCGGCGATCACCGGGATCGGCGCATGCCGGGCGATCCGGGCGAGCAGGTCGGGTCGGCCGGGTGCGACGGGTTGTTCCACGGCCTCGACGCCGAGCGCGGCGAAGCGCGGGAGCAGGTCCAGGGTGCGGGCCTCGGTCCAGCCGCCGTTGGGGTCGAGCAGCAGCCGGGCGTGCGGGGCCGCGGCCCGCACGGCGGCGACCCGGTCAAGGTCGTGGACGGGGTCGGGCGAGCCGGCCTTGATCTTCAGGACGGTGAAGCCGAGCGCGGCCAGTCGGCCCGCCTGGGTCGCGGCGTACTCGGGCTCGACGATGCCGATGGTGCGGGCGGTCGCGGCGGCGGGCGCCCGGTCGGCGCCGAGCATTCGGTGGACGGGTCGATCGGCACGCTTGCCGACGAGATCCCACAGGGCCGCGTCCAGGGCCGCCAGGACACCGGCGGGCAGGCCGTCGGGAGCGGCGGTGTCCAGGAGCGCCGAGGCGCTCTCGGGTTCGGCGAAGCGGGCCAGCCACGGCCGGGCCACGCTCTCCAGCGCCGCCACGATGGTGCTCGCCGACAGGCCGAGTCGCGGGCTGCCGAGCGCCTCGCCACTGCCGTACTCGCCCTCGTGTTCGATCGTCACCCACACCGCGTCGCGACTCGCCGTCACCGAGCGCGATATGCGCAGCGGTTCGGCCAGTTCCAGATGCGCGGTGCGCCACGTGAGCCTCATGCCGTTCCTCGGGTCGCGGTCTTGGGTGCGGGCGCGGACATCGGCGCGCGCGGGGTCGGCGGCGCGGGTGTGCGCCGGGATGGTCGCGGATCGTCGACCCTGCGGCAGCGGGCCCAGCCGGCCACCTCGACGGCGCGCGGGTGCAGGATCTCCACCGGATGGGTGGGGACGACGGCATGGTCCAGGCCGTGGGTGCGGCAGAAGTCGTCGTCGTAGACGGTGCCGAGGTAGCGGTGCGGCCCGTCCGGGAAGACGCCGACCACGGTCGCGCCCCGGTGTACCCGGGCCGCCCAGGCGGCGACCAGGGCGACCGCCCCGGTGCTCCAGCCGCCGCTGACGAAGCTGCCTCGGGCCAGCCTGCGGCAGGTGTCCACGGCGGCGGCCGGGCCGACCCAGTGCACCTCGTCGAACGCGTGGTGGGCGACGTTGCGCGGATGGATGCTGCTGCCCAGTCCGCGCATCAGCCGAGGACGCGCGGGTTGCCCGAAGATGGTCGAGCCGACCGAGTCGACGCCGATCACGGTCAGCGCGGGCCAGCGCCGACGCAGCGGTCCGATCAGCCCGGCGCTGTGTCCGCCGGTGCCCACGCTGCACACGAGCACGTCCACGTGCTCCAGGCCGTCGACCAGTTCGGCCGCCATCGAGGCGTACCCCGAGGGGTTGTCGGGGTTGTTGTACTGGTCGGGCCAATAGGCGTCGGGCGTGCCGCGCAGGATCTCGTGCACCCGGGCCAGCCGGGCCGCCTGCCAGCCGCCGGTGCTCGCGGGTCGATCCACCACCTCCAGCGCGGCGCCGTGGGCCCGCAGCAACTGCCGCATGGACGGTTCGAGTTCACCGTCGCAGACGAGCCGTACCGGATGGCCCAGGGCCTGGCCGGCGAAGGCGAGTCCGACGCCCAGCGTGCCCGAGGTGGACTCGACCACCAGCGCGCCGGGGCGCAGTTCGCCGCGCCGCCGGGCGCCGCGCAGCATCGACACGGCGGCGCGCGCCTTCATCCCGCCCGCGCTGAGGTATTCGAGCTTGGCCCAGAAGCCGGGTTGCGGACAGGGCAGCGCGGTGCCGATCCGGACGAGCGGCGTACGGCCGAGCAGCGCCAGCAGGTCGGGGTTCGCGACGACCGCCTCGGCCGGACCGGGCGCGGGACGCGGTGCGGGAACGGTGTTCACGAGGCGCCCTCGCCGTACCGGTGCACGATTCCCGGGCCGCCGTCCAGCCAGAAGAACGGGTACGGCTCGGCGCACACCGCGCTCACCCCGGCGCCGAGGAACAGCGGCAGCACCGCGCTGCCGGTCTGGGCGAACATCACCAGCGGCTTGCCGGTGCTCGCGGCATGCGCGCGCAGCGGCTCGAAGGTTCCGTTGCCCAGCGTCATCCCCGATGCCAGGATCGCGTCGCAGTAGGCCAGTTCCGCGTTCGCGTCGCGGCGGATCGGCTCGCCCCACTCGGTCGTGTCGCCCTTGAGGTCGCACGGTACGCAGCGCAGGCCGAGCGCGCGCAGCCGCTCCAGGAGCGAGTTGACCACGCCCACCACCAGGACCGTGGCCGGCCGCTCCACCGGCAGCAGTTCCACCACCGCGTGGGCCCGGGCCCGCGACTTCTCCAACGAGGTGCCGGCGGGCAACGGGTGGGGACGGGCGCCGTGTTCGGCGGCGTGCGGACGGCAGCGCATCAGGTAGGCGTCCAGCGCGGCGATCCGGACCGGTGTGAGCGGGTGGGCCAGGAGTTCGGCCACGCTCGCCCCCACGCAGTCGTCGATCGTGTCGGCGGGCAGCGTGCCGGGTTCGGCCGCGCACGAGCCGACCGCCGCGCCCAGTCGCAGGCTGAGCACTTCGTTGCGATAGCCGCCGGAGCGCTCGGCGTGCCGAACCGCCTGGATGGTGCGGAACGCGGTGCTCACCCGCTCCCCGGCCGGGTCGGGTCCGTACCGGCCGGCGGCGACCCGGGCGAACAACTCGTCCAACGTGCGCACGGGTCGGGACCGGGGCGCGCTCATCCGGACACCACCGTCGGGTCCGCGTAGCGCGGACGCAGTCGGGACAGCAGCCACTCGGCCGACTCGCGCGCGGCGCCGCCTTCGGTGTCGGCGGTCATCACATGGCCCAGGTAGTCGTTGTTGCTGGTCGCGGCACGCACCGCGCGGCCCGGTTCGGTCAGGGTCAGTTCGACCACGTCGGGTCGGTGCCGGACCGCGTCCGCGCCGTCGATGCCCACGAGCGTGCCCTCGCCGCCCGCGGGCAGGTCCCGCTCGTTCGGCAGCAGCAGGCCGATCGCCGCGCTGCGCATCCCGGTCGGGCGTTCGGCGAGGTCGGGTCGCCGGCCGAGGGCGACGTCCACGCACGCCGCGACCAGGTCGACGCCGGTGACGTGCCGGACCAGTTCGGTGATGCGGTTGCCCGCCGGTCGCGGATTGACCTCCACCACACGCGGGCCGTCCGGGGTCAGCTTGATCTCGGTGTGCGCGACCACGTGGTCCAGGCCGAGCGCCTCGACGGCGCGCACGGCGGTGTCCGCGGCGGCCCGGGCCAGGTCCGGGTCCACCGCCGCCGGGAACATGTGCCCGGTCTCGACGAACCACGGCGCGCCGCCCAGGCTCTTGTCGGTGACACCGACCACGTGGGTGTGCCCGTCGAAGGTGACGGTCTCGACGCTCACCTCGGGGCCGGTGAGGAACTCCTCGACCAGCACGACGGGCACGCGTTCCTGTCCGCGCGCGTTCACCGGGAAGTCGACCGACGCCCGGTGGGCGTGCGCCGCCTCGGCGTCGTCGTGCACCTTGCGCACCAGCATTCCGGCGCACAGGTCCACCGGCTTGACCACCACCGGATAGCCGATCTCCCGGGCGGCGGCCCGGGTTTGCTCCCGCTCCCGACACAACGCGAAGCGCGGGCCGGGCACGCCCGCCTCGGCCAGCCGCATCCGGGTCAGGTCCTTGCGACAGGCCGCCTCGACCGCGACCGGGTCGGGGGCCGGCAGACCCAGCCGAGCGGCGATCCGGGCGGTGCCGGGCAGGTAGTAATCGCACGCGGACACCACCCCGTCGAAGCCGAACACCTCGTGCAGCCGCTCCGCCAGGGACGGCAGTTCGGCCGTGTCGTTGGTCTCGGCGGTGACGATGTTGCGCGCGGACAGCAGCGGATGGGGGGCACCGTCGGCCCCGGGGCGCGCTCCGTTCGGCGTCGAGCGCAGGTAGTGGTGCAGGTCTCGGGTCAGGAAGGTGAACTCGTGCCCGCCCTCGTGGATCGCTCTGGGCAGCAGCCTGCTCATCGCCCCGACCCAGCTTTCGACAACCAGCAGATGACCCACCGAACTCCCTCTCCGACTGCGGCGACGGCTCTCTCGCAGAGCGTCGACCCGCCGCACCGTATCGGGGATGGTTTTCATTATCAATACTTGACTAATGAAAGTCGTTTTCAGTTATGGTGGTCATCGAGCCGCGCCGGGACAGCCCGGAACCACCCCGAAGCGCCCGCAACAGCCCGGCGCCGCCCGCGTCGGGCAGGGGCGGAGCAAGCACGGGCAGAGCAGGCGAGGGAGGGGCCGGACCGAATCGGCCCGGGCGGCCCCGTCAGCCGGCCCGCACCAGTTCGGCGATCTCGTCGTGCCGCGCGCACGGCGGACACGGCACGCCGTCGATGGCGGTCACCCGGGCGGCGAGCCGGACGCTGGAGATCAGCCACACGCCGTCCCCGGCGCGCAGATCGGCCACCGACAATCGCGCGAAGCCGCACTCCCATCCGGCGCCCGCCGCCGCGTCGAACAACCGACGCAGCGTGATACTCGGCAGGATGCCCAGGTCGAGCGCCGGCGTCAGCAGCCTGCGCCCCTTCGCCATCAGCACCGCCGCCGTCGGCGCCTCCAGGACCGCGCCGTCCTCGGTCAGGAAGATCGCGTCCTCCGCGTCGTGCGCACGGGCCCACCGCCCGGCGGCCATGTTGACCGCGTACGACAACGTCTTGGCCCCGGCCAACAACCACGGCGCCCGCGCGGGCGGGGCGGTGACGACGCCCCGGGTCAGGGTCACCGTGCGCACCCCTTCGGCACGCGCCCGCCGGGTGCTCGCCGGGATCGGGTCGACCAACACGTAGCCGGTCTCCGGACCGCCGCCCTCCGGTCCCCGAGTCAGCACCAGCCGCGCGTAGCACTCGCCCACCGCGCCGTGCCGCTCGATCGCGACAGCCAGGCAGTGCCGCCACGCGTCGTCGGCCGGCGCCGCCAACCCGAGCGCGGCGGCCGAGTCGGCCAGTCGGGCCAGGTGTTCGTCCAGGTGCCTGGGTCGACCGTCGAGCACCGACAACGCCTCGAAGACGCCGTCCCCGCGCAGCGCCCCCAAGTCGTCGGCCCGCAGCGCCGGTCGGGCGCGGTCGGCGACGGTTCCGTCGAGGCGTACCAGCGTCCCCGGGTCGGGGGCGGGCGGCTCCGGCGCGGCGGTCACCGCAACGCCGCCGAAGTGAGCGTCAGCGTGCCCGCGTCCGCGTCCAGGTCCGCCTCGACGCCCAGGGGCATCGTGAGTTGGCGCGGACCGTGGCCGAAGTCCAGCCCCGCCAGCACCGGAACGCCCAGCGGCGCCAATCGATCGCGCAGCACGGCCTCGATCTGCTCGATCGGCCCGCAGCCCACCCAACTCCCGGTCGCGATCCCGGCCACTCCCGCGAACCATCCCGAGCGCAGCAGTTGGGTGAGCAACCGATCGATGCGATAGGGCTGTTCCCCGATGTCCTCGAACAGCACGATCGCGCCGCCGGCGGGCGACGACTCCGGGCATCCCAGCGAGCCGGCCACCAGGCTCAGCGTGCCACCCGTGGTGACCCCGCGGGCACGACCGGCCACCAGGGAGCGGGCGTCCGCGGAGCCCAATTCCACCGCGTCCTCCGGGCTGAACAAGGTCGCGCGCAGGTGGGCGAGGGTGGTCGCGTCGGGCGGTACGCCGTCCACCGCGCCGAATCCGGCGGTGGCGGGCATCGGCCCGAACAGGGTGACCACCCCCAACCGGGCGGCGAACGCGGCGTGCAGGGAGGTGACATCACTGGATCCCAGGAGGACCTTCGGCTCCACCGCCGCCATCGACTCCCAACACAGCAGGTCGAGTATCCGTGCGGCACCATAGCCACCGCGCGCGCAGACGATCGCGTTTATATCGGGATCCAGCCACGCGTCCTCCAGGTCGCGCGCCCGATCCCTGTCGGTGCCGGCGAGGTACCCCGGCCCCTGCCCGTCGAGGACGTGCGCGCCCGGCACCACCTCCAGCCCCAGGTCGGCCAGTACCGCGCACCCGGCGCGCAACCGTTCGGCCTCGACCGGACCGGCCGGGCACACCACCGCGACCCGGTCGCCCGGCCGCAGCCGACGCGGTCGACGCAACGCCTGCCCGCCGGGCGACAACGGATCAGGCTCGACCAGCCGCGTCACCACGAACCCCGTCCTCGGTCGGAATCGGCCGGCGGCGCCGGTCGCCGCGCCGCAGCGACCACCTCCGACAACCAAGGCGGCGTCCCGGGTCGGGCCGCGCGCGAGGCGCCCCGGTCATGGTTCGCCGGGTCGTGGTTCGCCGGGTCGTGGCCCGTCCGGTCGTGGGTCGTCCGTTCAGCCTTCATGCCTCGCATCATGCCCAGCGTGACCGGGGCAACCAGCCCGCGTTCATCTCATCGAGTGAACGGCCACCGCGCCCGGAGGGTCCGGCTCGGGACAGCGCGGGCACCCGCCGGGCCCGCCTCACCCTCGCGGCATGCGAATCCTCGGCGGCTCGTGGTTCCTCGGCCTGCCGTCGCCGAACAGGCCCGGGTCCGCGCCCGGGACGTGACCGTCTTCCGGCGCGGCACCGGCGACCCACCGACCGGCGCCTACACCGGCACCGACCCGACGGCCGGCACCGCGCGGCTGATCCGGGGCGACCGTCGGCGACGCACGCGACCCGGCGACTCCGTCCGCCGCAGGGCCGTGGGACGTGGTGATCGACACATCCGGGTACGTGCCGGCCGATGTGCGCGCCGTCGCGACGGCATCGACACATCCGGGTACGTGCCGGCCGATGTGCGCGCCGTCGCGACGGCGCCGCGGCCGGTCGTCGCCCGGGGCGGTGGTCGTCTCCACCGTCAACGTCCGACCGTCGCCGGATCCGGCCGGCATACATTCCCGACACCTGTAACGCCCGCCGGACCGTTACCGGCTCGGCGGCGGAACCGACCCGGGTCGACGAGCGGTTCCCGCACCGCGCGCCCTGATCGGAACCGCCACCCGTCGAGATCGCTCGCCGACGGCGTACGCGCATCCGCCCCGGCCGCTGCGGAAGTCGCCGAATCCATCGGGACACACGTCGCCGCGGCCCCGGAAAAACCCGTCAACGAAGCCGGCTTCCCTACACCATCGAGGGCCTGAGTTCATCACACTTGGATACCGCCGCCCCATGGAAACGGGTTTCGGTGGATCATGGGCGCAGTGCGGGTGGGAAGTCCCCACCCGCCGGAAGGGTACATGGCCGCCCCGACAACGGGTCGCGTTCGCCCTTCCAGCGTCCCAGTGGCATGAGAAGGAGTCGCCGGATGGTCGCATCGTCTGTGGACGAACTGCGGATTTCTTTGGAAAAGGAGGCTAGTGAACTGGCCGGGCAGCGAGACCGGCTCCGCGATGAACTGGCAAATGTGGAACGGCAGTTGGCGGCCCGGCTGAGCGCGGTGGAGCACCTCGCGCTGATCCGCCCGCTGGTGCCGCTGCCCCGAGCCGAGGCCGAACCGGTCGCACCGGTCGAGGTCGCTCCGGTCGAGGCCGAGCCCGTCGCGGAGGCGCCGGTCGAGGTCGCTCCGGTCGAGGAAACCCCGGCCGAGGAGGCTCCGGTCGAGGAGGCGCCGGCGGAGGAAGTCGTCGCGGAGGAACCGCCGGCTCCGGCCACGCGTCGCAAGCGCAAGACGGTTCCGGCAACGAAGGAAAAGACGCGGATACAGGCCGCGTCGGCGCGCAAGGCCCCCGCGGCCAAGCCTGCCACCAAGCCCGCCGCCAAGAAGAAGACCACCCGCGCGAAGGCGGCTCCGGCCAAGGCGGCCAAGTCGGTCGCAGCGGTCGAGCCGGTCGCGCCGGTCGAGCCGGTCGCGCCCGAACCTGCGGCGGCTCGCCCGGTCCGCTCCCACCTGCGCGACGAGATCGCCGCGTTGTTGGAAGGCACCGGCGAACCCATGAACGTCCGTCAGCTCACCGAGGCTCTGGGTGAGACCGCCACCAAGAGCCGCATGGAGAGCGTGCGTACGTCCACGGAGGGTCTGGTCAAGGCCGGTCGCGCGATCAAGGCCGGTCGCGGCCTGTTCGCCGGCCCCGGCGCCTGAATCACCTCCGGGAACCCCCGGATTCACCGACCACCGCCGGCCCGACACCGCCCCCCGGGGCATCGTCGGGCCGGCGGTGGTCCTCGGACCGACTATGCCCGTTCCGACAGGCTCACACGTGGCCTCGACCGGACGGACCAGGTCCGACGTGCAAGGGCTCCTCCGCCGACCTGGCCACCGCCGTCGCCCACATGCGGAACATGCCCGGCCCCGCGGTGGAACTCATGCGGATCCGCTTGCCCGTCCAGCAGCACCTACCCGAACCCCGCACCTACGGGCCGGAGTTCCGTTACACCAAGAATAAAGCCTGACCTCCGCGACCCGACCCGGCGCGTCCCGACGACCCCTGCCCCACCCGGACGGCACGCGTCCGGTGTCGCCGCTCGGAAAGTTTGCCCAACGTGATGGAACGTTCACCGGGATGCCTGCCGGCCCGGCGTACGGGCCCCTAGATTGGCCTGGACCACCCCACACGGCATCCGGAGATGAGAGTTCGTGGCCGAGTCCATACTCGACGCAGAATCGGCTTTACCAGAGCGGAAGATCGACACCGAGGTGGCACACACCGCCCGCGTGTGGAACTACTGGCTGGGCGGCAAGGACAACTACCCCGTGGACCGCGAGACCGGCGATCAGATCGCCGCGATCCACCCGGGAACGCGCGACTACGCCCTCGCCGACCGGCAGTTCCTGGGCCGAGCGATCCGCCATCTGGCCATGGATCTGGGCATCCGTCAGTTCCTCGACATCGGCACCGGACTGCCGACCGCCGGGAACACCCACGAGATAGCCCAGGCCGTGGCTCCGGAATCGCGGATCGTGTACGTCGACAACGATCCGCTGGTCCTCGTGCACGCCCGGGCCCTGCTCACCAGCAGCCCGGAGGGGGCGACCCGCTACATCGACGCCGACCTGCGCGACGTCGACGAGATCCTGGCCCGCGCCGCCAAGACGCTGGACTTCGACCAGCCCATCGCACTCGTCCTGCTCGGCGTGATCATCTTCGTCAACGACGACGACGAGGCGTACGAAACAGTCCGTCGACTGCTGGACGCGCTTCCCTCCGGCAGCCACCTCGCGCTGTCGCACACGGTGACCAGTCCGCCGGCACCGCCGGACGTGGACGACGCGGTGGCGTTCTGGAACGCGCACGGCACGCCCAAACTCAAGCAGCGTTCTCCCGAGGGCATCGAACGCTTCTTCGACGGCCTGGAGTTGCTGGAACCCGGCGTCGTCTCCTGCTCCCGGTGGCGGCCCGATGCGGGCGACAAGACCCCGGATGTGGCCATGTACGGCGCGGTGGGACGCAAGCCGTAGTTGCCGCGAACACACCGGCCATGTGCCGGCGAGAACCTGCCGGACCGTCGAGGAGGGTGTCGATCGGTCCGGCCGGGCGGCCCCTCGGATCCGTCCGTATCGGAGGGGCCGCCGGTGCAGCGGTGTCGAGCGCTATCGCCGGAGGACGAGCCGCGCCGACGCGTCAGCCCTGGTGGCCGCCGCCGTGCTGCGGGGCCTGGTGCTGGGCGTGCTCACCCTCGTGGCCACCATTGTCGTGACCACCATTGTCGTGGTCGCCGTCGATGTTCGCGCAGACGTTCCCGATCGTCGGGTTGAAGAAGCCGAGCAGGTTGACGCTGTTGCCGCAGAGGTTGATCGGCACGTGGATCGGCAGCTGGACGTTGTTGCCGGACAGCACGCCCGGCGAGCCGACGGCCGCACCCTTGGCCTCGGAGCCGGCGTTGGCGACGCCCGCGCCCGACACGACGAGCGCGGTGATGCCGACGGCCACGGCCGCGGTCTTCTTGAACGTGTTCATGTGATCTCCGTTTCGGATGGCGCCGCGGGTGGCGCGACGTCCGGTGCAACGACGCGAATCCCGCCCGGGCAACTGCTGATTCCCGGGTTTCACCCAGGTGGCGGCACCCGCCCGGACGCACCGGGTGCCGAGTCCGACCGGCGTGTTCGACGCGGCCGGCGCGGGGTACTCACCGCCGGACCACGCCGATCCCGCCGGCGGGCGAAGCCTCATCGCGAGCCGACTCCAGGAAGCAGGGCCGCATCGTGCCTGTCCCGTCCCACCCGACCCGCCGCGCCCTGCTGTTCGGCGCGGTGGGCAGCGTCGCCCTGCTCGGTGCCGGCACCCGGGGGCCGCTGCGCACCGGCACCGCGCCGCGACCCGTGATCCCCGTCGCCGACACCGCCGTGCCGCTCGACGCGGCGCCGGTCACCGTCGATCTGGGCTCGCGTACCGTGCGCACGTGGGCGTACGGCGACCGGGCGCCCGGCCCGGAGATCCGGGTCACCGCGGGTGGCACGGTCTCCGCGCGGTTGCGCAACGGCCTGCCGCAGGAGACCACGGTGCACTGGCACGGCGTGCGGATCGATCCGGCGATGGACGGCGCCCCGGGACTCAGCCAGGTCCCGGTCGCGTCCGGCGACACCTTCGACTACCGCTTCACCGCGCCCGATCCCGGCACGTTCTTCTACCACTCGCACGTGGGCACCCAACTCGACCGCGGGATGTACGGGGTGCTCGTGGTCGAGGACCCGGCCGAACCGCTCGGCTACGACGCGGAGTGGACGGTCGTCCTCGACGACTGGCTCGACGGCACCGGCACCGACCCGGACACCGAACTGGGCACGATCCGCGACACGCCCCGGCCCGCACGCACCCTGCGGAGCAGGCTGCTGGGCGGGACGGCGGGTCACGTCGACTACCCGCACTACCTGATCAACGGCCGCACACCACAGGCCCCCGAGGTGTTCACCGACAGCCCCGGTCGGCGGATCAGGCTGCGGTTGGTCAACGCCGGGGCGGACACCGCGTTCCGGGTCGGGTTGGGCGATCACCGGCTGACCGTCACCCACACCGACGGATTCCCGGTGCTGCCGGTCACCGTGGACGCGCTGCTGATCGGGATGGGCGAGCGATACGACGTGCTGGTGACCCTGGCCGACGGGGTGTTCCCGCTGGTGGCCGAGGCCGAGGGCAAGGACGCCCGGGCGTTCGCGGTGGTGCGTACCTCGGGCGGGGACGCCCCCGATCCCTCGGTCTCGGTACCCGAGTTGGATCGCCGCCTGCTCACCCTCGCCGACCTGGTCGCCGACCCGTCGGTGGACCCGGGCGACGCACCCGCCCGCGCGGTGGATCTCGTGCTGGGCCGCGGCAGGAACGGGACGGGTTGGACGCTCGGGACGGCCGCCGCGCGGGACGTGACGCCGCTGCGGGTACCGGTCTCCGTCGGCGAGCGGGTCCGACTGTCCTTCACCAACGCGACGCGCATGTGGCATCCGGTCCACCTGCACGGGCACACCTTCCAGGTGCGCGGCGAAGAGGGTCGGGGCCCGCGCAAGGACACCGTGATCGTGCGTCCGAGGGAGCGGGTGACGGTGGACGTGCTCGCCGAGAACCCGGGCGAGTGGATGTTGCACTGCCACAACCTGTACCACAGCGAGCTGGGCATGATGGCGACCCTGGGCTACGGCGACACCCCACCCGCCGCTCCCGATTCGTCCATGGGGGGCATGTCGGGGACGGGCTGATTCCGGCAGCCACCAAGTCCCCTCCCGGCGCCGGGAGTGCGAACGGTCGAACCCGGCGCCGCCACCGAGTCCGGTGCCGACGCCGGGCATCGCGTCCGGTCAGCAGTGCCCTTCCGGCTCCGAGCGGCCACACACGTTCGCGGTGAACGTGTTGACCGCCTTGCCGTCCCGGTTCGCCAGGTCGGCCGGCTCGTTGCGCAACACCTCGTTGTCCTGGATCACGTTGTTCGTGGTCGGGTCGCCGGAGAAGCTGGGCACCATCACGATGCCACCGGACATCGGCGACTCGCCCCGGTTGTCCCGGACCTGATTGTCCGTCACCCGGGTCTCCTGGGCACCGGTGAGCACGATGCCCGAGCCCTGGATGTGCGCGATCCTGGAATTCCCCTCGCAGTACTTGTTGTTCTCGTCGATCCGGTTACGGCGGATCGCCAGCGACCCGGCGACCGGCTTCGTCTCGTCGCCGACCACGAACACCCCGGCGCAGTTGCCGGTCAGCTCGTTGTACTCGATCACCAACTCGCGCCCGCGCCTGATCAGCACGCCGAGCCGGTTGCCCGACGCGTGGTTGCGGGCGATGCTCGCGCCCAGGGCGTCGGCGGTGTCGGCCAGGAACAGTCCCGCCTGGGTGTTGTCGTTCGTGGTGTTGTCGATGAACACGCCGCGGGTGGAGTTCTCCTGGCCGATCCCGTGCTCGCCGTTGTCGTGCGCGAACACCCGGCGCACCCGCATGCCTTCGGTGGCGTTGCCCATCACCCCGGTCTTGCCGAAGCCGGTGACCGCCAACGACTGGATCCGCACCTCGGACACCGGATCCTCGGCCGTGCCGAACACACAGATGCCGTGGCCGGCCGCCGCGCACGCGTTCGCCGTCGACTCGCCGGGCGTGATCACCGTACGCTCGCCCGCGCCGCGGATCGTCAAGCCGTCCGTGCCGATCAGCACACTGCCGGGATAGGTGCCGGCCAACACCTGGATGGTGTCCCCCGGCGCGGCCGCGTCCACCGCCGCCTGGATCGATTCGCCGGGATGGACCACGTGCCGGGTGTCCGCGTGCGCGACCGGTGCCAGGACCGAGCCCAGCACGGTCAGGGCGGTGACGCCGGCGAGGGGAAGCAGCCGTTGTACGTGCATGAGCGCTGATCTGCCTTCGTGGGAGAGGGATGGGAAACGGTTCAGGAAACGGGTACGGGCGGCCGAGCCGGGGCGGTCTCGGCGACATCGGAGGTCATCGTTTCGACGAGCCCCGTGGTGTGCTCGCCCGCGCGGAACACGGGGTGGCCGAGCAGCCGGCGCAGGAAGTCCAGGGTGGTGTGCACGCCGCCGCCGGCCACTCGGAATTCGCTCAACGCCCGCTCGGCGCGCGCGATGGCCCGTTCCCGGTCCGGCGCCCAGACGATCGCCTTGGCGAGCAGCGAGTCGTAATCGGGCCCCACCGTCCAGCCCGGGTACGCGTGCGTGTCGATCCGCACGCACGGCCCGCCGGGCGGCACGAACTCGGTGAGCCGACCGGGGGTCGGCGCGAACCCGCGGGTGGGGTCCTCGGCATTGATCCGGCACTCGATCGCCACCCCGCGCGGCACCACCTCCTCCTGACCGAACGTCAGCGGCGCGCCGGCGGCGATGGTGAGTTGCTCGCGCACGATGTCGACGCCGGTGACCATCTCGGTCACCGGATGCTCCACCTGGATCCGGCAGTTGATCTCCAGCAGGTGGAAATGGTGTGCGGGGGTGACCACGAACTCGAAGGTTCCGGCGCCCACATAGCCGACGGCGGACGCGCCGCGCAGCGCCGCCGCGCACATCGCGTCGCGCACCTCGGCCGGCAGGTGCGGGGCCGGGGACTCCTCGACCAGCTTCTGGTGCCGCCGCTGCACCGAGCAGTCCCGCTCGCCCAGGTGCACCGCGCCGCCGTGCCGGTCGCACAACACCTGGACCTCGACATGCCGGGCGTCGTCGATGTACCGCTCCAGGTATAGCCGTTCGTCACCGAACACGGCCCGCGCACGGGCGCGGGTGTCCTGGTACGCCCAGGCCAGTTCGTCCGGGTCGCGCACCACGCTCATGCCGCGACCGCCGCCGCCCGCGACCGCCTTGAGGATCACCGGGTAGCCGATCCGGGCGGCGACCTCGGCGGCCTCGACCGGCGACGTCAACGCGCCGTCGCTGCCCGGCAATACCGGCAGACCCGCCGCGGCCATCACCGCGCGCGCCTCGCTCTTGTCGCCCAGGCGCTGCATGACCTGCGGGGGCGGCCCGATGAAGGTGATCCCGTGCGCCTCGCAGATCTCGGCGAAGTCGGGGTCCTCGGACAGGAATCCGTACCCCGGGTGGATCGCCTCCGCGCCGGTGCGTCGGGCCGCCTCGATGATCGCCGGCATGTTGAGGTAGCTGGATCGGGCGGGTGGCGGGCCGATGTGCACGGCCTCGTCGGCGAAGCGCACCACGGCGGAATCGCGGTCGGCGGTCGAGTACACGGCCACGGTGCGGATGCCGAGTTCGCGGCAGGTGCGGGCCACCCGCAGGGCGATTTCCCCCCGGTTGGCGATGAGCACGGTCGAGAACACGTGGACCACCTCGGTCGATGTCGGCGCTGGGTGTTCGGACCGCGACGGCCCGGACTGGGACTCGCGTCAGGGGGTGTGGTCGGAACCGCCCGCGTGATCGGCGCTCCCGTCCGGGCCCACCGCGCGCGGTTCGATCGCGATCAGCGGTTGCTGGTACTCCACCGGGTGCGCGTCCGGCACCATCACCTCCACCACCCGCCCGGACACGTCGGCGGTGATGGTGTTCATCATCTTCATGATCTCCAGGATGCCCACCGTCTGACCGGGCCGGACGGTGTCGCCGACGCTGACGAAGGGCTTCGCGCCCACCTCGGGGGCGTGGTAGAACGTGCCGACCATCGGCGCGCAGACGAACCGCCGTCCGCCGTCCGGCTCGACCCGCTCCTCGACGGGCGCCGCGGCGACGGGGGCACCGGACGCCGTGTGCGCCGCGCCGCCCGTCGCGGCCGGTTCGGGCCACTCGATCTCGAGGGTGGTGTCGCCACAGCGCAACCGGATCAAGCGCGGCGGCACCGAGCCGGTGCGCACCTGCCGCGGCTCGTCGCCCGAGACCCGCGGGGGTGACTGTGGGTGCGGCTGCGCGGGGTTCAGCGGCTTGACCCACCGTTCGTCCGCGTAGCCGGCGTGGTTGTTGAGGTGCTCGCCGTCGCGCGCTTCGGGGGATCCGGGGGGTGGGGTCATGACGCACTTCCTTCGGCACGGGTATCCGGCGTGACGCCGAAGCTCCGGAATCGCTCGCCGCGTTCGCGCAGGAGCCGGGTCTTGTCCAGCGCGAGCAGTTCCTCGACGACGGGGATCAGCGCCGCGCGCAGCAGCGCGGCGGCCCGGCCCGGGTCGGTGTGCGCGCCGCCGGGGGGTTCGGGCACGATGCGGTCGACCACACCCAGGCGCAGCAGTTCGCGGGGACGCATGCGCAGCGCGGCCGCCGCGGCGGGTGCGGCCGAGGGATCCTTCCACAGGATGGCCGCGCAGCCCTCGGGGCTGATCACCGAGTAGACGCCGTGCTCGCCGATCAGCACCCGATCGGCGACGGCCAGGGCGAGCGCGCCGCCGCTGCCGCCCTCGCCGGTGATCACGGTGACGATCGGGGTGGGCAGCCGGGCCATCAGGCGCAGGTTCTCCGCGATGGCGACCGCCTGTCCGTCCCGTTCGGCGTCCGGCCCGGGGTTGGCCCCGGGCGTGTCCACCAGGGTGATCACCGGCAGGCCCAGCTTGGCG
The DNA here is from genome assembly GCF_044765325.1 of Embleya sp. NPDC127516. NCBI lineage: Bacteria > Bacillati > Actinomycetota > Actinomycetes > Kitasatosporales > Streptomycetaceae > Embleya > Embleya sp. NPDC127516. Next base: position 401,369 of record NZ_JBIWJT010000007.1, on the reverse strand, counting down.
GCGAGTCGCATCAGCCGGGCGGCCTTGCGGAAGCCCGCCGGGGTGGCCATGCCGAATTTGCGGTGTTGGCGTTCGGCGAGGTTGTCGCCGCCCTTTTGGTGTCCGATCAGCATCACCGCCAGGCCGTCGAGCCGGCCGATGCCGCCGACCACGGCGGGACAGTCGGCGCCGATCCGGTCGCCGTGCAATTCGTGGAAGTCGTCCAGCAGGCGGCTCGCGTAGTCGAGCGTTGTGGGGCGGGCCGGGTGCCGGGCCAGCCGGACGGCCTCCCAGGGGTCGCCCTCGTCCGACGCGTGCGCCGAGGACTCGGGCGGGGCGGGTGTCTCGGCGGGCACGTCGTGGGGACGCTCCTCGCGAGGCTCGTCCAAGGCGAGGAACTGCCGGATGCTCGCGCGCAGCGCCGGTCGCGGCACGATCACGTCGACCATGCCGTGCTCCAGCAGGAACTCGGCGGTCTGGAAGCCGGTGGGCAGCCGTTCGCCGATGGTGTGTTCGATCACCCGGGGGCCGGCGAAGCCGAGCCGAGCGCCGGGTTCGATCAGGATGACGTCGGCGAGCGTGGCGAAGGACGCGGCCACGCCGCCGTAGGTGGGGTCGGTGATCAGCGACAACACCAGGACGCCGGCCTCGTGCAGTTCGGCCAGGGCGGACGCGGTCTTGGCCATCTGCATCAGTGAGAGCACGCCCTCCTGCATGCGGGCGCCGCCCGAGGCGGTGACCAGCAGCAGGGGGGTACGGGTGCGCAGGCTCTCGTCGGCGGCCTCGGTGACCAGCGCGCCCACGGCGCAGCCCAGACTGCCGCCCATGAAGCGGAAGTCCATCGCGGCCACCACGACCGGCCGGCCGTGGATGGTGCCGCGCGCGCACAGCACCGCCTCGTCCATCCCGGTCTCGGCACGGGCCTCGGCCAGTCGTTCCGAGTAGGGGCGCGAGTCCACGAAGCCCAGCGGGTCGGGTGGGGTGGGGCCGACCGTCAGCGGTGTCTCGGAACCGGGGTCGAGGAGTTGGTCCAGGCGTTGACGCGCCGTCAGCCGGGCGTGGTCACCGCAGTCGGGGCACACCCGCAGGTCCCGGGTGAAGCGTTTGCCGTATACGAGTTCGGCGCAGCGCCCGCACTTGACCCAGTCGGGTCGGGTACGGACGGCGGGCCCGAGGTCGGTCTCGATCATGGGGGCAGGTCCTTGGACGGAGGGGCCTTGGACGAGGGGGCCGTGCAGCGCGGGGCCTTGGACGCAAGGGCTGCGGGGCGACAGGGGCCCGCGGCAGGCGGGCTCCGGGACCGGGAGTTCGAGTACGGGCCCCGGGTCGCGGCGCTACTCGGTCGTGCTGCGCTCCCAGCGGTAGAACTCGCGGGCCATCGCGTCCTGCGGCGACCGCCAGGTCTCCGGGTCGTACGCGTTCACGTGCATGGCCAGTCGTTCGCTGATGTCGCGGAACTGCGGATGTCCGGTGACCTTGGCCACCGCGGGCCCGGGCGGGCGGTCGGCCTCGATCAGATGCAGGTACAGGTCGCCGAATTGGAACAGGCTGCGCCCGGTGACGCCCACGAGGTGCGGGAGTTCGCCGGTGTCGGAGTTGGCGAAGATGTCCGCGATCCGGGTTGCCGAGTCGGGCTTCATCCGGGCCACGATCAGGGTGCGGTGCATGCGTACGGGTCCTTCCCGGTGAGTGCGTGGGGTGGTCGGCGGGGTCGCGGGGCGCGCGGCCCCGCCGACGGGGCGCGTCGTCGTCGGCCGGGCCGCCGACGACGCGCGGGTCACCAGGTGCGCGCGGCGGCGGGCTCGCCGCCCATCTCCCGGGCGCGCTGCTGGATCTTGTCCCGGATCAGTTCCAGTTGCACGCGCGAGTTGCGGTTGATGTTGTCCGTCATCCACGCGTCGTCGACCGGGGCGGTCTCCTTCATCGCGAAGTCCTGCACCCAGCGCATCCGCACGCCGTCGGGGACCTCGTGGTACTCCCAGCGGATGTGCATGTGCGCGAACGGCCCGGTCTCCACCCGGCGGGCCCACACCGTGCGGGTATCGCGGTCGGCCTCGCGCTCGGACACCCAGCTCCACACCTTGCCGTCCTGGTCCGGGTGCATGGTGAGGCGGAAGGTGACCTTGGCGTCCTCGCGGGAGAGGATCTCCACCGACGCGTACTCGCTGAACAGGTCCGTCCAGTGCTCCACGTCGTTGGTCATGTCCCAGATCAGGTCGATCGGGGCCGCGATGACGATGTCGTTGTCGGTATGCCCGGCCATGTCACACTCCAGAGGTCAGTTGGGAGTTGGTGGTTTCCAGGAACTCGCGCGGGGTCTTGCACTGGTCCGCGTCCGCGCCGAGCGGGAACTTGTAGCGCCGCTCCACTTCGGAGACGATTCCGAGCAGGCCCAGCGAGTCGAGCCCGAACTCCTCGAACGTCGCGTCCGGGCGACTCATGTGGTCCGGATCGGCGGTGACGCCGGCGCAGGACTTCATCAGCGCGGCGAGTTCCTCGTAGGTGAAGGGACCGTTCATCGCAGACTTCCTTTCGGGGGGACGGCTACGGGGTCGGGAAGGGCGTCCCGGGCCGACCGTCGCCGCGGCGCAGCACCAGGGCCGCGTTGTGGCCCATCAGGCCGCGGCTGAGCACCAGGGCGGTGCGCAGTTCGGCCGTTCGCGCCCGACCGGTGACCAGGTCGAGGTCGTGGCAGACGTCGAAGACGCCCGGGGTGGGCGGCAGTACGCCGTGTTCCATCGCCAGGATCGCGGCGGCGCAGTCCAGGACGGGTGCGCCGCAGTAGGCGCGTCCGATGCCGGCCTTGGGGGCGGTGACCGGCACCCGGGCCGCGTACGGGCCCAACGCGTCGGACAGGGCCAGTACTTCGGCGTGGTCGGCCTCGCGCACGCCGAGCGCGTCGGCGAAGACCACGTCGATGTCCTGCGGGGCGCACTCGGCCTCGGCCAGCGCGTCCCGGATCGCCCGGGCGAGTCCGTGCCGGGAAGGCCCCCAGCCCGAGGTGCCGGTGAACGTGGCGCCGTGTCCGGCCACTTCGGCGTGCACGCGGGCACCGCGCCGGTGGGCCGCCTCCGCCTCCTCGACGACGAACATCGCGCCGCCCTCCGCGGGCGCGAATCCGCACGCGGCCGAGGTGAACGGGAGGTACGCCTGCGCGGGTTCGCGGGCCAGGCTGAGCGCGTCGTAGCCGAGCTGGCACACCATGGAGTACGGCGCGAGCGGGGCCTCCGCCGCGCCGACCACGACCGCGTCGGTGCCGCGCCGGATGGTGCGGGTCGCGTGCGCGATCGCGTCCAGGCCGCCCGCCTCGTCGTTGGCCAGCACCGCGCACGGCCCCTTGAAGCCGCCGCGGATGGAGACCTGGCCGGTGGTGGCGGCGTAGAACCAGGCGATGGACTGGTAGGGCCCGACGAAGCCCGGACCCTGGCCCCACAGGTTCTGCAGTTCGCGCTGGCCGAACTCGCCGCCGCCGGAGCAGCTCGCGGTGGTCACCCCGACGCCGAAGGTCGGCATCGGGCCGAGCGCGGCGTCGGTGAGTGCCTGATCCGCGGCGACCATCGCGAAGTGCGTGAAGCGGTCGGTCTGGACCAGGAAGCGCTCCTCGACCACGGTGGCCGGATCGAAGTCGCGCACCTCGCCGGCGACGGCCAACGGCAGATCGCCGCAGCCCTCGCGGGTGATCCGGTCCAGGACGCTGCGACCCTCCCGGGTGGCCTTCCAGAACACGTCGACGCCGACGCCGTTGGGCGCCACGACGCCGACACCGGTCACCACGGTGCGTCTGGGTGCTGAGGTCTTCACCGGGGTCTCCTTTCCCGGCGATCCAGCACCACGGCGGACTGGAAGCCGCCGAACCCGCTGCCGACCGACAGCACCGTCTGCAGTGCCATCGGCCGGGCCGTCCCCGGCACGTAGTCGAGGTCGCATTCCGGGTCCGGGGTCTGGTAGTTCGCCGTGGGCGGCACCGCCTTGTGCTCCATCGCCAGGGCACACGCGGCCAGTTCGATCGCGCCGATCGCGCCGAGCGAGTGGCCCACCATGGACTTGATCGAACTCATCGGGGTCTTGTACGCGTGCTCGCCCAGGGAGCGCTTGACCGCCGCCGTCTCGTGGCGGTCGTTCTGCTTGGTGCCCGAGCCGTGCGCGTTGACGTAGTCGATCGCGGTGGGGTCGACCTCCGCATCGGCCAGCGCGCGGTCGATCGCCTCGGACATCTCCAGCCCCTCGCGGGTCAGCCCGGTCATGTGGTGCGCGTTGCCCCGGGTGGCGAAGCCGCCGACCTCGCAGTAGACGCGGGCGCCGCGCCGCCGGGCGTGTTCGAGTTCCTCCAGGACGAGCACGGCGGCGCCCTCGCCCAGGACGAAGCCGTCCCGGTCCGCGTCGAACGGCCTGGAGGCGTGCGCCGGGTCGTCGTTGCGGGTCGAGGTCGCCTTGATCGCGTCGAAGCAGGCGACCGTGATCGGCGAGATCGGCGAATCGGAGGCACCGGCCAGGTATACGTCGGCCCGGCCCTCCTCGATCGCGTGCGCGGCGTAGCCGATCGCGTCCAGTCCCGAGGTGCATCCGGTGGACACCGTCTGCACCGGGCCCCGGGCGCCGAACTGCTCGGCCACCTCGGAGGCCAGGGTGCTCGGCGAGAACGCCCGGTGCAGGAACGGGTTGGCCCGCTTCGGCTCCACCGCCCAGTTCCGACCCGAGTCACTGACCGCGACGTAGTCGTGTTCGAGCCGGGTGGTGCCACCCACCGCGGTGCCCAGCGAGACGCCGAACCGCCAGGGGTCCCCGCCGTCCCGGTCCAGGCCGCAGTCCGTGACCGCCTCCGCCGCCGCCGCGAGCGCGAACTGCACGTAGCGGTCCGCGCGTTGCGCCCGATCCCGGTCGACGCCGCAGGCGACCGGGTCGAAGTCGCATTCGGCGGCGATCCGGGAGCGGAACCCGGTGGGGTCGAAGAAGGTGATCCCCCGGGTCGCCGTACGGCCGTCCATCAGCAGATCCCAGAACGCGGTGACACCCACGCCGCCGGGCGCCACGACGCCGACGCCGGTGACCGCCACCCGGCGCCTCAAGAGTCGGCGCCCACGGTCTCGGCGGGCTCGATCCCCTCCGTGTCGACGTGCCCCAGTTCCGGTCGGGGCGCCAACGGGGCGATTTGGAAGACCATCCGGGCCTGGGTCCGACCGACGTTGCGGAACCGGTGCCGCATGTTCTTGGGCACCATCAGGCCCTGGTCGGGCCGGAGTTCGTAGGTGACGCCGTCCAGGTCCACTTCCAGCGCACCGGTGACGACGTGGATGAACTCCTCGGAGTACGGGTGGTAGTGCTCGGTGATCATGTCGCCGGGCTCGATGATGGCCAGGCCCATGAAGCCGCTGGTGCACCCCACGGTCGCCGGGCCGAGGGTGACCCGGAGCTCACCGCCCCGGCGCCGATTGGGCTCGACCTCGTCGACGTCGACGATGCGTACGGTCTGCGTGGTCATGTGTGCCACCTCCAAGTGGCGGGCGGCGCCCGAAGGCGCCGCCCGGGGGGTCAGGCGTCGCGGTCGGCGCGACGGTCGGTGACGAGGGTCGTCTCGGCCGAGGCCAGCAGGTGCCGCAGGCCCTGGTCGGACTCCAGCGCGCCGTCCTCCCCGAGGTCGAGCAGCCGGCTCAGCCGGGCCGCGGACTCCTCGCGGTCGATGCCCAGCACCATCGCCGGGTCGTTCGAGTCGCCGCGCAGGTCGAGCACGCGCACCAGGGTGTCTCCGCGCAGGAAGACCGAGCTGCTCGCGATCGGCCCGGAGCCGGACGCGACCACCCGTTCATCGTGCCGCTGGAGCACGGTGGCGGCGGATTCGCCGCAGCCGTGCCGCACCGGGTACAGCAGCGCGCGGCGGGTGGTCCGCGCCTTCGCCGACTTGCCGGAGGCGGGCGCGGTCAGGTGGTACACCTCGGCCAGCGAGGAGCGCATGAAGAACGCCCGCGCGGCCTCGGAGTCGTTCAGGTCCCGGGCCTCCTCCAGATGCGGGTTCAGCGCCTCCTCGGCGGCCCGCACCTGCGGCTGCTCGGCCACGTGCCGCAGTGCGGCCCGCAGGTCGCCCTCGACCTCGATCGCGCGCACCACGCGGTTCCCGAGCATGAACACCGACGTGCGGCGCAGCGACGTGGTGTCGTTCACCCGGGCCGCGGGCGACTTGTAGCCGGCGAGGATCTTCGCCACCTCGGCCTCACTGCCGGGCTTGACGGTGAAGGTGAGCGCGCAGCGGACCACGCCGGGCACCGACGGAGCCGCCGCGCGGGCCTTGTCGCTCGCGCCCGCCTTGGCCTTGGCGCTCCCCGCCTTGACCTTGTCGGTCGCGCCCGCCTTCGCCTTGGCGCCGGAGCCCGCCTTCGCCTTCGCGCCCCGGGCGCCCTTGGTGATCGCCTGGCCGCCCTGGTCCGCGTGCAGGTCGGTCTCGCGGGCCACCGCGAACCGCAGCGAACGGGTGCCGCGCACGCAGCCGTGCAGCGGCTGCACCATCATCTGGTGCTCGGGGCTGTCCACCCAGGCCAGGTATTCGGAACTGCCCTCCCACTCGCTGGTGATCAGCCACTGGGTCGGGTCCTCGATCGACTGGCAGAGCTGGTCGCGCAGGTGGCCCGGTACGGCGGCCACCTGGTGCCGGATGCGCTCGTAGGCTTCCAGAAAGCGCTGCTCCGAGTCTTCGTGCAGCTCCAGCATGAGCAGCACCCGGAGCTTGGACGAAGTGTCGACGGTGGGATTCGCCGCGGAGTGGACGAGGGTGTCCATGTCATTCCTTTGCTCTTGGGATTCGGCCTGCGTGGTGCTGCCCGATGCGGGCAATCCCGGAGGGACTGGGCCGCGCCGAAGCCGCCCGGGGGACGGGGATACGAGGGTGCCGGGATGCCTCCCGTCGGTCGCGCGAAGCACTCGGACAACCAACCGATCCGTTCCGTCGGGACCCGGCCTCGACTTCGAGCGTGGCGGCGAATCATCACCCTCTGCATCTTTTGATGGCATATGAGTGACATTCGGCACAGCGAACGGCCCACCCGGGATCAGCGGGAACAGGAGGACACCCACGGACCATCGGCCGTCCACCGCGGCGGTCGGCGCGTCCGCCGTCCTCGCCAACGCAGGAGAAGAGAACTGATGAACCCCGAGATCGAACACCGGGTACCGGTCCTGGTCGTGGGCGGCTCGCTGGTCGGGCTGTCCACGTCCGTGTTCCTGGGCCGCCTGGGCGTGCCGCACATGCTGGTGGAGCGGCATGCCGACACCTCGCGGCACCCCCGCGGACGCGGCAACAACGTGCGCACGATGGAACTGTTCCGGACCGCGGGGGTCGAGGACCGGGTACGCGCCGCGTCCGCGGTGCTGGCCGACAACCACGGCATCCTGCAGGCGGACACGATCGCCGGGGACGACCAGGAATGGCTGTTCAAGGAGATCGACCCCGGCGGCGGCCTGGCCAAGTTCAGCCCCAGTTCGTGGTGCCTGTGCAGCCAGAACGACCTGGAACCGGTGCTGGCCGACTACGCCCGCGAGCTCGGCGGCGTGTTGCGCTTCGGCACCGAACTGGTCTCCTGCGAACCGGACGAGGACGGGGTCACCGCGGTCGTGGAGACCCGGTCGACCGGCGAGCGGCAGACGGTGCGCGCGGACTACCTGGTGGCCGCGGACGGGCCGCGCAGTCCGGTGCGCGAGCGACTGGGCATCGAGGTGACCGGACCCGGCGACCTCTTCCACAACGTGAGCGTGACCTTCTCCTCCCGTCGGTTGGCCGAGTTCGTCGGCGAACGGCGGTTCATCGTCTGCTATCTGACGAATCATCACGGCGAGGGCGCACTGCTCCCGGTGGACAACCGCGACCACTGGGTCTTCCACCTGCCGTGGCACCCCGAGCGGGGTGAGCCGATCGAGGCGTTCACCGACGAGCGCTGTGTCGAACACATCCGCGCCGCCGCCGGCGTGCCCGATCTGGACGTGGAAATCACCGGAAAGGCCCCGTGGCACGCGGCCGAACGGGTGGCCGAGCGCTATCGCGTGGGACGGGTGTTCCTGGCGGGCGACTCCGCGCACGAGATGTCCCCCACCGGCGCGTTCGGCTCCAACACCGGCATCCAGGACGCGCACAACCTGGCCTGGAAGCTCGCGGCCGTGCTGAACGGGCACGCGGGCGCCGACCTGCTGGCCACCTACGAGGCCGAGCGCCGGCCGGTGGCCAGGGCCACGGCCGCCCGCGCGTCCACCCGTTCGGCCGAACACAGCCACCCGGGATACGCCGCTCCCCCGGTGGCCGGCGGCGGCAAGCAGCCCGGTGTGCTGGGCGTGGTGCTCGGCTACCGCTACGCCTCCGACGCCGTGCTCGGCGCGGATCCCGAAGTCCCGGTACTGCCCGAGCGGTTCCGCCCGCCCAGCGGCGACCCCGGCACCCGGGCGCCGCACGTGTGGCTGCGCCGGGGCGACACCCGGGTATCCACGCTGGACCTGTACGAGACCTCACTGGTGCTGCTGGTCGGCGCGGGTACGGCGGGCGAGGTGTGGCGGCAGGCGGCGCGGCGGGCGAGCGGGCTGCTCGGGGTGCCGGTGGCGGTCCACCGGGTGGGCACCGAGGCGGAGTCCGCGATGGTGGACCTGGTCACCGCGCCCGACGTCGACTGGGCGCAACTGCACGGTGTCACCGACGAGGGGGCCGTGTTGATCCGACCGGACGGATTCGTCGCGTGGCGGGTGCCGGCCGTCGAGTTGGACCCCGAGGAAACCATGGTCACGGTGCTGCGCGCGGTGGCGTGTCGGGCCGAGGCCGACGCCGAAGTGGGCGGCGAACTCGACCGGTAGGCAGCCACGACCGGGGACGACCGCAGCAGCCGGCGGGCGTCCGAAACGGCCGGTCCCGGAGAGGAATCCGGGGCCGGCCGCGGCGTGTTCGTTGCGCCGCGCGTGGTGTCGGCGTGGCGTTTCGCGCGGTGTGTTCGCGTTGCGCGCGTGGTGCGGCCCGTGTGCGGCGACGGGGTGCCTACCCGCGCGGCACCGGGCCGGCGCCTACGTGGGGGGCAGCAGGTGGGCGAACACGACCACGTTGTCCTTGTAGTCCTTGGACTTCTTGTCGTACACCCCGCCGCAGGTGATCAGCCGCAGTTGGGCGTCGGTGGTCTTGCCGTAGACCCGCTCGTCCGGGAAGTCGTCCTTGGGAAATACCTCGACCGAGTCCACCGCGAACTTCGCGACGCTGCCGTCGAATCGCTCGATCTCCACGGTGTCGCCGGGCTTGAGACTGCCGAGCCCCCAGAAGACCGCCGGGCCCATCATCGTGTCGACGTGCCCGAGCACGATCGCGTTGCCCCGGGCGCCGGGGGTGACCCCGTCCTGGTACCAGCCGGCCAAGTTGCGGTCCGCGGGGGGCGGCACCTGCAACACGCCGGAGTCGTCCAGGCTCAGTCCGATGAACGGCGCGTCCACCTTGATCTTGGGAATCTTGATCCGCATCGGCTGCGAGCGCTTCATCACCGGCGACCCCTGCTCGGGGCTCGGGTTCGCCGAGGGCACCATCGGCGCGGGCGTGCTCGGTTGCGCGGCTGCGGGCATCGGCTGCGGCGGCGGGCCCGAGTCGGTGCTCAGGTCGTGCTTGATCATCAGGATGCCCAGCAGCACGGCCGTCGCGGCGATCAGCATCAGTTTTCCGGCGCTGGTGCGGCGGGGCGGCGGTTGTGGTTCGGACGTGTCCATGGACGGTGCCGGATCTCGCAAGACGTTGCCTCTCTCCTGGGCGCTCGTGGGCCGCGGGTCGGGCGGCCGGCGACGACGACAGCCGTGGCCACCTCCCTGGTGAGGGTGGTGGCCACGGCGCGTGTTGCCTGGGCGAGGACGGGTCAGGCCTGGGCCGCCGCCGCACCCGGACGACGACGCAGGGCGTAGACGCCCATGCCGATGCCGCCCGCGATCAGGGCCGCGCCCGTACCGAGCGCGGCGCCGTCGTCGAGGAAGGCGCCACCGATGCCGGTGTGCACGCCACCGTGCGGGCTCTTGTGGTCCTTCCAGGACTTCTCGTGCGAGGAGCCCTCGTTGCCCTTGCTCTCGTAGCTCTTCTCTTCGGAGCCCGACTTCTCAGTGCTGTGTTCGGAGCCCTTCTCGGGCGTCCACTTCGCCTCGCCGGACCAGGACTTCTCCGAGTCGGCCGCCGGGGCGGGCTCCGGCTTCACCGGCGCCGGAGCGTCGGCGTAGGCGGACGGAACCGCCAGGGTCAGGGCTGCGAAGCCGAGGGCGGTACCGGCGACAAGAGCGCGTGCACGACGCATCGTGATAATCCTTCCGGCGCTTCGCGAACTGCCGACGGGCATCGGCACACGGGGATCGGCGAGGCGCCTCAATCACCATCGAACGACCCCGGTGACCCCGCGACCCGCGTGACTGCATTCGAGGGCCGCCCCTGGGCCTCCCGAGCGGATATCGCGGCCGGCTTCACTCGCCGGGAGCAGTCCGAGGTTTAGCACAGGGTTATGGAGTATCACTTTACGTAGCTCTTCGGGGGTTCCGCGGCCGTGTGCGGAGGTTCGGCAGGCCGCGCCGGGCGGACCGCTAGGCCGGCACCGCGCACTCGAACATGTGTAGCGACGGGTTCACCGCGCGGACGTCCCGACCACGCAGGCCCGCCTGCTCGATCAGGGTCAGCAGGCTGTCCTTGGTGTGCTTGCGGCCGCCGACGTTGAGCAGCAGCAACAGGTCCATCGCGGCGGTGAACCGCATCGACGCGGTCTCGTCGACCAGGTTCTCGATGATCACGACCCGGGCGCCGGGGGCGGCCGTCGCCACGACGTTGCGCAGCGTGCGCAACGTGCTGTCGTCGTCCCATTCCAGGATGTTCTTGATGATGTACAGGTCGGCCCGGACCGGGATCTCTACCCGACAGTCGCCGCCCACCAGGGTTGCCCTGGAGGCGAGTTCGCCGCCGTCACGGAGGCGGCGGTCGGCCGCGGCCACCACGCCGGGCAGGTCGAGCAGGGTGCCGCGCAGGGTGGGGTTGCGCTCCAGCAGGGTGGCCAGCACGAGTCCCTGGCCGCCGCCGATGTCGGCGACGCTGTCGATGCCGGTGAGGTCGAGCACCGCGGTGACGTCCTGGGCGGACTGCCGGCTGGACTGGGTCATCGCCCGGTCGAAGGCGGCGGCCGATTCCGGCGCGTCCTCGTGCAGGTAGTCGAAGAAGTGCTTGCCGTGCAGGCCCGGGAAGACGCTCTTGCCGGTACGGACCGCCTCGTCCAGACGCGGCCACACCTCCCACGTCCACGGCTCGGTGGTCCACAGCGCGACGTCGCGCATGCTGCGCGGGGCGTCGACGCGCAGCAGCCGGGACGCCTCGGTGTGCGTGTACCGCCCGTCCGGCTCCTCGGCGAAGATGCCCTGGCACGCCAGCGCGCGCAGCAGCCGGTGCAGCGCGCCCGGGTGGGCGGACACCGCGGTCGCCAACTCCTCCACGGTGGCGGGGCTCTCGCCCAGCGCGTCCGGCAGGCCCAGGCGCAGCGCGGCGCGCACCGCGGCGGCGGACATCGCGCTGAACGCCAACTCGCGCAGCCGGGTGGCCGCCTGCGGGGAGCGGGTGACGTCGGTTTCGGTCATGCTGATCGCCTCTCAACCGGTGGACCATCCGGGCCGGGCCGGCGGAACTCGACCGCAACGACCCGCGCACCGACGTCCCGGCGGTCCGCGCCGGGGCTGCAACGACTGTGACCCACACTCGCCGACCCGCCGCCGAGGCGCGGCCGGTCCGGGCGAAGACTCGCCCGGGAGTCATCCGGATGGGTGCAGACCCGCGGGGCGGGCGGGCGTCGGCGCGGGGCCGGGCAGCGCGGGGCCGGGTCGCACAGGGCCAAATCGCACGATGGCGGGCCGCGTCGTGCCGGGTGGCGCGGATCCGCCGGGGTGCGCAGGAGCGGGCCTAAGGCACTTCCTTGAGGGCCAGGAGGAGTTCGCGGGCGGTCAGCGCCGCCTGGAGTTGGAGGGTGACCTCCGGGTCGAGCGGATTGGCGCCCAGGAGCTCGCGGATCTGGCCGATCCGGTAGCCCACCGAGTTGCGGTGCAGGTGCAGCAGTTCGGCGACCGCGGCGCGGCTGCCGTTGGTGGCCAGCCACGCGCTGAGCGTGGCCACCCACTCCTCGCGTTCCAGGATCGGTCCCAGGTGCTGGTCCACGAACGCCTGGAGCCGGGCCGGCGGCACCCCGAACAACAACTGGGCCAGGCCCAGCGAGGAGAACATCAGCTGCACCTCGCCCGGGCGTCGGCGCAGCAGTCCGAGCACCGTCTCCGCGTCGTGGAACGAGCGCGCGGTCCCGCGCGGGTCGCTGACCGTGGGACCGGCCGCGGCCAGGACGGGGACGTCGCCGACCATGCCCTGGAGCCGGATCCGGATCCGGCTGATCTCCCGCTCGATATTGCCCGAGAGCACCGCGAGGCCCAGCTCGCCCTCCTGGCGCACCGGCATCTCCAACCACGACAGCGCGGTGGTCCAGGTGCGCTGGTTGGGTCCGGCGTAGGCGAACACCACGGCGGAGTGCGGGCGATCCAGATGCAGGCCGAAGCGCGCGGCGGTGCGGGTCACGTCGCCGAGGTTGCGCAGCGCGCCGTAGCGCAGTTCGTCGATCAAGCGGCCGGCCGTCTCGGCGGTCGCGGTGGCCACCGCGTCCCGGCGGATCGCCTCGATCGCCACCGCCGTCACCGCCGCCCGCAACAGCGGTTCGTCGTCGTCGGCGCCGTCCGGCTCGCCCAACAGCAGCAGCCCGACCCGGCGTTGCGCCACCCGTACGGCAAGCGCGGAGGCCCGCCAGCCCTCGTCGCAGGTGACCTCGACCACCTTGTCGTCGACGAACACGTGCGCGACGGCGACCGGTGTCATCGACTCGGTGCCGTCGTCGGTCGCGGCGAGCACTCCGCCGTGCACGCCCACCAGCCGGGCGGTCCTGCCGGTGCGTTGCGCCAGGGCTCGCAGGATCGCGAGCCAGCCGTCGCCGGAGAGGGCGAGCACGTTCAGTTCCCGCTCGAACGCCTGCGCCCGGTCCGGCACGGGGGTCCGGTTTTCCGTGACTTCCACCTTGTCGATCATGGATTTCCGCACCTTATCCGGTCGTTGTTACGCGGAACAGATACTTCGATCGGTCACTTCCCGTTACGTCTTTCCTGGGGCAGGATGCGCGCATGCGAGCCTTCGACCTCGCGGCCGGCGCAAAGGCCGCTGCCCAGGCGGCGGTGCAAGCCGCCGCCCCCGATCTGGTTGCACTCAGTCACCGACTGCACGGCCACCCCGAACTCGGCTTCGCCGAGGAACGCGCGTGCGGCTGGCTGGGCGAGCAACTGAGCGAGCACGGCTTCACCGTCACCCCGGGGGTCTGCGATTTGCCGACCGCCTTCGTCGCCGAACGCGGCAGCGGACCGCTGGTGCTGGGAATCTGTGCCGAGTACGACGCGCTGCCGGGCATCGGGCACGCGTGCGGGCACAACGTGATCGCCTCCGCCGCGACCACCGCCGCGCTCGCGCTCGGCGCGCTGGCCGACGACCTGGGCATCACCGTGCGGGTGCTGGGCACCCCCGCCGAGGAGAACGGCGGCGGCAAGGTGCTCATGCTCGAGCGCGGCGCGTTCGCCGGGGTGCACGCGGCAATGATGGTGCACCCCTCGCCGCGCGAGCGCCTGGACCCGACCTGCCTGGCCCGCGCGCAACTGCACGTCGAGTACGACGGTCGGGCCGCGCACGCCTCCGCGTGTCCCGAGGACGGCGTCAACGCCGCCGACGCGCTGACCGTGGCCCAGGTGGCGATCGGGCTGCTGCGCCAGCACATGACGCCGGATCAGCGGGTGCACGGGATCACCACGACCGGCGGTCAGGTGCCGAACGTGATCCCCGAGCACACCGAGGCCGCCTATTACGTGCGGGCCGCGACGCTGGCCGGGTTGACCGATCTGGAGGCGCGGGTGCGCGAGTGCTTCCAGGCGGGCGCGGTGGCGACCCGGTCGCGGCTGACCATCTCCTCGACCTCGCCCGCGTACTCCGAGTTCCGGCACGACGGCGACCTGCTGGCCGCGTACGAGCGCAACGCACTGGCCGCGGGACGCGAGTTCCCACCGGTGACCGCGGTCGACGACCGGCAGGCGGGCTCCACCGACATGGCCAACGTGTCGCTGGCGATTCCCGCCATCCAGCCACTGGTCTCGATCGACTCGGGCACCGTCGGGCTGCACCAGGCCGAGTTCGCCGCGTACGCCGTGCGGCCCGCCGCGGATCGGGCGCTGCTGGACGGTGGTCTGGCGATGGCCTGGACGTGCGTGGACGCGGCGCTGGACCCGGGCCTGCGCGAGCGGCTGCTCGCGGGCGCGCCGGCCGAGGGCTGACCCGCCGATGGGCTCCGGGGTGATCGCCCCGGAGCCCATCGGTCGCCTGCGGCTCGACACCCGCGCTCACGCGTCGGCGACGGTCACCGGCAGGGCCGCGAGGTACGCCTGGGCGTTGCGGCGGGTCTCGGCCACGCTGTCCCCGCCGAACTTCTCCAGCACCGCGTCCGCGAGCACCAGCGCGACCATCGCCTCGGCGACCACGCCGGTGGCGGGCACCGAACACACGTCGCTGCGCTGGGCGATCGCCTTGGCCGGGTCGCCGGTGCGCACGTCGAAGGTGGCCAGCGCCCGGGACAGGGTGGAGATCGGCTTCATCGCCGCGCGTACCCGCAGGAGTTCGCCGGAGGTCATGCCGCCCTCGATGCCGCCCGCGCGTCCGGTCTCGCGGCGCACCCGGGCGGGTCCGGGTCGGCCGGGGGCGACCGGGGTGATCTCGTCGTGCGCGACCGAGCCGCGCCGGGTCGCGGTCGTGAAGCCGTCGCCGACCTCGACCCCCTTGATCGCCTGAATGCCCATCAGCGCGGCGGCGAGCCGGGCGTCCAGGCGCCGGTCCCAGTGCACGTGGCTGCCCAGGCCCGGCGGCAGGCCGTACACCACCACCTCGACCACGCCGCCGAGCGTGTCGGCGTCCTTGTGCGCGGCCTCGATCTCGGCGTTCATCGCGGCGGCGGTGTCGGGGTCCACGCAGCGCACAGGGTCGGCGTCGATCGCGCCCCCGCTGCCGGGTTCGGGCACCAGCGCCCCGGGCAGCGCAACCGCGCCGATCCGCACCACGTGGCTGAGGATCTCCACGCCCAGCGTCTGGGCCAGGAACGCGCGCGCCACCTCACCGATGGCCACCCGGGCAGCCGTCTCGCGCGCGCTGGCCCGCTCCAGTACCGGGCGGATGTCGTCGAAGCCGTACTTCTGCATGCCGGCGAGGTCGGCGTGCCCGGGCCTGGGCCGGGTCAGCGCGGCGCCGCGACCGCGGTCCGGGAGCCGACCCGGTTCGTCGTAGCGCCGGCCGTCGGCGTCGGTGGGGTCGGGGGCCATCACCTCGGCCCACTTGGCCCATTCGGTGTTGGCCACACGCAGCGCGACCGGGCCGCCCTGGGTCACCCCGTGCCGGACGCCGCCGTTGAACTCGACCTCGTCGCGTTCGAACCGCATCCGCGCACCCCGACCATTGCCCAGGCGGCGCCGGGCCAGCGCCCGGGCCAGATCGGCGGAGGAGATCTCCACCCCGGCGGGCAGTCCCTCCAGGACGGCGGTGAGCGCGGGTCCATGCGATTCACCTGCGGTGAGCCAGCGGAGCATGGGAGTCCTTCTTTCAGGGAGACGGATCGGTCGGACGGCAGGGGGTGCGCGTCACGCGGAGCGGAGCGGGTTGCGGGCGAGGGCGTGTCGTCGGCGGGGGGAGCCTTGTCGGCGAGAGGTCGGGCGGGCGGGGGGTGTGAGCGTTACGGGTGGCGGGGCGCGTTGTGGGCGCGGCGCGTCGTCGCGGGGTGCATCGTGAATGGTGGGGCGCGTGGTGGGTGGGGCGCGTGGTGGGTGGGCGGCTCGAGCAGGCGAGGTGGCTCGGGTGAGTGGGATGGGGTCGGAAGGGGAGTGGACGGGCGAATGGGCTCGCGGGTGCGTCTGGAGGTCGGGCGGCGGGGTGGGTCGGGTTATGGGCGAGGGCGTGCCGTGGGCGGCGGGAGCCCTGTGGGGGCCGGGTCGGGCGCGCGGGGCGGATCGGCTCGCGAGGGCGAGAGGTCGGGCGGGCGGGTCGGGTTATGGGCGAGGGCGTGTCGTGGGCGGCGGGAGCCTTGTGGGGGCCGGGTCGGGCGGGTGGATGTGGCTGGGGGTGGGTGGAGGGGAAGGGTTTGGGGGTCAGGTGAGCAGCAGGGCGATGCCTACCGTTGTGCCGACTACGACCACCAGGGTGCGGAGGACCGGGGCCGGGACTCGGCGGCCGAGGAGTGCGCCGAGGCGGCCGCCGGCCACCGAACCCAGGGCGAGCAGGAGGACCGGGATCCAGGCCACGTCGGCGGTGAGGGTGAACAGGAGCGCGGCCACCAGGTTGACCAGGGCTTGGAGCAGGTTCTTCAGGCCGTTGAGCAGGTTCAGGTCCTCGTCGAGCACCGTGGCCAGCAGTGCCAGGAGCAACACGCCCTGCGCGGCGCCGAAGTAGCCGCCGTACACGCTGACCGTGAACACCGCGGCGGAGAGGGCCGGGCCGACGCCGGTACCCGTGCCCGTGTCGTGCTCCGGGTCCGCGTGTCGTTCGCGACGGGCGCGCAGGCGCCGGGACAACCACGGCTGGACGGCCATCAACAGCGCGGCGAGCAGTATCAGGGCCGGTACCACCGCGCGGAACGCGCCCGGTGGCAGGCCGAGCAGGAGCAGGCCGCCACTGGCCCCGCCGAGCACCGCGGCGATCGACAGCGGCAGCAACCGCGCCGACTGCGCGGCCAGTTCGCGCCGATATCCGAGCGCGCCGCTGATCGAGCCGGGGGTGAGCCCGACCGTGTTGGACACGTTGGCCACCACCGGCGGGTAGCCGAGCGCGAGCAGGACGGGAAAGGTGAGCAGCGAGCCGGAGCCCACCACGGTGTTGACCGTGCCCGCGCCGAGGCCCGCCACGAGCACGAGCAGGGCCTCGGCGGGGCTCATGCCGAACTGCCGGGCAGCAGGGTGATCTTGCCGAACGCGGCGCCGCCCGCCAGCCGGCGATGCGCCTCGGCGGCGTCAGCGAGCGGGTAGGTGGTGTCCGGGACCGGGAACAGCCCCCGCTCCAGACAGAACCCGATCATGGTCTCGAAGTCCGCCGCGCCGCACGAGCCCGCGCCCAGCAGCGTGACCCCGGTGTGGAAGGCGTGCGGCAGGTCGAACGTCGCCTCGGTGCCGGTGGTGTCCCCGCAGAACACCAACCGGCCGCGCGGGCGCAGCGCGTGCAGCGACGCCTGGAACAGCGCCGGGCCGACATGGTCGAGCACCAGGTCCACACCGGCCCCGCCGGTCGCCGCCCGGGCCTGGGCAACCGGATCCGAACTGCGGGTATCGATCAGCACGTCGGCACCCAGCGCCGCCATCCGGTCCAGTTTGGCCCGGGAGCCGGAGGTGACCACGACGCGGGCGCCCAGGGCCCGGGCCAGCTGCACCGCGGCGATGCTGACCCCGCTGCCCGCGCCGTGCACCATCAGCGTCTCGCCCGCGCGCAGGCCGCCGCGCACGACCAGGCCCTGCCAGGCCATGCCGTACGCGGTCGGCAGGCTCGCCGCGGCCTCGTGTTCCCAACGCGCCGGGATCGGGTGGGTGCGGCCGGCGGGCACCACCATCAACTCGGCGTAGCCGCCGGGCCGGTTGCCGCCCACCACACGCAGTGCCGCGCACCAGGCGTCCTCCCCCGCCCGGCACGCGGCGCATCCACCGCAGTGCAGCGCCGGGTTGACCAACACCCGGTCGCCGACCCGGCGTTCGCGCACCCCCTCGCCGATGGCGAGCACGTCGCCGGAGACGTCCATCCCGGGCACGTGCGGAAGGGTGAAGCCGGGCAGCAGGCCGGGACCGCGGCGTTGCAACAGGTCGAGCCGGTTCACCGCGGCGGCGCGGACGGCGATCAGCACTTCGCCCGGGCCCGGTTCGGGATCGGGCAGTGCTGCCGCTTCGAGGATCTCGGGGCCGCCGTGTCCCCGGTGTAGAACGGCCCTCACACGATCCCCCGCACGAACGGGGCCCCGAGTGCGGCCGGTTGACGGTGCGTCTTGGCCAGGAACATCATCGCGAGCAACGCCAACAGATAGGGCGCGGCGATCAGCAGTTGCGAGTTGAGGTGCACGCCCAGCGCGGGCAGCGCCAGCCGCATCGCGTCGGCGGCACCGAACACGAGGCAGCCGGCCATCGTGCCGCGCAGCGTCCAGCCGCCGAAGATCACCGCGGCGATCACCACGAAGCCGCGACCCGCGGTCATGTTCTGGTTGAACGCGCCCACTTCGCCGACCGCGAGGTAGGCGCCGCCGAGTCCGGCGAGCACGCCGCACAGGAGCACGCTCTGCCGGCGCCGGCGACGCACGTCGATCCCGGTCACGTCGGCCGATTGGGGGTTCTCCCCGGCGGCGCGCAGTTCCAGACCGAATCGGCTGCGCTGGACCAGCCACCACACCAGCGGGATCACCCCCACCAGCAGGTAGGCGGGCCAGCGGTGGGCGAACAACACCGGTCCCAGCAGCGGCAGGTCGGACAGGATCGGGATGTTCACCGCGTCCACCTGATGCCCGGTCAGGTCGACCGAGTCGAGCAGGAAGCTGGTCAGGCCGAGCACGAGCGCGTTCAGGGCGAGCCCGACCACGTAGGTGTTGACCGACAGGCGGTGGCTGAACTCGGCGTGCACAAACCCGATGACCAGTCCGGCGACCATGCCGAACGCCAGTCCGAAGGACGCGGATCCGGTCAACGAGGCGCCCCATACGGCGTTGAACGCGCCGCCGAGCATCATCGCCTCGACCGAGATGTTGATCGTGCCGGCCCGTTCGGCGATGTACTCGCCGCACGCGGCGAAGGCCAGTGGCACGGTGAGGCGGACCGAGCTGGCAAGGACCATGGCAAGGTCGTCGATCATGTCAACCTCCCGGTCTCAGGCCGCACCGACGGCGCGCCGGCGGCGCACCTCGGCGTAGGCGGCGGGAAAGACCGTGGCCAGCACCAGGAGCGCGGTGACCACGGCGACGATGTAGCGCGGTACGCCGGTCGCGGACAGGAAGCCGCCGCCGGCGCGCAGTGCCCCGAAGAACAGCGCGACGGGCACGGCGAGCATCGGCTTGTCCCGGGCCACCAGCGCGACCAGCAGCCCGTCGAAGCCGACGTTGTCGGCGAAGCCGTCCTGCATGCGGTGGCCGCTGCCGGTGAGCATCACGCCGCCGGCCAGGCCGGCGAACGCGCCCGAGGCGAGCAGCGCGCCGCCGCCGATCAGCACCGCGCCGACACCGGCCCGATGCGCGGCCTTGGGGTTGAGCCCGAGCATCCGCACCCGGAAGCCGAGCCGGCTGCGCACCAGGACCACCGAGGTGCCGACCGCGAGCACGAGCGCGATGAAGATGCCCGCGCCGATGTTGAAGTTCGGGTACTCGCCGATCCGGGGCAGCCAGACCGACTCCGCCAGCATGTCCGACTGCGACGTGGTGACCTGGCCGGGCACCGCCTTCTCGCGTAGCAGCGACGGCGAGTTGACCGCGTACGAAACGGCCTGGTTCGCCACGAAGATCAGCAGCAGGGTGCTGATCACCACGGCGACGCCGCGCCAGTAGAAGAGCAGGGCCGCGATGGCCGCCCACAGGGCGCCGCCGACCGCCGCGCCGAGCAGGGCCAGGATCAGCACGAGCGCGCCGGGGCCGGGGGTGAACAGGGCGATCGCGGCGCCGACGCTCGCGCCGACCAGGAGTTGGCCCTCCTGGCCGATGTTGAAGATGCCCGCGCGGGCGGCGATCACCGAGCCGATCGCGACCAGGAGCAGCGGTGCGGCCTGGTCGATGCTCTGCCCGATGGCCGCGCCGTCGGCCAGGCTGCCGTCGTACATCGCGCTCGCCGCGTCCCACGGGGACTGGCCGACCAGTGCGATGAGCAGGCCGGCCAGGACGAGTGCGGTGGACAACGACGCCGCGTACAGCAGCGGGGTGCCCAGATCGGCGATCCGGGGTCGGCGACGAGGGCCGGCCGACGGGGCGGCGACGGCCGGGGCGCGTTCGGATGTCAGGGTCGAGGTCATGCCGCCTGGCCTCCCATCAGCAGGCCCAATCGCTCGGTGTCGACGTCGGCGCGGTCCATCTCGCCGACGACGGCGCCTCGGTGGATGACCGCGACGCGGTGCGAGAGTGTGAGGATCTCGCCCAGTTCGGTGGACAGCAGCAGCACCGCGATGCCGGAACGCGCCGCGGCGTGCAGCCGTTCGGTCATGTACTCGATCGCGCCGATGTCCAGACCGCGGGTCGGTTGTGCGGCAACCAACACCGCTGGTTGGGCAGCAAGTTCGCGGGCCAACACCACCTTTTGCTGGTTGCCGCCGGACAGTTGTCGCATCGGGGTGTCCGGAGAGGGGGTGGCGATCTCGAATTCCTCGATCAACTGCCGGGCCCGCGCCGCCATCCGGCGCCGACTCAGCAGTCCCTTGCGAGTGACCGAGGCCAGGTCGGCCAGGACCAGGTTCTCCGCGACGCTCATGTCCAGCACACAACCGGACACGTGTCGGTCCTCGGGCACGATGCCGACCCCGGCGGCGTGCATCGCGCCGGGCCGGCCGGCGGCCACCGGCGCGCCGCACACCTCCACCCGGCCGGCGCTGAGCGGAAGCAGGCTGGAGAGCAGATCGCCCAGCGCCGCTTGGCCGTTGCCCTCGACGCCGGCGATGCCCAGGATCTCGCCGGCGCGCACCTCCAGGGTCAGCCCGCGCAGCAGCGGGCGTCGGTCGGTGGTGCTCGCGTGCGCGTCGCTGATCCGCAGCCGTACCTCGCCGGCCGGCGGCCTGGGCTCCGGGACGGGCTCGGCGGCCGGTTCGCGTACGTCCAGCAGCGCTTCCCCGCCGGTCGGGGTGCCGGTGCCGGGCTCGATCAGCGCGTCCAGCGCGCCGACCGCCGACGCGGCGGTCCACTTGGACAGTTCGCGCCCGACCATCTCCCGGGCCAGTGAGCGCACATCGGTGTCGGCGGTGGCCCGCCGGGCCACCACGCGCCCCTGGCGCATGATGGTGACCCGGTCGGTGGCGTGCACGATCTCGTCCAGCTTGTGGCTGATCAGGATCACCGCCTTGCCCTCGTCGGCGACCACCCGGCGCAGCACGGTGAACAGTTCGCGCGACTCCTCCAGGGTCAGCACCGAGGTCGGCTCGTCCAGGATCAGCACGCCGGGGTCGCGGCGCAGGCACTTGACGATCTCGACGCGTTGGCGCTGGCCGGTGGACAGGTCCTCGACACACGCGTCGGGGTCCACCTCCAGGCCGTAGCGCCCGCCCACGTCACGCACCAGCGCACGGGCCCGGTCCCGGTCCACCCGGCCCCGGTCGCCGAGCACCACGTTCTCCCAGACGCTGAGCCGGTCCACCAGGCTGAAGTGCTGGTGCACCATGGAGATTCCGTGTGCCGCGGCGGCCGAGGGGTCGGTGATCGTGGCGGGTTCGCCGCGCAGCAGGATGCGGCCGGTGTCCGGCACGACCAGGCCGAGCAGGATCTTCATCAGGGTGCTCTTGCCCGCGCCGTTCTCGCCGAGCAGGCCGTGGATTTCGCCGGCCTGCACCCGCAGCGAGACGTCCTCGCACGCTCGCACCGCGCCGAACCGCTTGCCGATGCCGAGCAGTTGCACGACGGGGACGGTGAGAACGGACGGCGCGGCCGGGTGCTCGGCGGCGGCCCGGGGTCGTGGGTCGGGGGTGGTCACGGCGGTGTCACTTGCCTGCGGCGACGGCCTCATCGACCTTCACCTTCCCGCTGCCGATGTCCTGGATCAGGGTCTTGAGCTGCTGCTCCTGGTCGCCGGTGGGCTTGCAGAGCTTGACCGTGGGCACCGGGTCCTTGCCCAGGTGCCATTCGCGGGCCACGCCCATCCGCAGGGTGCCCTTCTTGAAGTCCTCCAGCGCGCCGGCGAAGTAGGCGCCAGGGCTGAAGATCACCGACACCGCGTACTGCGCGCCCGGCGTCGAGCAGCGGTCGGTGCCGGGGGTGAGCGCCGGGACGCCCTTCTCGTTGGCGAGTTGGGTGACCACGTCGGTGGCGCCGCCGAGGTAGGGGTAGATCACCTTGACGCCCTGGCTGATCTGCGCCTGGGCGGCCTCCTTGGCCTTGCCGGAGTCGTTGAAGTCGCCGGTGTAGGTCTGCACCATCTCGGCGTCCGGGACGACCTTCTTGATGCCCGCCTCGAAGGCCTTGGCCACGTCCCGGGCGAACTGGAGGTCGGGGCCGGTGATGTAGCCGGCCTTCTTGCCGCCGTTCTCCTTGAGGATCAGGCCGGCCGCGTAACCGGCCACGTAGAGCGATTCGTTGATGTAGTCGAGGGACTGGGTGAACTCGGGGGTCTGGGTCACACCCTGGCCGCCGCTGATGTACCAGGCGATGCCCTTGCACTGCGGTTCCTTGGCCGCGCTGAGCGCGTCCTTGAGCTCGCTGGCGCCGATCGCGATCATGTCGACCTTCTGCCGACACAGGTTGCGGGCCTGCTGGACCGCGTTGGCCGGGTTGATCTTGTCGACCACGACGAGCTTCCACCCGTTGGCGTCGGCATAGCCGTTCGCCTCGTCGACGAAGCTCTGGTAGTAGCCCTTGTCCTTGGTGTCGCCGGGGCTCATCACCCCGATGACGACCTTCTTGTCCTTGTTGACGTCGGGTTCGTTGGCGGGAAGGGTGCCGGCGCCGGGCGCACCGGCCGAGGCGGGCGCCCCGGCGGAGGTGGAGGAGGAAGAGGAGCCACCGCCACAGGCGGTGACGAGCAGTCCCGGTATGATGACCGAGGCCGCGATGACTCGAACCATGTTCTTCATCGGAAGGTCTCCAGACGAATCAGGGCGCGTTGGTTCGACACGGACCGACGGGTGCGCGGCGACCCGGGCGGGCACGGTGGGCGTGCCGGGCTCGGGTGTTCGGTGCCGCGGGCCGGGGTTGTGGAATGTCGGTCCGGCGGAGGGCCCGTTCCGGTTGCGCGGGGGATTGCGGCCCGGAAGCGGGTGGGGGTCGGTGCGCGGCGCCTGGGGCGACCGCTACCGTCCGACAGTGGTGTGGTGGTGCCGAGTTGCCTGTTCGCGATCCCGCGAGGGTGCGGTGCCGCGATCTCTGCCGTGGATCAGCCGTTGCGGTATTCGTCGCGCGGCGGGGTGAAGATGTCCAGGATCCAGGTCTCGCCGTGCTCGGGGTCGCCGATGAACAGGCTGTCCCCGTGATCGCAGCCCTTGGGCGCCCAGTAGACGTCGCCCGGGCCGAGCACCTGCCGCTCGTCCGAGTCGATCCGGAAGTCCAGCTTGCCCTTGAGCACCATGCCGTACTGCTCGTGCTCGGGATGGTCGTCGTAGGGGGTGGGACCGCAGCCCTCGCGGATCCGCCACAGGGTCAGCATCATCTCGTCGCCGGTGTAGACCCGGCGCCGGAATCCCGGCTTGACCTCGACGAACTCGCTGTCGTCGAAGGCCCAGACGCGTTGTACCTCGCTCATGTCAGGACCGTCCTCTCCGGTAGATGCGCGCAATTGCTCCCTCGGACGGGCCGGCCGTCGTGCCGACCGCGCCAGAGCGTGTCCTAGAACATCCGGGCGGTCATCTGCCGCTCGACCTCGCCGAGGTGGTCGGCGGCGGCGCGTGCGGCGGCGTCGGGGGCGCGGGCCGCGACCGCCTCGGCGATGCCGCGGTGTGAGCGGCAGGACTCGGCGATCACCTGGCGCACCGCCTCGGCGTTGCCCTCGGCGTCGAGGAGCGAGGCGAAGTCGCCGGACGCGAATACCGCGTCGAGCACCTTCGCGTACAGCTCACGCAGTGTGGTGTTGCCACACGCGCGGGCCAGCGCCGCGTGGAAGCGGCGGTCCTGGCGGCGGAACGCCTCCAGGGTCATCTGTGCGTCGAAGCCGGCCGCGAGTTCGCTGATCTCGGCCCGTTCGTCGGGTGCGGCCCGGATGGCGGCGAGGCGGGCGATGGCCACCTCGGTCACCTGCCGTACCTCGAACAGTTCGGACACGCGCAGCTTGCGGCCGTCGTCCTCGTCGAAGGACACCCCGGGCAGTCGCTCGGCAACGTAGAACCGGTTGCCCCGCTTGACCAGGCAACCCAGCGAGACGAGTCCTTGGATCGCTTCCCGCACCGAGGTGCGGGCCACCCCGAACTGCTCGCACAGGGTTCGTTCCGGGGGCAGTTGGGCGCCGGGGCGCAGGTCGCCCTCGCGCACGCTCGCCAGGAGCGCGTCACGGACCTCCTCGGAGATCGTGCGGCGCGCGACCTTGGCGAACGGGATCCGGTCCCCCGGTGCCCGCAAGGGCACTACGCGCCCGCCAGGGCCGCGAAGCGCTCGCGCTCGGCGTCCAGGTCCAGCGGCCGGATGATCGCCTCGTGCTCCTCGTCGCCCCAATACGCGGGCGGGACCAGCCACATGACCTCGAACTCGAGGCCGTCGGGGTCCTTGGCGTACAGGCTCTTGTTCGCGCCGTGGTCGCTCGCGCCGATCAACGCGCCCGCCGCCACCAGGCGTTCGCGGGCCTCGGCCAGCGCGTCGAGCGAGGGCACCTCCCACGCCACGTGGTACATCCCCACGGTGCGCCGGCCCGCCTGCGAGTCGCCCGCCTCGGCACCGATCGTGAAGAACGCGATGTCGTGGTGGTTCTCGGAGGCGGGAGCCCGCATGAAGACGTAACTGCCGGGCGGGCCGTCGATGACGGTGATGAAGTCCAGCACCTCGTTGTAGAACCGGGCGGTCCGGTGTGCGTCGCGCACGTACAGCACCGCGTGGTTCATCCCGGTAACGGCCACGATCGGGCCTCCTCAGGGTGTGGGTCAGGCTGTTGGTCTGACAATCAGAAGGTATGAAGCTCGGTCAGGTGTGGTCATTGGTCTCCCAGCACAACCCCACGCTTCACCCGCTGTGCACCTGGACGTTCACCGCCTTGGTACGGGTGTACGCGTCCACGCCGGTCCGGGCGAACCCGCTGGCCCGGCGCGGCTCGCCGCGTCCGCCGTTCATGTCCGGCGCGAAATGGCAGTTCACGTTGACCTCGCCGCAGTCCAGCGCGTCCGAGAAGCGGAACGCGCGCTCGATGTCGCGGGTGAACACCGTGCCGTTGAGGCCGTACCGGGTGCCGTTCGCCAGCGCGATCGCCTCGGCCTCGTCGCGGAACGGCATCGCGGCCAGCACCGGCCCGAACACCTCCTCCTGCTCCACCTCGCACCCATGGCGCACTCGGCCCAGCACGGTCGGCGCGACATAGGTCGGCAGGAGGCCGTCCGGAAGGGCGGGTTTGCCCACCACCGAGGCGTCGCCCGCGTCCAGGGCCCGGCTCACGAAACCGCGCACCCGGTCCGCGTGGCGCTCGTTGATCAAGGGTCCGATGAAGGTGTCCGGATGCAGCGCGTCGCCCACCGGCAGGGTGGCCGCCGCCGCCGCGACCGCCTCCACCACCTGGTCGTAGACCGATTCCTCGACCAGCAGCCGGCTGCCCGCGACGCACACCTCGCCCATGTTCACGAACGCGGCCATCATCGCCCAGCCCACCGCCTGGTCCAAGTCGGCGTCGGCGAACACCACCACCGGCGACTTGCCGCCCAGTTCCAGATGTACGGGGGTGAGGTTGCGCGCGGCGGCGGCCAGCACGTGTCGGCCGGTCTCGGTGCCGCCGGTCAGGCTGATCAGGTCGATCCGCCGGTCGGTGATCAACCGCTCGCCGACCGTCGAGCCCGGGCCCAGCACGATGTTCAACACCCCCGCCGGCAGCCCGGCGGCGGTCAGGATCCGGCCCAGCTCGACCAGCGTCACCACCGCGTCCACCGGCGGCTTGGCCACGATCGAGCACCCGGCCGCGAGCGCCGAGGCGATCCGCTGGCTGCCCGTCATCAGCGGCCCGTTCCACGGCAACAACTCGGCCACCACGCCGGCCGGCTCGCGCAGCCGCAACGTCAACAGGTCCGGGCCGCCGCCGGGCAGCAGGTCCGGCGGGAAGGACGAGCGGCGCACGTCACCGTGCGTGGTGCGACAGATCGCCGCCGCGTACGAGAACGCGTTGGCCGCCTCGTACACGTCGTTGGTCAGCGCCCCCGAGACCGCCTTCCCGGTGTCCATCGCCTCCAGCGCGGCCAGCCGAGGCGCGTCCGCGCGGATCGCCGCGGCCGCCGCCTCCAATACCTCGGCCTTGCGCGGGCCCGGCATGCGCTGCCACACCTTCGCGTCGAAACTGGACCGGGCCGCGGCGATCGCGCCCTCGACCTCGGCGTCGCTCGCCGCCAGCCAGGAGGCGACCTGCCCGCCGGTCGAGGGGTCGAACACCGGCCGCGCCGCACCGTCGAACGACTCGTGTCCGCCGATCAACTGCGGATACGGGTCCGGGCGCAGCCAGTCGGCGCGGATGCGCGGCTCGCTGGTGGTGGTGTCGGACATGCGGCAACTCCCTGGACGCGGCGGACGAACCTTCGAGCCGTACGCCGTGCCGGGCGCCGCAACCTGGTATGCCTCGCCCGACACGGCACCGGTGCCGCGCCGGCGAGGGTCGCCCGGCGCCGGGCGCGGCACCAGGCCAGGTTTGCCCTCGTCGCCCTGTGCTCGCATTGTGTCCCCGGCATGTACTGGGCCCACTTGATTGTGCTCCCGGCCACGATGCCTGCGGACGGCACCGGGCCTAGTGTCCCCAGACATGGTGAGTTCGCAGGTGAGAGCAACGTGAACGGCGCCGGGCCGACGCGGCCCGACCTGTTGGTCGTGGGCGGTGACGTGGTCACCATGAACGCGCGCCGCGAGGTGTTGCTGGGCGGCACCGTCGCCGTCGCGGGCGAGCGCATCCTGGCCGTCGGCGCCACCGGCGAGCTGCGGGCGCGCTGGCCGGGCACCCCCGAACTGGACGCGAGCGACTGCGTGGTCACGCCCGGCATGGTCAACGCGCACCTGCACCAGACCGGCGACCCGCTGGCGCGCGCCCGGATCCCGGACGACCTGCCGCCGGGCGCCTCCGTCGACACCTGGGCGGTGCCGCTGCACGCGGCGCACCGACCCGCCGACGACACGCTGTCCGCGCTGCTGGCCGGCGTGGAGAGCGTGCGCAACGGCGTCACCACGATCATCGAGGCGGGCACCGTGGCCCACCCCCACCGGGTGGCCGCCGCGATGACCGAGGTCGGTGTGCGCGGCGGGATCGGCGCGTGGGGCTGGGACGTGCCCGGCGCCCCGTTCGCCGCGCCCGCCGCCGAGGTGCTGGACCGGCTCGCCGCGCTGGTCGACGCCTACCCGGCGGGCGGCCCAGTCGAGGCCTGGGTCACCCTGGTCGGGCACGGCCTGGCCTCGGACGAACTGCTGGCCGGCGCGGCCGACCTGGCCCGGGGCACCGGCGCGCGGATGACGATGCACCTGTCGCCGTCCGGCGCCGACCCCGACGACTACCTGCGGCGCACCGGGCGCCGGCCCGTACTGCACCTGGCCGACCTGGGTGTACTGGGCCCGCACCTGCTGCTCGCGCACGCGGTGTGGCTCGACGACGCCGAGATCGAGGCGCTGTTGGCGAGCCGTAGCGCGGTCGCCTACTGCCCGTGGGCGTACCTGCGGCTGGGCCAGGGCGTCACCCGGGCCGGGCGGCATGCCGAGTTGCTGCGCCGCGGCGGCCGGCTCGCGCTGGGCACGGACGCGGGCAACGCCGCCGACTCGGCCGACCTGCTGCGCACCGCCGCGCTCGCGGTCGGCCTGGCCAAGGACATGGCCGTCGACCCCACCGGCCCCGGCGCCGCCGAGGCCCTGGAATGGGCCACCATCGGCGGCGCCGAGGCGGTCGGCATGGCCGATCGGGTCGGCTCGCTGGAACCCGGCAAGTACGCCGACCTGGTCGTGCACGACGCCACCGGTCCCCAGTGGACCCCGCGTGGCGACATCGCCCAGCAGTTGGTGTGGTCCGGCGACGGCCGCTCGGTCCGCGACGTGCTGATCGGCGGACGGGCCGTGGTCCGCGACCACGTGTGCGTCACCGTCGACGAAGGCGCGCTGCGCACCGAGGCGGCGCGCGCGTCCCGAGCGTTGCTCGCCCGGGCGGGCGTACCGCTGCGGTCGCGGTGGCCCACGCTGCCCGCGTCCTGAGTGCCGACGCGGCCGCGTACCGGGTGCCGAAGCCGCCCGCGACCCGGGTTCCGACGCCGCCCGCGTACCGAGTTCGCCCGCCGCCCGCGTCCCGATTTCCGCACCCGCCGTTGATCGCCACCCAATCCCCAACCGAGGAGCCCCACATGCGAGTTGCCGTAGTCACCGCCCCCGAGCAGGTCGATCTGCGCGAGGAGCCGGTCCCCGAGGTCGGGCCCGAGGACGTGCTCGTGCGGGTCGGGCGCACCGGACTGTGCACCATGGAGCGCCGGCTCTACCTGGGCACCAAGCCGATCTACCCGGTCGCCCCCGGCCACGAGGTCGCCGGCGAGGTGGTCGCGGTCGGCGACGCCGTCGCCGGGCTGCCCGGAGTCGCGGCCGTCGGCGACACGGTCACCGTCGACCTGCTCACCCGGTGCGGTACCTGCACGTCGTGTCGGCGCGGGCGCAGCGCGCTGTGCAAACGACCGCAGGGCGGTGCGCTGGCCGACGGCACCATATCGATGGGTGCCGGCTTCGCCGAGTTCGTCAAGGTCAAGGCGCTCCAGGCGTTCCGTACCGGCGACGCGCCGATCGCGCACGCCGCGATGGGCGAACCGCTGGCGTGCGTCGCGCACTCGGCCCGATTGGGCGGACTGCGCGCGGGCGACCGGGTGGCGGTGATCGGCGCCGGGTACATGGGTCGCCTGCACTTGGCCCTGGCCCGGTTCAAGGGCGCCGCGTCGGTCGGGCTGATCGACATCAGCCCGGAGCGCCTGACCCAGGCCCGCGAGGCCGGCGCCGATTGGACGAGCACCCCGGAGGAGGCCGCCGCCGGCGGGAAGCAGGACGTCGTCTTCGTCACCGCCGGTGCCCCGGGCGCGCTGGAGACCGCGCTGTCCCTGTGCGACGACGGCGGCACCGTGGTGCTGTTCGGCGCCTTCCCGAAGGACGTCCTGGCCGGGGTCGGCCCGGACCACGTGCACCACCACGAACTGAGCATCGTCGGCGTGTACAGCCAGGAGCCGCAGGACTGGACCGAGGCCGCCGCGATCATCGCCTCGGGCCGGCTCGCCGCCGAACTGGACGCGCTGGTCACCGCGACGTACGCGCTCACCGACGTCGACGCGGCCTTCCGACTGGCCGCCGAGTCGCCGGTCTATCGCGTCCTCGTGGGCGGCTGAGCGTGGCCGGCACCCCCGGGGTCGTCGTCGGCGTCGACGTCGGGAGCAATTCGGTACGCGCCCTCGCGCTCGACCCGGCCGGCGCAGTCCTGGGCGCGACCACCGCCGGCTACCCCGGCGCGGCGACCTGGCGGCCCGGACACGCCGATCCGTACGCGTGGTTCGCGGCCACCGCGCAGGCGCTCGCGAAGTTGCGCGCGCTCGTGCCCGGCGCGGCCCGTCCCGCCGCGCTGTGCCTGGGCGGGCAGAGTCCGACCACCGTTCCCGACGGCGTGCCGCACACCGGTTCCGATGCCGCGCTGACCTGCCGGCACCCGGCGGGCGCGACCGGCTCACCAGTCGAACAGCACCACGCGCAGCACGCCGCGCTGCGCGCCGCGCACGGACCCGACGTGCGGGCCTGGCAGCTCTACGACTGGCTGGCCGCGCGGTTCGGCGCGGAGCGCGCGCAGGCCCGCTGGCCCGGCGATCCGCCGCTGACCGACTACGGACCGATCGCGGCCACCGGATCGGTGGTGGGCACGGTCGGCACCGGGCACGACGTCGCGGCGGGCACCCCGCTGGTGGCCGGCGCGCAGGACGCGTACCTGGCGTTCTGGGCGGGCGGCCTGGATCGGCCCGGCCGGGCGATGGACCCCGGCGGGCGCACCGGCGGCCTGGCCGTCGCGGTGGCCGCCGGCTCACCCGCCGCGGACGCCTACGCGCTGCCCTCGGCGGTGCCCGGCGTCGACATCGTCGGTGGCCCGGTCGCCGCGCACGGCCTGATCCTGGAGTGGCTGCGCGACCTGACCGGGCGCGACGTGCGCGACCTGCTCACGCTGGCCGCCGCGGTACCGCCCGGCGCGCGCGGCGTGCTGGTACTGCCCTATCTGGAGGGCGAACGCGCGCCCCGATGGAACCGCGAACTGCGCGGCGAGGTCTTCGGGCTGAGCGCGGGCGCGGGCCCCGGCGAGCTGGCCCGCGCCGTGCTGGAGGGCACCGCGTACGGCCTGGCGCACATCGCGACGGGACTCGGCGCGCGGGGCGCCCGCCTGGACACGCTGGTCTGCGCCGGTTCGCCCGCGCGCAGTCCGCTGTGGTGCTCGATCAAGGCCGCCGTACTGGGTGTGCCGGTCGAGGTGCCCGCGGAGACCGACCTCGCCGCCTACGGCGCGGCGCTCGCGGCCGGCGCCGGGGCGCACTGGTGGCCCGCGCCCGGTGCCGGGTCGGCGGGCGACTGGCCGCGACCGGCGATGACCGTGCTCGATCCCCACCCACACCCCGAGTACGCGGCCGGTCTGCGCCGCTTCCTCGAACTGGGCGACGCCGCACAGGCGCGCCTGGCCGCATCACCCACATCGTCCGACACCCCCGTTCCGACCCCCTCCGAGGAGCCGACGTGCCCAATCCGGTGATCTTCATGGACCTGCCGACCCCCGACGTGGAGGCCACCTCGGCGTTCTACGCGGAGCTGTTCGACTGGGACTTCAAGCGGCGACCCGCCGGCGAGTTCAGCGAGGTGCTCCCGGGGGTCAAGCCCAACCTCGGGATCCGCCGCGAGTCGCGCCCGGCGGTGGGGCCGGTGCCGCGCATCTACGTGATGGTCGACGAGCCGCCCGTCTACCTCGACAAGGCGGTCGCGGCCGGTGCGAGCGTGTTGTGGGAGGAGAAGCCGTGGGCCGAGTTCGAGGCCCGCTACGCGGCGTTCCGCGACCCGTGGGGCAACGAGGTCGTGCTGTGGCGCGACAAGGGCACCTACTTCACCCACGGGCACGCCCACCAGGTCTGAGCCCGCGTCGGATCCCGAGTCCGATGCCGCGTCACATCCCGTTCGGTACACCCGAGTTCCCCCGGAAAGGACCCCCGCATGACCAACACCCTGGTCTTCGTCGACATGCCCACGCCCGACGTCGACGCCACCACCGAGTTCTACCGCGAGTTGTTCGGCTGGACCATCAACCCGCGCCCGCAGGGCGTCTTCCACCAGATAGTCCCCGGAGAGGGATTGCACCTGGGCCTGTACGACGAGGTCGCCCAGGTGCCCGACCCGGCGCCGCTGCCCCAGCAGGCGCGCGCCGGTCTGCACGCCCGCGTCTACATCCTGGTCGACGCGGCACCCAGCGAATACCTGAACAAGGCCGTGCTGCTGGGCGCGACCGCGCTGTGGGAGCAGTGCTTCTGGGAGGAGTTCGGCGGGCACCACGCCTCGTTCCTGGACCCGTGGGGGAACCAGATCGTGATGTGGGAGAAGTGAGGTAACGCCGCACCCGGACGGCCGTACGCCCGTACCCACGATCCGCACCTGATCGCGGGTACGGGCGTATCCACGCCCTGCGGACCCGTACCCCCGCAGGGTGCGGCGCCGGGCGTCGACGGTTCGCATACTCGACTGCATGAACACCAACGGGCATCTCGCCGACTTCCTCCGCGCCCGCCGCGGTGGCCTGCGACCCGAGGACGTCGGGCTGCGGACCTACGCTTCGTCACGGCCGCTCCGGCCGGCGCGGCGCCGGTGACCGGCAGGCCGCTTACCGATGTCCGGATCGCCGCGCACTTCGACCTGGCCGCAGGGCAGCAGGCGGAGAACATCAGCCTGTCGCCCGACGGCTCGGCGTACATCACCTTCGCCCGCAGCCGCCAGGTGGCCCGGGTCGACGCACGCGGCACGACCCGCATCCTGGCGACCCTGCCCGCGCCCGCCGACGGCGGCGCGCACCCGCCGGCTCTCGACGCGCCGATGGCCACCGGCATCGTGCGCACCTCCGACGGCACGGTGTACGTGTTGTACGCGGCCGGCACCGCCGACCTGACCGGGTTGTGGCGCATACGCCCCGGCGGCGCCCCCCGGCGCATCGCCGCGTTGCCCGCCGACGGCGTGCCCAACGGTCTGGCCCTGGATCCGCAGGCCAAGCGCCTCTACATCGCCGACTCGGTGCTCGGCACAATCTGGACCGTCCCGGTCGCGGGCGGCACGCCGACCGCGTGGTCCACCGCCCCCGAACTCGCCTCGACCGGATTCCTCGGGGCCAACGGCGCGAAGGTCCACGACGGCGCGTTGTGGGTGACCAATCTGGACCGGGGCACCCTGCTGCGCATTCCGATTCGCGCCGACAACCGCGCCGGAACGCCGCAGGTCAAGGCATCCGGCCTGGCCGGCATCGACGACATCGCGTTCACCGGGACCGGCGACGAGCTGCTCGCCGCGGTCAACGCCCCGAACCGGGTCGTGCGGGTGCGATCGGACGGCGCCGTGAGCACCGTCCTGGTCGCCGGCGACGGGCTGCAGAACCCCACGTCCGTCGCGATGCGCGGGCGCGAGGTGTATGTGCTCAGCGCTGCCTTCTTCACGGCCGCCGACCCCAACCTGCTGCGCGCCCGCCTGGGCGGCCGGCGGTAGACGGTCGGCAGTTCGGTCGGCGGTGGGAGGCCGCCGGACCGGCGGAGGCGTTCCCCCACCCGGGCGGGCCGGAGCTCAGCCCCGGTGCAGGATCGGGCGCGGGTAGGGGGAATCCGCCGGGTTGACGTCCGTGCCGGGGGGCACCAGGGCGTCCAGGCGGGTCAGCGTCTGAGGGGTCAACCGCACGTCGCAGGCGCCGAGTTGGGACTCCAGTTGCTCCTCGGTGCGCGGGCCGATGATCGCCGACGTGACGTTCGGGTGGGCCAACGCGAAGGCGAGGGCCAGTTCCGGCAGCGAGCAGCCGGCGTCCTCGGCGATCGCGGCGAACTCCTCGACCAGCGCGGTCTTCGCGGCCCGCACCGCGGCGTCCGCGTGGTCGAAGTGCTCGGCGTTGCGCACGGCCCGCGAATCGGCCGAAACGGCTTGCCCCGCACGGTACTTGCCGGTCAGCCAGCCGCCATTGAGCGGACTGAACACCAGCACGCCCAGGCCGTACCGCCCACACGTGGGCAGTGCGGCCGTCTCCGCATGCCGGGCGAACGCCGAGTACGCGAGTTGCTCCACCGTGAAGCGCTCGTGCCCGCGCCGCTCGGCCACCCACTGCGCCTCGACGATGGCCTCCGCGGGCAGTGCGGAGGAGCCGATCGCGCGCACCTTGCCCTGGCGGATCAGGTCGCTCAGCGCGCCGAGCGTCTCGTCCGGGTCGGCGCTCGGGTCGGGGCGGTGCATTTGATACAGGTCGAGGTAGTCGGTGTCCAGGCGGCGCAGGCTGTCCTCGACCGCGCGGATGATCCAGCGTCGGGAGGCGCCCCGGTGCAGCGGCGCGTCCGGGTCCATCGCCTCGCCGAACTTGGTCGCCAACACGACGTCGTCACGCCGCCCCTTGAGCGCCTTGGCCAGGATCGCCTCGCTCTCGCCGAACGCGTACACGTCGGCGGTGTCCACCAGGTTGATCCCGGCGTCGAGCGCGCGATGCACCATCCGGACGCACGCGTCGTGGTCCGGGTTGCCCCACGCGCCGAACATCATCGTGCCCAGGCACAGTCGGCTGACCCGCATGCCGGTGCGACCGAGCGAGGTGTACTCCACGGGTGCCCTCCAAAGGTGATCATCGGACGTCCTCCCCCGAGGCTGGCACGGCGGCGCGTGTGCACCGATGTGGTCCCGGCGCAGCGCACGGGCCGTTTGTTCGTGCCTCAAGCACATATCGGGGCCGTTTCCCGGCGCCTACCTTCGGTCGTATCGCAAACATCCCAGGTGACGGGGAGGAAGCTGTGCCGACTGACCAGCTTGGGGCTGCGGAACTTGCCCTGGACGAGCGGGTGGCGGAACTTCGCCGGACCGCGGCGGCGCGAGAGGGCGACGGGCTCGTGGTCGCTCCCCTGCCGAGCGAGATGTTGCAGCCGTGGGAGGTCTGGGACCGGGACCTGTTCGACCTGGAGATGATCCGGGTGTTCGCCCGCTCGTGGGTGTGGCTGGGCGACACGGAGGACCTGCGCCGGCCCGGCGACTTCATCACCGGACGGATCGGCAGCCAGTCGGTCCTGGTGGTCAAGCAGCGGGACGGCTCGATCAAGGGCTTCCTGAACAACTGCCGGCACCGTGCCTCGGGCGTCGCGTTCGGCGCGGCGGGCAACTGCGGCAAGGCGTTCGCTTGCCCGTACCACGCCTGGACCTACGGTCTCGACGGCAAGCTGCTGTCGATTCCGGACATGAACCGGATGTACGGTCCGGACTTCCCCGTGCAGCAGTACGGCCTGGTGCCGATCCGGGTGCACGTGGCCTTCGACAAGCTGGTGTTCGCGTGCCTGTCGCACAAGGCGCCGACGTTCGAGGAGTGGATCGCGCCGCTGCTGCCGCGCTACACGGCGTACAAGATCGGCGAGTACCACCGCTACCACCGCGAGTTGGACGAGGAGTACCCGTTCAACTGGAAGGCGTTCGTGGAGAACTCCAACGACGACTACCACGTGCGGTTCGTGCACCGGCGGCTCAACAAGGTGCGCAAGCAGATGGACACCATCGTGCGCTTCGAGGGCCGGACCACCAGCGGGTACAAGCCGCACAGCGACGCGTACGACATGTCGCTCGGGCGCACCGACCTGGGCGAGGAGGACCTGCGCGGGAGCTACGCGGAGTTCGTCTATCCCAATCTGACGCCGCTGCCCTACGCGTCCCAGCTCATCATGGTCCGCGCGGACCCGCTCGCGCCGGACCGGACCCGGCTGTTCTCCCGGATCTACGGGCTGACCGACGACATCGAGCTCCAGGAGCGCGAGCTGGTCAACCTGGAGCTGACGAACAAGGAGGACACGGACATGGTGACCGTGCTCATGGAGAACCTGCGTTCGCCGTTCTATCGGGTCGGTCCGCCCAGCGCGTGGGAGGGCCGTGCCCAGCACATGATGCGGCAGATCCGGCAGGACGTGGCCACGCCGCTGGCGGCGGACGAGTTCGACGGGCCGATCAAGTGAGCGGTCGACGGTCTGCCCGGCCGATCGGCCGACGGTCGGTTCACCGATCGACCGCGGTGGGTTTGACCGATCGGCCGCGGTCGGTTTGACCGATCGGCCGCGGTCGGTTTGACCGATCGGCCGACGGACGATTGGCCCATCGACCGAGGTCGATGACATCGACCGACCCTTCGCGTGCGTCTCGCCGCAGAGTGCACCAACCCCGACACACCGGAACGTGAGAGGAGCCACCGCGATGGAACCGACGCTGACCGAGGCCCGCTGGACCCATATCGCGCTGCCGTCGTCCGACCTGGAGGCGGCGATCGAGTTCTACACCTCCTTCACCCCGCTGGTGGTGGTCTCACGGCACAGCGATGCCGCCGGCTCGAACGCGTGGTTGTCCAACCCCAACCAGGTCCAGACCCCGTTCGTGCTGGTCCTGGTCGCCTTCGACAAGGACCGGGGCAACCCGCAGCCGCAACTGACGCCGTTCGCGCACCTGGGCATGGAGGTGGCCGCCCGCGAGGACGTGGACGCCATCGCGGACCGGGCCCGCGCGGCCGGATGCCTGCACTGGGAGCCGATGGACGTGCCGCCGCCGGTGGGCTATATCTGCGCGCTCAAGGACCCGGACGGCAATGTCGTCGAGATCTCGCACAACCAGCGGGTGTTCGCGGAGGTCCGCGAGTTGTGGGGCGACCGGGCGGACCGGGACGATCGGGTGGGCCGGGGCGACCGGGCCGACGCGTGAGCGACCCGGCGCGGACCCGGGAGGCCGTCGAGGCGTATGTCGCGGCGCTCAACTCCGGTGATCCGGAGCAGATCGCGGCGTGTGTGAGCGAGGACTTCCACAACGAGCACACCTCGGCGCTGGGCCGGAGCCTGCGGGGGCGGGCCGCGTACCGCGAGCGACTGCCGGTGTTCCTGGCCGAGTTCGAGGGTCTGCGGTACGCCGTCGAGGACCTGCTCGTGGACGGTGATCGGGCCGCCCTCGCGTACACCATGACCTTTCGCCCGCGCGGTTCGACGACCGGTGAACCGGTGCGGATCCGTGGGGTTTTCCGACTGCGTGTGGTGGCCGACCTGATCGCGCATCGCGTGGACTACTGGGACGGCGCCGAGTTCGAGCGGCAGGTCGCCGGCACCGAGAACCGCTGATCACTGCCGCCAACCATCGACCATCGACCATCGAAGGGAACGATTGTGCACACCTTTTCCGCCACTGGGGCAGGCAAGCTCCGCCGGATGCGCCGGATGTTCGGCGCGGACGGCCGCGCCGTGTTCGTCGCGATAGACCACGCCGCCTACATGGGCGAGGGGCCGCCGCTGGGCGAGCCGATGGCGCAGATCGCGGCCGGCGGGCCGGACGCGGTGCTGGCGACCTGGCATCTGGCCCGGGCCTACGCGGACACGTTCGCCGATTCCGGGCTGGTGTTGCGGATCGACGGCGGCGCCTCGGAGTTGGGCGACTTCGCGCCCGGTGACGTCACCGACATCATGCACCTGCCCGAGCAGGCGCTGAAGCTGGGCGCGGACTGTGTGGTCGTGCTGGCGTTTCCCGGTGCGCCCGACGAACACCTGTCGCTGCAACGGCTGGCCCGGCTCACCTCGGAGTGCGAACAGCTCGGCCTGCCGGTGATGGCCGAGATGATCCCCGGTGGGTGGGGCAAGGCGGTGCCGTGGACCACGGAAAACGTGGCCCGCGCGGCGCGGATCGGCGCGGAACTGGGCGCGGACATCGTCAAGACGGTGTGCCCTGGCCGGCCCGAGGAGTTCGCCGCCGTGGTCGCGGCGTGTCCGGTGCCGGTCGTTGCACTGGGCGGGCCGAAGTCGGACAGCGAGGACGAGGTCGTCGCGCTGGCTCGCGGGGTGGTCGAGGCGGGTGGTGCGGGGGTGGCCTTCGGCCGGAACGTGTGGGGGTCGGCCAAGCCGCAATTGCTGGTGGAGCGGTTGCGCGATGCGGTTCACCGCGAAGCCGTTCACCGCGAAGCGGTGGGGGGTTGATTTCGGGCTGCGGGCCGGTTTGATCCTCGAACGCGTGTCCTCACGCGCCGGGGGGCTGGATGGATGCCGGGCCGGGTGCATGGCCGGCCTGCGGCCTGCTTGTCCTCAAACGTCGGACGGGCTGAGAAGGTGCCGGACCGGGTGGATGGTGCCGGACCCGGTGAACGGGCCGGGCCGCGTGCATGGCCGGCCTGCGGCCCGCTTGTCCTCAAACGCCGGACGGGCTGAGAAGGTACCGGACCGGGTGGATGGTGCCGGACCAGGTGGATGGTGCCGGACCCGGTGAACGGGCCGGGCCGCATGCATGGCCGGCCTGCGGCCCGCTTGTCCTCAAACGCCGGACGGGCTGAGAAGGTACCGGACCGGGTGGATGGTGCCGGACCGGGTTGATGGTGCCGGACCAGGTTGATGGTGCCGGACCCGGTGAACGGGCCGCGCCGCATGCATGGCCGGCCTGCGGCCTGCTTGTCCTCAAACGTCGGACGGGCTGAGAAGGTGCCGGACCGGGTGGATGGTGCGGGACCGGGTTGATGGGTGCAGGGCGGCTTGGTTGTTGGGTGGTGGGGGCGGGCGGGTTGGGTTGGTTGGTCGTCCGGGGTTTTTTCTTTCTTTTGTGCCAGGTGTTGTCTTCGCCATGCCTGTGATCAGGAGTCGCGATCATGTCTCAACAGGTCATATCCGTATCCCGGGTGGTCGTTCGGTTCGCCGGTGACTCCGGCGACGGCATGCAGCTTGCCGGGGATCGGTTCACCGCGCAGACCGCGCTGTTCGGCAACGCCGTGTCCACCTTTCCCGACTTCCCGGCCGAGATCCGTGCCCCGGCGGGCACCTTGCACGGCGTCTCCGCCTTCCAGGTGCAGTTCGCCGACCATCGGGTCACCACCCCCGGCGACGCGGCCGACGTGCTGGTCGCGATGAATCCGGCCGCGCTGCGGGTGAACCTGCCCGATCTCCCGCGTGGTGCGCAGATCATCGCGGATGCCGACGAGTTCACCCCGCGCAATCTGGTCAAGGCGGGTTACCCGGCGGGCACGAACCCGCTCATCGACGACTCGTTGGCCGGATACCGGCTGCACGCGGTGCCGTTGACCGGCCTGACCGTCGAGGCGCTGCGCGCGTTCGAACTGCCACGCAAGGACGCCGAGCGGGCGAAGAACATGTTCGCTCTGGGCCTGGTGTCGTGGTTGTACCACCGCCCGACCGAGGCCACGGTGGCATTCCTGCGGCAGAAGTTCGCCGCCCGACCGAAACTGGCCGACGCCAACGTCGCGGCATTCACGGCGGGTTGGAACTTCGGTGAGACCACCGAGTCGTTCGCGGGCGGATATCAGGTCTCGGCCGCTCCGCGAACTCCCGGTCGGCATCGTACGATCACCGGCAACCGCGCCCTCGCCTACGGGCTGATCGCCGCCGCCGACCGGGCCGAACTTCCGTTGTTCCTGGGCTCGTACCCGATCACTCCGGCCTCCGACATCCTGCACGAGCTGAGTCGGCACCGGCACTTCGGGGTGACCACGTTCCAGGCCGAGGACGAGATCGCCGGTGTCGGGGCGGCGCTCGGCGCGGCCTTCGGCGGCGCCCTGGGAGTGACCACCACGTCCGGCCCCGGGCTCGCGCTCAAGGCGGAGACGATCGGACTGGCCGTCTCGCTCGAACTGCCGCTGGTGATCGTCGACGTCCAGCGCGGCGGCCCCTCGACCGGGCTGCCCACCAAGACCGAACAGGCCGACCTGTTCCAGGCGTTGTACGGGCGCAACGGCGAGTCGCCGGTCCCGGTGCTGGCCGCCTCCTCGCCCGGCGACTGCTTCCACGCGGCGGTCGAGGCGGTCCGGATCGCGGTCACCTACCGTACGCCGGTCGTGCTGCTCTCGGACGGCTACCTGGCCAACGGATCCGAGCCGTGGCCAGTCCCGGACTTGGAGGAACTGCCGACGATCGACCCGGCGTTCGCCACCGGGCCGAACGCGGTCGACGCGGCCGGCCGGCCGTGTTTCCAGCCCTATCTGCGCGATCCGCACACCCTGGCACGGCCGTGGGCGGTACCCGGCACGCCGGGTCTGGAGCACCGGGTCGGCGGCCTGGAGAAGGCCGACCGCACCGGCGAGATCTCCTACGACGCGGCCAACCACGAGTACATGGTGCGCACCCGGCGGGCCAAGGTGGACGGGATCACCCGCGATCTGCCGCCGCTCACCGTGGAGGACCCGGACGGGACCGCCGAGGTACTGGTGCTCGGGTGGGGCTCCACGGCCGGGCCGATCGCCGCCGCGTGCGCCGAGGTTCGCGCGGCGGGCGGCTCGGTGGCCCGGACCCACCTGCGCCATCTCGACCCGCTGCCGGCCGACCTCGGCGACCTGCTCGCCCGGTATCGGCGGGTGTTGGTCCCGGAGATGAATCTGGGTCAGCTCGCGCACCTGCTGCGTGCCCGGTACCCGGTCGACGTCGAATCCCTCACCCAGGTGCGCGGCATGCCGTTCAAGGTGGCCGAACTGCGCACCGCGATCGAGAAGGTCGCCGCCGATGTCTGAGTCACCACTCCTGACCATCGCCGGGCCGACGGCTGAACAACCGTTGTCCGCCCGCGACTTCCGCAGCGACCAGGAGGTGCGCTGGTGTCCCGGCTGCGGGGACTACGCGATCCTGGCCGCCGTACAAGGCTTCCTCCCCGAACTCGGTTTGCGCCGGGAGAACATCGTCTTCGTCTCGGGTATCGGCTGCTCCAGCCGCTTCCCGTACTACCTGGACACGTACGGCATGCACTCGATCCACGGCCGTGCCCCGGCGATCGCCACCGGACTGGCCGTCTCCCGACCGGATTTGAGTGTCTGGGTGGTCACCGGTGACGGCGACGCGCTCTCGATCGGCGGCAATCACCTGATCCACGCGCTGCGGCGCAACGTCAACCTGAAGATCCTGCTGTTCAACAACCGGATCTACGGCCTGACCAAGGGTCAGTACTCGCCGACCTCGGAAGCCGGGAAGATCACCAAGTCCACCCCCGCCGGCTCGCTCGACCACCCCTTCAACCCGGTCTCGCTCGCGCTCGGCGCCGAGGCGGGCTTCGTCGCCCGCACCATCGACTCCGATCGCAAGCACCTGACCTCGGTGCTGCGCGCGGCGGCGGCGCACGAGGGCACCGCACTGGTGGAGATCTACCAGAACTGCAACATCTTCAACGACGGCGCGTTCGAGCAGCTCAAAACGCCCGGTATTCGGGACGACTTCCTGCTGCGGCTCGAACACGGCGAGCCGATGCGCTACGGGCCGGACGGCGCCCGCACGGTGGTGCGCGACCCGGGCGGCGGGTTGCGGCCGGGCGGTCCCGAGGACACCGCCGTGACGCACGACGCGCACACCGCCGACCCGGTGCCCGCGTTCGCGCTGTCCCGGTTGCCGGAGGCGGGTGGACCCACCCCGATCGGGGTGTTCCGCAGCGTGCGGCGGCCCGCGTACGACCGCCAGGTGCTCGAACAGGGCCGGCGCGCGCTCGCCG
Organism: Embleya sp. NPDC127516; assembly: GCF_044765325.1. NCBI lineage: Bacteria > Bacillati > Actinomycetota > Actinomycetes > Kitasatosporales > Streptomycetaceae > Embleya > Embleya sp. NPDC127516. Next base: position 360,801 of record NZ_JBIWJT010000007.1, on the reverse strand, counting down.
AGCGCGGGCCGGGCAGTGTCGCCGACCTGCTCGGCGGCGGCGACACCTGGACGGTGCCCGAACCGAGATCGGCCGGAGGTGATCCCGCGTGACGTACGTCATCGGCGCGAACTGCGTGGACGTCAAGGACCTTACGTGCGTGGCGGAATGCCCGGTCGACTGCATCTACGAGGGCGACCGCATGCTCTACATCCATCCCGAGCAGTGCGTGGACTGCGGCGCGTGCGAGCCGGTCTGCCCGGTCGAGGCGATCTACCACGTGGACGACCTGCCCGCCGACTGGTTGTGGCACCTGGACGCCGCCGGGGAGGCCACGGCGGGCCGCGAGGACGCCGAACCGGTGTCCGACCCGCCGGCCGTGACCGCGCTGCCGGCCCGGGCGCCGAGCGGATGAACGCCACCGGCTCGGGCGCCGATCGCGTGCGCGGCGGCCGCACGGGCGCCGAACGCGTGGACGCGCCCCGACACACCGAAACAACACTCCGGACACACCGAGAAGAAGAGGAGGCCTGACGTGACCGACTGGCGCCTTGCCGTAGACATCGGTGGCACCTTCACCGACGTGGTCCTGCTGGATGCCGACACCGGCCGCGTGGTGGTCGAGAAGACGCTGACCACCCCGTCCGCCCCGCTCGGCGGGGTCCGCGTGGGCGTGACCTCCGCACTGACCAAGGCCGGCATCACCCCGGCCGACATCACCCGGCCCATCGTGCACGCGACCACGCTGATCACCAACGCCCTGATCGAGGGCAAGACCGGCCGGGCCGCGCTGGTGACCACCTCGGGCTTCGGCGACACGCTGGAGATCCGCAACGAGCACCGCTACGACATGTACGACCTCCAGATCGAGTTCCCGGCCCCGCCCATCCCGCGCGAACTGGTCTTCGAGATCGACGAGCGCACCACCGCGACCGGCGAGGTCCGTACCGCACCCGCCGAGGCCGAACTCGACGCGTTGGCGGCGCGGTTGGCCGCCGACGACGTCGAGGCCGTCGCGGTGTGCCTGCTCAACTCGTATGCCAACGCGGCCAACGAACGCGCGGTGGCCGAGGGATTGGCCAAGCGGCTGTCGGTGCCGGTGTGCGCGTCGCACGAGGTGACCCCGCAGATCCGCGAATACCCGCGCATGGTCACCACCGCGTGCAACGCGGCCACCATGCCGGTGATCGGCCCCTACCTGGCCGAACTTCAGGAGTGGCTGACCGCCGAGGGCTTCGGCGCGTCGGTGCTGATGATGCTCTCCAACGGCGGCGTGGTCTCCGCCGACGACGCCCGCCGGGTACCGATCCGACTGGTCGAGTCCGGTCCGGCCGCAGGTGCCCTGGCCGGCGTCTGGTACGCCCGACGGCTGGGCGAGGAGCGGCTGTTCTGCTTCGACATGGGCGGCACCACCGCCAAGTCCTGTCTGATCGAGGACTACCGGCCGGAGTTGACCAACGCGTTCGAGGTGGCCCGGGTCTACCGGTTCAAGAAGGGCTCGGGCTACCCCTGCTCGATCCCCTCGGTCGACCTGGTCGAGATCGGCGCGGGCGGCGGAAGCCTGGCCCGGGTGGACGAACTGGGTCTGCTCAAGGTCGGCCCGGACTCCGCCGGCGCCGACCCGGGCCCGGTCGGCTACGCCCGGGGCGGCACCATCCCGGCGACCACCGACGCGGACCTGGTGCTCGGCCTGCTCGATCCGCAGTACTTCCTCGGCGGCGAGATGCCGCTCGATCTCCCCGCCGCCCGTACCGCGTTCGCGCCGTTGGCCGAGCGGCTCGGCGCGGGCTCGGACGCGGATCACGTCGCGGTCGGGGTGTACGAGGTGATCAACCAGAACATGGCCGCGTCCGCGCGGATGCACGCGGTGGAGCGCGGCATCGACCTGCGGGGCATCGCGCTGATCGCGTTCGGCGGCGCCGGACCGGTGCACGCGTGCGGGGTGGCCACGCTCCTGGAGGCACCTCGGGTGATCTTCCCGGTCAACGCGAGCGTGTTGTCCGCGTTCGGCACCCTGGTCAGCCCGGTCCGCATCGACCTGGCCCGGAGCATGGTCCGCACCCTGGACGAGAGCGTGTCCGCCGACCGGGACACGCTGCTCGCGGACATGCGGCAGGAGGCGCGCCGGGTGCTCGCCGCCGCCGGTGCGCAGGCGGGCGACGTGAGCTTCCGCTACGGCCTGGACGCCCGCTACGAGGGCCAGGGCAACGAGATCACCCTGTGGGTCGGCGAGGGCGACGCGTGGCCCACCTCGCTCGCGGACACCGTCGAGCAGTTCCACACCGAGTACCAGAAGATCTACGGCCTGCGGATCCCCGACGTCGGGGTCGAGGTGGTCACCTGGCGGGTCGCCGCGTGGTCGGACGCACCCGGCTTCGAGGTGCCCACGGTGCCGGTCGGGACGGGCAGCCCCACGCCGAACCGGCGTCGCGCGGCCCGCTTCCGGCTCGGTACGCCCGCTGTGGACGTACCGGTCTACCGGCGCGCCGAACTGGGGGCGGGCGATCGTTTCGTCGGACCGGCGCTGGTCGAGGAACGCGAGACCACATCGGTCATCCCGGACGGCTGGTCCTGCGAGGTCGCGCCGGACGGTTCGATCATCGCCACCGCCATCACATCCGCTGCCACCACATCCGCTGCCACCACGACCGCCACGACCGAGGAGGGATCCGCGTGACCCGTACCTTCGACGCGATCGAGCTGGAGGTCCTGTGGGGCTCCCTCGTCGCCACCGTCAACGAGCAGGCCAAGGCCCTCCAGCGGGCCGCGTTCAGCCCGATCGTGCGTGAGGCCGGCGACCTGGCGAACGCGCTGTTCGACCGGCGCGGCCGGATGGTCGCCCAGGCCGTCACCGGTACACCGGGCCACATCAACTCGCTCGCGATCGCGTGTCGCAACATCCTGGACCGGCATCCGGTCGACTCGCTGACCCGCGGCGACGTGCTGGTGACCAACGACCCGTACCAGACCGCCGGTCAACTCCTCGACGTCACCGTCCTGGTGCCGGTCTGGCGCGGCGGGCGGGTGATCGCGTTCTTCGGCTCGACCATCCACCACACCGACGTCGGCGGCTACGGCATCGGCGCGGGTGCCCGGGACGTGTTCGAGGAGGGCCTGTGGATCCCGATCAGCAAGCTCATGGTCGGCGGCGAACGCAACGAGCCGGTCTGGGACTTCGTACTCGCCAACGTCCGGCAGCCCACTCACATGGCCGGTGACCTGCACGCCCAGATGGCCTCCGGCGAGGTGGGCGCGGCACGGCTGAAGACGCTGCTGGACGCGTACGCGCTGGATGACATCGAGGACCTGGGAGACGAGGTCATCCGCCGCTCCGAGGAGGCCACCCGGCGGGCGATCCGAGCGCTGCCCGGCGGCACGTACGAGGCCGCGTCGATCCTGGACCTCGCGGACGGTTCGGAGATCACCATCAAGGTCGCGGTCACCATCGACCCCGACGCCGGCGAGATCCTGGTCGACTACGCGGGTTCGTCCGGCGCGAGCCCGTTCGGGATCAACGTGGTCAAGAACTACACGCACGCCTACACCACGTTCACCCTGCGCAGCCTGCTCAACCCGGACGTGCCCAACAACGCCGGGTCGCTCGCGCCGATCAAGGTGGAGGCGCCGCTGGGCAGCATCGTCAACGCGGTGTCCCCGTCGCCGTGCACCGCGCGGCACGTGGTCGGCATGTTCCTGCCGATGCCGCTGCTCAACGCGATGTCGCAGGCGCTGCCCGAGGCGGTGATGGCCGAGGGCTCGGCGGCCGTGTGGACGATGCAGGTGAGCGGGCACGACGCGGAGGGCAAGCCGTTCATCACCGCGATGTTCACCTACGCGGGCGGCGTCGGCGCGCGGGCGGGCAAGCCGGGCCTGTCCACCACGTCGTATCCGACCGGGGTTTCCGCGGTACCGCTGGAGGTGGTCGAGGCGTCCGCCCCGATCCGCTTCCTGCGCAAGGAGCTTCGCCGCGGCTCGGGCGGCGCGGGCGCGCAGGAGGGCGGGATGGGCCAGACCATCGAGTTCACCGTCGACTCGCCCTCGCCGTGGGTCCTCAACGCGGTGGCCAGCCGACTCGCCCGCGGCCCGCGCGGAATCTTCGGCGGCGGCGAGGGCGCCACCGGTCGGTTCCTGGTCAACGGCGAACCGGTACGCACCCAGGCTCGGATCACCCTCCAGCCGGGAGACGTGGTGCGACTGGAGCTGCCGGGCGGCGGCGGCTACGGGACCCCGGTCGGGGAGACGGGTGCTGCGGGTGTGGGTGTGGGTGTGGGTGTGGGTGCGAATGTGGGTGTGGGTGTGGGTGTGGGTGTGGGTGCGAATGCGGGTGTGAGCGCGGTGTAGGCGCCGGCTCGGGGTGATCGCGGCGCGCGGCTCGGGTCGCGCGCCGCGTGGTGACCGGTCGGCCTGTGGTTGTCGGGTGTGGGTCCGTGGGACGGGCGTTGGTTGGGGCAGGCGGGTGTGGATCCGGGTGAGTGTGGGCGGGGCGGGTATGGGGGTGGACTGCGAGGCTTGTCTGGTGTTGGTTTTCGGTTTTTCGCTTGCTTGGTCGATGTTCTGGAGGTCGCCATGGCGTCCGTTCCGCCCACCTTCGCGGCGCGTTGGTCCGACACGGTGGCGGCCCACCCGTACGCGCCCTTTTTGATCTGGGAAGCGCCCGACGGGGCGGTGACGCGCTGGGATTACGCCGAGTTCGACGCCCTCGTCGCGCGCGTGGCCGGCGGGCTGATCGCCCGGGGTGTCCGGCCCGGCGACCGGGTCGGCATCGCGCTGCGCAACTGCCCGGCGTACGTCGCGCTGTGGCTCGCGCTGGTCCGCCTGGGCGCGGCGATGGTGTGCTCCGACCCCTCCGCGCGAACCCCGGAACTGGCCGCGCACCTGCGCCGGACCGAGGCCCGGCTCGGCTTCTGCGCGCCCGAACGGGCCGCCGACTACCGGGCGGCCGCTGCCGAGACCGGCACGACGGTGGTCGAGGTGACGGAGGACGACACCGACCTGACGCTCCTGCTGGGCCGGCCCCCGAGCGCGGGTACGCCCGCACCCGGCCCGTACGACCTGGCCGGGTTGATGTTCACCTCCGGCACCACGGCCGAGCCCAAGTGCGTGATGGTCACCCAGGCCAACTATGCCTTCACCGGCACCGTGATGGCCGAGGCCGCCGAACTCGAGCCCACAGACCGCCAGTTCGTCGTACTGCCGATGTTCCACGCGAACGCGCAGTACTACTCGTTCGCCGCCGCGATCACCGTCGGCGCGAGCGTCGTACTGCTGCCCGCGTTCTCCGCGAGCCGGTTCGTGGCGCAGGCCGCGCGGCACGAGGTGACCCACGTGAGCCTGTTCGCCGCGCCGATCCGGATGATCCTGGCCCGCACCGGCGCCCGGAACGCGCCGCCCGGGCTGCGGGTGCGGAACTGCTGGTACGCGCAGAACGTCACCGACGACCAGTACGAGCGGTTCGCGGCGCTGCTCGGCGGCTGTCGACCGCGCCAGTTGTACGGGATGACCGAGACGATCCCGGCGGTGCTGAGCAACCCCGCCGGCGCGCCGGTCCCGGGCTCGATGGGTCGGCCCACCCCCGGCTGCGTGGTGGCCGTGCACGACGCGGCCACCGGGGCACCGGCGGCGGACGGCGAGATCGTGGTCGGCGGCGAGCCCGGGGTGAGCCTGTTCGCGGGCTACCTCGACGACCCGGCCGCAACGGCCGCCGCCTTCCGGGACGGCTGGTTCGTCACCGGCGACCGCGCCCGGGTGGACCGGGAGGGCTACTTCCACTTCGCCGGGCGGCGCGGCGATGTGCTCAAGGTCGCCGGGGAGAACGTCTCGGTCGTGGAGATCGAGGCGGTACTCGCCGAGCATCCGGCGGTGTTGGAGGCGGCCGTGGTGGGCGCGCCGGACGAGGTGCGCGACGAGGTGCCGGTCGCGTTCGTGGTTGCGGTGCCCGAGGCCGGCCCGGCCGCGCTCGACGATCTCCCCGACTGGTGCGCCGAGCGGCTCGCCAAGGCAAAGCGCCCGGTGCGCTTCGAGCGGGTGGCCGAGTTGCCGAGGACCTCCGTCGGCAAGATCCGCAAGTTCCTGCTGACCGAGAGGACCACACCGTGACCGGCACATCGTCGCCGCCTGCCACCGCAGCACTCGCCGACCTGCTCCAACTCCGGGGCCGCACGGGCTGGTTGACCCCGCCGCTGCGGCCGTTCCATCGCGGCGACGCGGCGGTTCTGGGTGTGGCCCGCACGGTCCGGATCGCGGCCGGCGCCGGCGCGCACGGCCTCAAACCGCTGCACGCGCTGCTCGCGGAGGACCTGACCGGGCGGGTCGTGGTGATCGCGGGCGCGGACGCGGCTCCCGGTGCGGTGTGGGGCGAGATCCTCTCCGCCGCCGCGCTGGGCCGAGGGGCGGTCGGCGCGCTGGTCGAGGGCAGCGTCCGGGACATACCGGCGGTGGCCCGGCTGGGGTTGCGGCTGTGGGCGCTGGCGGAGGCGACGGCCGGCCCGGGGGGCGCGGTGCACGTCGCGGAGATCGGCGGTCCGATCGAGATCGGCGACACCGCGCTCGCGGACGGCGATCCGATCCTGCTGGACGACGGCGGCGCGGTGGCGCTGCCGGCCGCCGACGCGGACACGTTGCTCGCCGACGCGCTCGCCTACCACCGGGCGGAGGAGGAGGTGCTGGCGGCCCTGACGGCCGGCCTGCGCCTGCCCCGCGCCTACACCCCGAAGGCCGAGGCGATCACCCGCCTCCGGAGCCGCTGACCCGGGCGGTGCTCCCCGACCCGGCAGCACGGTCGACTCGGGCCGGGCACGGGCCGGGCGCTCGTGCCGAGGGTGAATTCTCGAACACGACGAATCGGCTCGCCCTTTGTCCGGCGACCCCGATCCACGCGCGCTCGCGCGCCCTTTGTCCGCGACCCCGATCCGCGCGCCCGCTCCCCCTGTGTCCGCGACCCCGATCCGCGCGCCCACGCGGCCAATGGCAAGCCGCCATCGCCGCGCGAGGCCGTTTCCGATGGCCGTCGCTCGTCGGCTGTCGGTGCACACCCACCCCGAACGCGCCCCCGCCAACCGCGACTCGCGCCTGCTCGCCCTCGGGGCCGACGCGGCGGGGCGGGCGCGGGCGGGGCGGCCGACAGGTCCCAGGCGAGCGACCCCGCGCCCAGCGAACCCGACTCGTTCGCGAAGCGCGCCGGCAGCAGCGGCATCACCCGGAACGTCAGGCGCCGTTCGAGTTCCGCGCGCCGCGGGCGCGACGACAACTCGCCCGAGCGGGCGATCCCGCCACCGAGGACCACGGCGGAGGGATCGAGCATCGACACGGACGCGGCCAAGGTCTCCGCGAGCCCGTCGACCATCTCGGCCCATGCCCGACCCGCGATCGGGTCGTCGGCGGCGGCGAGGCGGGCCACGCCGTCGGCGTCGACGCCGCGCGTGGGGTCGACGGTGAGCTCGCCGTATCGCCGCTCCATGGCGGGCCCGCCGCCACGGTGCCGACACACCCGCGCTGCCCGCACCCGCACCGCCTGCCGCCCGGGCGCAGGACCATGTGCCCCATCTCGCCCGCCTGCCAGTTCGCTCCGACGAACGGGCGACCGCCGATCATCACGGCCGCCCCCACACCGGTGCCGATCGCACGGACAGGAACACGTCGTGCCCGACGCCCGCGCCCAACCGCGCCTCCGCGACGCCGCCGGCCCGTACGTCGTGCCCGAGCGCCACCGGCAGCCCCAGCCGCTCCGCGAGCCGCTCGCGCAGCGGCACGTCGCGCCACTTGTAGGCCGCCGAGAAGGCCGCGACCCCCGCCGCCTCGTCCACCACTCCACACGAGGCGACCCCGACCGCACGCACCACCGCGCCCCACCGGCATCCTCGGCCACGGACTCCGCCGCGTGGTCGAGGATGCCGGCCACGACCTCTTCGGCCCCCCGCGCGCTCGGGCCGGTGTCGGCCGACGAACTCGTGGGTGTCGTCCCGCTCGATGAGCGCGGACTTGAAGGTGGTGCCTCCGAAATCGAGCCCGACCACGACATCACTGCCGTCGAATGCGCGTATCTGCGCGACCCCTCACTCGCAGGCGCTGGCCGTCGCCGCCGGCGCGCGGCGACCCGCCGTCACGATACAAGCGGCACAGGGGCATTCTTGCCCGCCCACGACCGGGCGTCGCACGGGTCGGGTCGCCCCGTCAGGCGCCTCGCTTCGGCAGGGCGGGCCAGTAGTGCTCGGTGAACAGGCGCGCCACCAGCGCGCCTCGGCTGGAGACGGCCGCCTTGGTGAAGACGGTCTTGAGGTGGTCGCGAACCGTGTGCGGGGAGATGAACAGCGTCGCGGCGATCTCGGCGGTGGTCAGCCCGCGTGCGACGAGCTGGGTGATCTGGAGTTCACGTGAGGTCATGCCGTAGGCCTCGGCGATCAGGACCGACAGGTCGGCGAGCGTGGCGGTCTCGATGACAAGCGCCACCGGACCGGGGCGGCCCCCGACGCCGGTCAGGCACGAGGCATGGCAGGTCAGCCAGCGGCCTTCCGCGGTCCGGATGCGGATGCGCGCGTCGCCGTGCTCGCGGCCGTCGGCGACGGCCCGCGCCTGGAGGGCCGTACCGATCACCCAGATGGGCAGCCGCAGACCCAGCGGTGACGGGAAGGACGGCCCCTCCGGCAGCAGGGCCAGGTGCTGCCGGGCCGCGTCGTTGATCGACGTGGCCTCCCCCGACTCGTCGAACAGGATCAGGCCGGGCCCGGGGGCGTCGGTGGCGCGTACGGACGCGGCCGGCCTGGCGAACCCGCGCAGCCGCTCGGCCATCGGGCGGGACAACTCGGCGAGCACCGCCGTCTCGTCGGGGCGGAAGGCGTCGGCGGTGCGGAACAGGCTCACCAGGCCCCACGGCCGATCCCCGATCCGCAGTACGGCGCGCAGTTCGTCGTGTACACCGCCCTTGGCCAACAGCCGTCGGAAACGGGTGCTACGGCCGGGCAGGTCTCCGGTGGCCGCGCGCAACGCGGCGGCCGGTACCGACGCGCGGGCAAGGTCGCGGAACGGCAGGACGTTCTCCTCCAGGAGCTCGCTCTCCCAGTACGCGGCGCAGCCCTCACCCGAACCGAGGTCTTCCACCAGCATCGGCGCGGTGATCAGACCGGTCTCGGGGTCGGCGGCGGTCCACACGGCACAGTCGAACGGCACCCGCCGCCGCAGCCCGGCCGAGGTCATCCGGAACAACTCGACAGCGTCGACCGCCCGTTCGCCGAACGACGGCACCGGTCGGCGTGGCTCGCTCATGGGTATCCCTCCGCGGGTCAGCCTGCCCGCCGGCCCTCCCCGGCGTAAACCCCCCGTTCGAGGGGGTTGTTCCGGGCCGATCACCCGTCCGTGCGGGATGGGACCGGCGGACCGCTCCCGCCAAGGTCGATGACACGACCACCGGAGAGGGAGAACATGGACATCGCGATCATCGGAGGCGGCGCGGCAGCGGTCGGCCTCCTGGACGCCCTGGCAGCACCGACCGCCGCCCGAAGCGGCGCCGCCGCGGGCACGAGGGGAACGGTCACCGTCTTCGACCCGTCACCCCATCCGTGGCGGGGACGGCCCTACGGCCCGGACCTGGACGCGGTCCTGGTGAACGCTCCACCGGCCATCATGTCCATCCGCAACGGCGATTTCGGCCACTACGCGGCCTGGTTGGGCGAACGCGGCGCGGACTACGACGACAAGCTCCTGGGCCGGCCGCTGGTCCCCCGGGCGCTCTACGGCGAGTACCTCGAGCACACCGCGGAGAAGGCCATGGCGGCCCTGGGCGAACACGGCTGGGAGGTACGCCTCGTGCGTGCCCGGGTGACCGGGGCTGTGCGTTCCGCCGCCCGCCTGGTACTGCGTACACACGACGCGCAGGAACACGAAGTCACCGACGTGGCGCTGTGTGTGGGTGGTGGAACACCCGCGGACCTCTACGGTCTCGCCGGCAATCCCGGCTTCACCGCCGACCCCTACCCGCTCGCCGACACACTCGGCCGCGTTCGGGCCGAGGACGAAGTGGCGGTCATCGGGAGCGGCCTGACCGCCGTGGACGTCGTCGTGGCGCTGGCCGCACGCGGCCACACGGGCCGGATCACCATGCTCTCGCGCGGCGGAGTGCTGCCGCACGTCTGGCAGCGTCCGACCGACAGGCGCCCGCGGCACGTGACCGCCGACCGGGTGACCGAGCTGCGCCGGGCGCGGGGGCACGTTTCGCTCGACGACCTCATCGGCCTCATGCGCGAGGAACTCGCGGAAGTGGGCGAGGACTTCGATGAGTTCGCCGCCGTGTTGGGCAGCGCCGCAACCGAGGATCCGGTCCGGCGGCTCCGGCGCCAGATCGCGTCCATCGACGATCCGCGAGTCGGCCGCCGTGTCCTACAGGAGGCGGCGCACAGCGTCGGCCCCTACGCCTGGCGGCTGTTGCCCGAGGCCGACCGCACGTGGCTGCGCCGCCACGTGCGCACGGTCAACAGCGTGGTGTCGCCCATGGTTCCGGTGAACGCGTCCATCCTGATGGGGCTGCTGGATTCCGGCCAACTCGCCGTCACACGCGGCGTCGACGCGATCGAGCCGGCAGGCGGGCGGTTCCGGGTGCGCACCGGCAGCGGCGAGCGGACCACGACGACCGTCGTCAACGCCGTGAACCCGGCACCGCATTCCGTCCCCGCCGCGGCCCGGCAACTGGTGCGCTCCCTGGTGGACAGCGGACTGGCCACGCGCCATCCGGCCGGCGGGCTGGTCCCCGTCGACCCGCACCTGCATGTGGTCGGGGACTTGGCGGGCGGTGGGTCGTTCATCACCTCGAGCATCCCCGCGATCGCCGCCCAGGCGTCCGGGACCGCCCGGGCACTGCGGGGACAGGGCCGCGAGGCCGCGCGGTCCTGAAGCCGCGGACGTGTCGCCGGCCATCCGAGGCGCGGTCGTGGGGACTCGGGCCGCCTGGGAAGACGCGGCCGGTGAGCATCCACGACTCGTCCCGTACGGGACCACCCGGCCGCGCGGCGCGGCGGGCGGGTGGTCGGGCCGATCGGTTGGGCCGATCGGTCCGATTCCGGCCTTCGTCGGCGGGCCGGGTGTCGGACACCGCCGGTGTGCAACAGGGTCGGGGCATGAGCACAGCCTCGGCCAACCGCACGCGCTTCGCGGGCGTCCTTGCCGCCACCCTCGTACTGACGACCGGCATCGCGGGCGCCGGGACCGACGCCGCCGCACCGGGCTCTCGACCCGCGCCATCCGCCGCACCGGCGCCGGCACCCGCACGCGTCACCTCGGCCTGGCTGCCCCACTGGGGCGGCGAAGCCGCCTACCAGGACGCGCTCGCGCATGCCGCCCAACTGCACACCGTCAGTCCGTTCTGGTACCAGGCCACGTCCGAGACCACCATCGCTCCCCATCCCGGAGCGGGCGACCAGCGCATCGTCGAGGGCTTCCACAGCCGGGGCATCAAGGTCGTGCCCACCGTGACCGAAACCCTCGACGCCCGGGCCATGGCCGACCTCCTGAACGATCCGACCCGCCGCACGGCACACGTGGACACCCTCGTCCGCCTCGCCGAGAGCCCCGGCTACGACGGCGTCGACCTGGACTACGAACGCATGGCCGAAACCGACGACGAGGACCTGCGCGGGCAAGTCCGCCTCGGCTACAACACCCTCGCCAGCGAGCTGTGTCGACGCCTCCACACCATCGGCAAACAGTGCGTGGTCACCGTGCTGCCCTACACCCGCGATTCCGGGCACGCCTACGACTACGCGCACCTGGGCGGCGTCGTCGACCGCCTGCGGATCATGGGCTACAACCTGCACCACGCCGAGGGCGCACCCGGACCGCTGTCCTCCCTCGCGTGGTACGACGAGTTCCTCCGCCACGCCACGAACGCCGTCCCGGTCGACCGGATCGAGGTCGCGTTGCCGGCGTACGGCTGGGACTGGACCGTCGGTTCCACCGACCGCGCCAAACACCTGACCACCCTGGAGGCGGAGGCGCTGCGCCTGGACAAGAAGGCGACCTACCGCCTCGACCCCGAATCCGGCACCCCGCACTTCACCTACGTCGACCAGGGACACACCCACGAGGTCTGGTACCAGGACGCGAAGGGTGTCGCCGCCCATCTGGCGATCATGCGCACACACGGTGTGCGGGGCAGCGGCCTGTGGGCCCTGGGCTTCGAGGATCCCGCGCTGTGGGGCGTACTCGCCGAAGGCTGGGAGCGCTGATTCGGGAGACGGGGAGCGGAAGCGGAGAGCAGGACGGGCGGACGGGCTCGGGGGCGGGACGCGGAGTCCGGGTGCGGGGCCCCGCGATGCCGGGTTCGAGGTGCGGTCGGGCGCGGACGCCGAATCGGGACGCCTGGTCACCACGCGCGGTCGGGGGGTCGGTCAGCTGTGGACCTCGGCGGCGAGGAAGGTTCGGATGGCTTCCGCGACGCGGTCGGGGAAGTGCACGTGGGCGTAGTGGCCCGCGCCTTCGACCAGTTCGAGGCGGCCCAGGCCCTCGGGCATGGCCGCGACGATGCCCGCGCCCTCGGCCTCGGCGGAGGGCCAGTCGGGGTCGAGCGTGCCCTCGATCACCAGGGCCGGGCAGCGGATGTCGCCCAGCACGGCGCCGGCATCGGTGGGCGCGGACTGGCCCATCTTGGTAACCACGGCCATCCGGCCGGGCCGGCGCAGTTCGGTGTCCAAGGTGGCGACGTGTGCGGCGTAGCCGGCGGGCTTGGGATCCGGGTAGGCGTGGTCGAGGTAGCGCTTCCACAGGCCGACATTGCGCAGTACGGCGGCGCCCATGAGCAGGGTCATGCCCTTGCGGTAGCGGCCGTTGCGCAGCAGGGCCTTGGCGTCGACCTTCTGGGCGCGGGTGAAGGGGGCGATCTCCACGATCGCGTCGACCAGTTCCGGCTCCCGCGCGGCGGCGATGGTGGCCGAGCCGCCGGAGAAGGAGTGGCCGACGATCACGGCGGGGCCGCCCAGGTGCCGGATCAGCGCGAGCAGGTCGCCGGCGGTGTCGGTACGCGTGTAGGAGGCCCATCCGACGGTGGATTCGCCGTGGCCGCGCAGGTCCGCGCAGGCGACCCGGTATCCGGACGCCTTCAGTCGCTCGGCGACCTCACGGTAGGCCGATCTGGTGTCGCCCATGCCGGGTGCGAGCACGATCAATCGACCCTGCCCGCTCACGTCGTAGGCGAGCCGGCCGCCGTCGACCTCCAGGAACTCCGTCATGTCTTCCCCCATGCGTCCGTGTGGTGATGCCTTCCGCCGCAGAGCTAACACCGTTAGCCAGTGCTCTGTCAAGCAACCACCCGCCAGGTGTCGGGAAGGACGCGTCCGTGCACACCTCCTCCCCGACACCCGGTCGGATCACCCGAACCGCACGCTGTGCGGCACCGTCGGATCGAAGCCCCCCGCCGTGCCCGGCGGGAGCGATGCCATGGGTTCCTCACAACCCCGATCGCCGTACAACTGCGCGTGGGTGTCCGTGCCGTTGTCCACCCACGTGGCCCCGTGCAACAGCAGGTAGCACTCCCCGTTCTCCGGATCGGACAGGGTGAAGTCGTCCCCGGTCACCGACACATAGGTCAGCGTCCCGGTGGCGGCCTGGGCACTCGTGACGCAGGTGACGCCCAGCGCGAGGGCGACACCGACGGTCAGGGTGATTCGGCCGAAGTGTTCGAGTAAGCGCATCGATGCTCTCCGATTCCCGGGCAACGAACTCTCCGCGCAGGCGAGTTCGAGATCAGTGGACCCCCGCCCCCGCTCGGTCGGCGACACAACCGGGGCGCGGTGGAACCTCGTTCCGATGGGTCCCTCCCCAACTGGTCGGCCGGGCAACAAAAGTTCACCCATTCAGCGGCCCATCTCGCACCCGACCTGCGATCGCCGCCATCGGCGCCCCCTCGGAAACCGGGCCATCCGACACGACGCACCCTCAACGGCACCTCAGCCGGGGCGGATCCCGCCCAACCACGACCCGCAAGCCGAATGGGCGTCGCCGGCGCGAGCGTTCCGGTCCGACCCCGGGCCAAGGACACCGCCGGCGGCGCGGGCTCGGCCGCGGTCGGGCCGGGTCCCGGGCAGCCCCGGTCGGGCCGGGTCCCGGGCAGCCCCGGTCGGGCCGGGTCCCGGGCAGCCGCGCTCCGGGAGGTCGAACGGGCTTCGCCGGCCGGGGCGCGGGCATGCGGCTCGGGTATCCGGGCCCAGCAAAATCGGGTATCCGGACCCGACGACACCGGCGGTGCGGGCTCGGTCGCAGCGAGGCCGGTGCCGGGCGGCGGCGGTCCGGTGGAGCCGACGCTCGGGCCGGCGAAGCTCACTCGGGGCGTCCGGGTCGCGCTCTGCGGCGACCAGGACCGCGGCGTTCGAAATCGTGGTGCCGGCAGCGGGACTGCTACCGCGTCCATCGAGGCGAGCACGCGGGGCGGAGATCGCGAGGCGCGGTTCAGCCGAAGGCCGAAGGCAGCGTTCGCGTCAGCCGTACGCCCGCGTCAACGCGAGATCCGCGCGTCGTCGACGGAGTCGACCGACGCCACGATCACCAAGCCCCCGGCCCTCCCGAAGGCAACAGGTGAGACTCGCGGCGGCCGTATGTCTGCCGTGCCGACGCGAGGTCGTGCTCGCCATCGGCGGAGGTCGATCCGGCGCAGAGGTTGCCGGGCACCCGGTCGCAGCGGAGGGCACGCGTCGGCCGCGCTCCCGCCGCGCCGACACGAGATCAGGATGGCCGTCGGTCGGGTGCGCTCCGACAGCACGATCCCCAAGCCCAGGTCCGGCCGAAGGCCCCGGCACCATCCGCCCCGTCGCGCCGGTCCACTCCGGTGGGGTGGCGCGACGGGGCGGGTGGGGTCAGGCTGCGGCGGCCTCGGCGGCGGCCAGCTTGACGCAGATCGCGACGGCTCGCATCGCGCGGCGGACCTCGTCGACCGTGGGGTAGCTCGGCGCCAGCCGGATCTGGTGGTCGCGCGGGTCGTTCCCGCCGGGGAAGGCAGCACCCGCCGGGGTCAGCGCTACGCCGACCTCCTTGGCCAGCCGCACCACCTCGGCGGCGCAGCCGTCCGGCACCTCCAGGCTGACGAAGTAGCCGCCCTCGGGGCGCGTCCAGGTGGCGATGCCCAGCGGGCCGAGCTCGCGCTCCAGCTCCTCGTAGACCGCCTCGAACCGCGGCGCGAGCAGGTCGCGGTGCAGCCGCATGTGCGCCACCACGCCCTCGGTGTCGCCGAAGAAGCGCACGTGCCGGAGCTGGTTGATCTTGTCCGGGCCGATCGTCTGCTTGGCCAGCAGCCCGGTCAGCCAGGCGACGTTGGCCTCGGACGCACCGACGAACGCGACGCCGGCGCCCGCGTAGCTGATCTTCGACGTCGAGCCGAAGACGAACGCCCGGTCCGGGTTCCCGGCCTCGGCGCACGCGTCCAGGATCGACAGCAGCTCGACCGGGGTGTCGGTCAGGTGGTGCACGGCGTACGCGTTGTCCCAGAAGAGCCGGAAGTCCGGGGCCGCCGTCGGCATCGCGGCCAGCCGACGCACTGTCTCGTCGCTGTAGCTCTCCCCGGTGGGGTTGCTGTACTTGGGCACGCACCACATGCCCTTGATCCTCGGATCGGCGGCGACCAGCGCCTCCACCTGGTCCATGTCCGGCCCCGCGCCGGTGAGCGGAACCGGCACCATGCCGATGCCGAACCGCTCCAGCACCCCGAAGTGCCGGTCGTAGCCGGGCACCGGGCACAGGAACAGCACCTCGGGCTCGTCCACCCAGCGGCGCTCCGCCCCGGGCACCCGGGACAGCAGCGCGTTGGCGATCACGTCGTGCATCAGCGTCAGGCTCGCGTTGCCCAGGGCCAGCAGTTGCTTGGCCGGTACCTGGAGCAGGTCGGCGAAGATCGCGCGCAGCTCGGGCAGCCCGTTGAGCCCGCCGTAGTTGCGGCAGTCGGTACCGTCGGCGGCCTTGAAGTCCTCTCCGCCGGGCAGCGTGAGCAGGTCGTTGACCAGGTCCAACTGCTGCGGCGAGGGCTTGCCTCGGGTGAGGTCGAGGCGCAGTCCCTCGGCCGCCAGGGCGGCGTACTCCGCCCGAGCGGCCGCGAGGTCGATTTCCGGAATGGACACGGTGGTGCTGTGCGGCACGGGATCCCCAAAATAGGCGGAAGCCGCAGTCACTTGCGGCGGGGCCAATCTAGCAACACGCCGGGGTGCACCGGAGCCGGCGGCCTTTGCCGGCCGGGCTTGCCGTTCACTCCACGTTCACCGCGAGGTCGACTCGGCTGCCCACTCCGCCGGCCCGCTTCGCGGTCGGCGCCGCGGTGCGCTCCTCCGGTCATTCCTGGGACCAGTGCTCCGGACAGTCCTCCGGGCGTTCCTCCGGCCAGTGTTTGTCCGCACCGGACACCTCACTCGCACCGGAAGCCCCACCCGCACCGGACCCCCGCAGGATTCGCTCGCACCGATCCGTCCGCACCGATTCGCCGCTCCCCGCACCGCAGGCGTCGGCGGCGCCTACCATCGGCGGGGACACTTTCGATCCGGGAGCAGGAACCGATGAGCTCGTGGCGCACGCCCAGGCGATTCCGGCAAGGCGGCGGCGCGGTCCCCGCGCCCGACGCCGGGGCCTCGCGCGCGCCCGTCGTGGTGGACTGCGCGCTCTACGACAAGGGTGTGCGGCGTCCGGGCAAGGTGGCGCTGCGCGACGCGCTGGACGCGGCCGAGGCCGGCGAGGACACGTTCGTGTGGATCGGGCTGTACGCCCCGCTCGCCGAGGACCTGGCCGGCATCGCCGACGCGTTCGACCTGCACCCGCTGGCCGTCGAGGACGCGGTCGAGGCCCACCAGCGACCCAAGCTGGAGTACTACGACGACACGTTGTTCCTGGTCCTGAAGACCATCGTGTACGTCGAGCACGACGCGCTCACCGCGACCAGCGAGGTGGTCGACACCGGCGAGATCATGGTCTTCGCGGGCGAGAAGTTCGTCGTCGTGGTCCGACACGGCAGCGCGCCGCCGCTGGTCGAGCTGCGCCAGTCGCTGGAGGCCGACCCGGCGATGCTCGCGCACGGACCGGCCGCGGTCGTACACGCCATCACCGACCGGGTCGTCGACGACTACCTGCGCGTCGCGGACAAGGTCGAGGACGACTTCGAGCGGCTGGAGGTCGACGTGTTCGCGCCCCGGCCGAGCAACGACGCGGAGCGCATCTATCAGCTCAAGCGCGAACTGATCGAGTTCAAGCGCGCGGTGTTGCCGCTGGCACGGCCGCTGGAGCGGCTCTCCGGCGGCACGCTGCCCGGTGTCGGCACCGGCTTCGACGCCTATCTGCGCGACGTCGCCGACCACCTGGCCCAGGTCCGCGAGCGGCTGGCCGCGTTCGACGAACTGCTGGACGGCATACTCTCGGCCAGCCTGGCCGGCGTGACCGTCCGGCAGAACACCGACATGCGCAAGATCGCGGCCATCGCGGCCATCCTGGCCGTCCCGACGCTGATCGTCGGGATCTACGGGATGAACTTCGAGCACATGCCCGAGTTGAAGTGGACGTACGGCTACCCCGCCGTGCTGGCGGTCATGGTCACCGCGTGTTCGGTGATGTTCCGGGCATTCCGCCGCAACGACTGGCTGTGAGCCCGGCGCCGGCGCCCGCCCGCGCGCATGGCGTCGGCCGTGGACATGGCGACCCTTACGTTGGCGCGGCCAACATTGGCTATGCCAACGATGTATCGTGGCCGGCGTGGAACAGATTCCCGCGCAGATGGTCGCGAAGCCGAGTTGGCTGCTCACCCAGGTGGCGGTGCACGCCCACCGCTTGGCGTCCGAGGGCTTCGCGGAGGTGGGCGCGCGCGGGTACCACTACCGGATCCTGGCCGCGCTGGACGAGTTCGGCACGGCCAGTCAGGTCGAACTCGGACGCCGGTGCAACATGGACCGCAGCGACGTCGTGGCGGCGATCAACGAACTGGCCGAGGCGGGATACGTCGAGCGCACACCGGACCCCGACGACCGAAGGCGCAACCGGGTCACCCTCACCACCGCGGGTCACCGGCAACTGCGGCGCATGAATCGCACGCTCGACCGGGTGCAGGACGACCTGCTGCAACCGCTCTCGGCCGAGGACAGACAGACCTTGACCCGCCTGCTCACCCAACTGTTCACGCACCACCAACAAGGAGCCTGACGCCGCCGACCACCGGGCGCGATCCGCATGCCCGCGTGCGCCGACCCGGGCGCCGGGCGCCTCGATCGCACCCGGCGGATCACCGCGCCGCGCCCTCCCGCGCGAGCCGATGTCGCGCGGCCCGGCGGTCGGCCTGCCGGGCCGGATCGGGCACCGGTGCGGCGAGCAGCAGATTGCGGGTGTAGGGGTGCGCGGGCTCGGTGGTGATCCGCCGCGCGTCGTCGCATTCGACGATCGCGCCCTTCGACATCACCGCGACGCGGTCGCTGACGTGGCCCACCACCGACAGGTCGTGCGCGATGAACAGGTAGGCCACGCCCGTGCGTTGCTGGAGTTCGACGAGCAGGTTGAGCACCTGGGCCCGGGTGGACAGGTCCAGCGCGCTGACCGGCTCGTCGCAGATGATCAGGCGCGGCCCGGGCGCGAGGGCGCGGGCGATGGCGACCCGTTGGCGCTGCCCGCCGGACAACTCGCGGGCGAGCCGGTCCGCCGTGTCCGTCGGCAGGCCCACCGCGTCCAGGAGTTCACCGATCAGGGCCCGGGCGGCGGCTCGGGTGTGCGTGCGCCCGGCGGTGAGCGGTTCGGTGAGGATGTCGCCGATGGTCATCGACGGGTTCAGCGAACCGTACGGATCCTGGAAGATCACCTGGATGTCCCGGCTCAGCGCGCGTCGGGCGCGCCGGGTCAGGCCGTCGATCCGGCTCCCGTCGAAGGCGATCGTGCCGGCCGCGACCGGGACCAGGCCGAGCACCGCACGGCCCAGGGTGGTCTTGCCCGAGCCGGACTCGCCGACAAGACCCACGGTTTCGTGCGGACGCACGTCCAGGCTCACCTCGTGCAGCACCCGCAGCGGCGGCTTGCGCCGGCCGGCGGTGCGGTATTCGACCACCAGGTTCTCGATGCGCAGGAGCGGATCGGGAGCGGGCTTCGTGCCGTTCGACGCCGCCGCATCGGATTCCCGCCTCAACGTGTCCATGCGATCACCTCGTTCTGCACCCGGGCGCAGCGCACCGCGCCGGTTCCGTGGTTGCTCGGTTGCGGGTGGACGGCGCACTCGGGTGCGGCGTACGCGCAACGCGGCGCGAATCGGCAACCGGTGGGCCGGTCCCGGACCGAGGGCACCCGGTCCGGGATGGTGCGCAGCGGGCCCCGGTCGGCGCCGCCCTCGGCGGGCGGGATCGCGGCCAACAGCGCGGCCGTGTACGGGTGGGCCGGTCGGGCGAACAGATCCGCCGAGGTCGCCGTCTCGACGATCTCGCCCGCGTACATCACCGCGACCCGATCGCACAGGTCGGCGACCACGCCGAGGTCGTGGGTGACCAGTACGACGCCCATGTCGTGCTCGCGCTGGAGCGATCGCAGCAGGTCGAGGATCTCGGCCTGGACGGTGACGTCGAGCGCGGTGGTGGGCTCGTCGGCGATCAGCAGGTCGGGCTCGCACGCGACGGCGCACGCGATCAGCACGCGCTGGGCCATGCCGCCGGAGATCTGGTGCGGATAGGCGTCGAACACCCGGGGTGGGTCGGTGATGCCCACCCGGTCCAGCAGTTCCAGCGCGCGTCGGCGGGCGGCGTCGCGGGAGAGGCCGAGGTGGGCACGCAGCGGCTCGGTGAGTTGGCTGCCGATCCGAAAGCTCGGGTCGAGGTTGGACATCGGGTCCTGCGGGATGTAGCCGATCCGGCGCCCGCGCAGCGCGTTGACGCCGCGTTCGGACAGCGTGGCGAGATCCTGCCCGTCGAACTCGACCCGGCCGGCGCGGATCGCGCCGCCCGCGGGCAGCAGGCGCAGCACGGCCAGCGCGGTCTGGGTCTTGCCGCATCCCGATTCGCCGACCAGGCCCAGGATTTCGCCCCGGTGCACGGTGAGCGTGACCGTGTCGACGACGGCGGCCTCGCCGTCGGGGGTGGGGTAGGCCACCCGCAGTCCTTCGACCGCGAGCAGTACGTCGGTGCCGACCGTCGTCGTGCCCGCCGGCGCCGCCACCCCGGCCGACGCCGCCCCGGCGGCGCGGCCCGGTCCGCGCGCCGCCCCTCGGATCGCCCGCCGGCGCGGCGCCCGGACCGGCCGGGGCACCTCGCCGAAGGCGTCGCGCAGGCCCGCGCCCGACAGGGTGACCGCGAGTACGGTCAGCGTGATCGCCGCGCCGGGCCACACCGACAGCAGGGCGGTGTCGTAGACGTGTGTGGAGGCGTCGCCCAGCATCGCACCCCAACTCGCCCGGTCGGCCTCGCCGAGGCCGAGGAAGGCGATGCCGGATTCGATGATCATGGCCAGGCCGAAGATCAGCGACGCCTGGGTGATGATCGGGACTCGCACCACGCGCAGGATGTGTCGCCGCATGATCCGCAGATCGGACAGGCCCGCGACACGCGCGGCGTCCACGTACGGTTCGCCGCGCACGCGCCGCACCTCGCCGCGGACCAGGCGGAAGACCGGCGCGGCGGTGAGCACGCCGAGCACGATCATCGACACGGCCAGGCCGGGGCCGTGCACCGCGACCAGGGCGAGCAGGACCACGATGCCGGGCAGCGCGAGGAACACGTTGGCGACCCAGCTCGACACCGCGTCCCACCAGCCGCCGACGTAGCCTGCGACGAGTCCGGTGGGGACGCCGATCAGCAGCGCGACGCACGTGGTGATCGAGCCGGCCAGCAGGCTGGTCCGGCTGCCGTACAGCAGCCGGCTGAGCACGTCGCGCCCGGAACCGTCGCCGCCCAGCGGGTGCTTCCCGGACGGGTCGGCCAACACCGCGTCCAACGCCGCGCTGTTCGGACCGTGTTCGGCGATCAGGCCGGCACCCGCGCCGGTGACGACGACGAGCAGCAGGACGGCCGCGGCGGTGACCGCGACCGGGTCCCGGACGAAGCGCCCGGCGGGGCCGCGCCGGCGGGGCGCGGCGGGCGGTGCGGGCGGTGCGGGTGCGCCGGGGGCCGGTTCGACGCCGGCCGCCGGGGCCGGCGCCGGGAGCACGGCGGTCGTCGGGGCGACCGAGGGGGTCTGGTTGTCGTTCATCGCATGCCGACTTTCGGATCGAGCGCGCCGGTCGCCAGGTCGACGACCAGGTTGACGGTGACCACGACGCAGACACTGACCAGGACCACCCCCTGCACGGTGGGTACATCCGATTGCGAGGTCGCGCCGATCGCCAACGAGCCCAGGCCGGGCAGCGCGAAGATCTGTTCGATGACGAGAGCGCCGCCGAGCAGCCCGATGAACTGCAGGCCGACCACGGTCAACGCGGGTGGGGTGGCGTTGCGCAGCACGTGCACGAACAGCACCCGCCGGGCGGGCAGTCCGCGGCTGCGCAGGGTGCGTATGTAGTCGCGTTCGAGTACCTCGGCGACCGCGTTGCGGGTCTGTTGGGCGATCGCCGCGACGCCCGCGACCGCGATCGTGGCCACCGGGAGTACGAGCGAACGTGCCCAGTCGCCGGGGGAATCGGCGAACGGCACGTAGCCGGTCGCGGGCAGTACCTCCAGGCGGACCGCGAACAGCGTGACCAGCAGGATGCCCACCCACAGGCCGGGCACCGCGAAGCCGGCCACCGCCAGGATGTGCACCGAACGGTCCACGGCGCCGCGCCGGATCGCCGCGAACAGCCCGAGGCCGATGCCCAGCAGCGCACACACGAGCGTCGCGGTGAGGGTGAGCGACAGGGTCACCGGCAACTTGGTGCCGATCGAGTCGCTCACGTCCAGGCCGGTGGTCCACGAGGTGCCCAGATCGCCCTGCACGGCGGCGCCGAGCCAGTCCAGCCAGCGCACCACGACCGGCCGATCCAGGCCCAACTCGGCTTTCTTGGCGTCGAGTTGTTCGGGCGTCGCGGAGACACCGAGGATGCCCTGCCCGGGGTCGGGCAGCAGGTCCATCAGGAAGAAGGTCAGCGCGGAGACCACCAGCAGGAGGACGACGGCCGACAGCACACGTCGGGCGAGGAAGCCGATCATCGCGCGGCTCAGGAGGCGGGCTTGTAGTCGGTCAAGGACATGAACGTCTGCCCGGGTCGGTTGCTCAGGCTGACCGACTTGGCCGAGAAGAGCACGTTGTCACCGCGGAACAGCGGTGCGAACCAAGCCTGTTCGACGACGTGGGTGTTGAGTTGCCGGTACAGCGGGCCCTGCGCGTCGTCGGGGGAGGTCGCGATGCGCGCGAGCAGGTCGGTGATCACCGGGTCGGCCACCTTGAACGGGTTGGTGGGCATCGCCGGGGACAACAGCGCGAACGCGTCGATCCAGTTCTGTGACGTGCCCCAGACGTACATGAACGCCGGAAAACGGCCGCTGAAGTACTGCTGGGAGAGCTGGTTGGTGCTGACCGGCGTGTATTCGACCTTGATCCCGACCTGGTTCAACTGCTCGGCCAGCACGGGGTACAGCGCGGGCACGAACGCGTTCTCGCTGGGCAGGGTGAGCTTGAAGCCGTCGGCGAGACCCGCCTCGGCGAGCAACTGCTTGGCCCGGGCCGGATCGTAAGGGTAGGCGCGGTCCAATTCCGGATCGTAGGCCGGGGATCCGGCGGCGAACATCTGCGTGGTGGGGCTGCCGACGCCGGCCATGATCGCCTTGAGGATGCCGGGGCCGTCGATCGCGTGGTTGATCGCCCGGCGCACCCGGGCGTCCTTGAGCTGCGGGGCGACCTTGCCCTCGCGGTCGACCAGCCACATGCCGGTGACCTGGCCGGGCTGGCGGGTGACGGTGAGCCCGGCGTGCTTGGCGGCGTCCATCCGGGCGGGCGCACCGAGTCCGGCGTCGGCCTGGCCGGTGAGCAGCGCGGTGGTGCGGGCGTTGGTGTCCGGGATCGCCTTGATCACGATCTTCTCGAACGGGTACGCGGCGTGGTCCTGGCGGCGCGGGTTGCGGGTATAGGTGTAGCGGTCGCCGCGAGTGGTGTGCGCGGTGTCCAGGATGTACGGGCCGCTGCCCACCGGTTGCGCGTTCGCGTCGCCGAAGGCCGTCGGGCTGAGCATCATCCCGGCGACCAGGCCGAAGTTGTACAGCAGCGACGGGTCCGGGGTCTTCAGGGCCAGTTCGACCACGGTGGGCCCGGTCACGGTGATGCCGGCGATCGCGGCGACGGCGAACGAGGACGGGCCGTTGGCGGCGGCGGTGCGTTCCAGGTTCTGCTTGACCACGGTCGCGTCGAAGGGTGTGCCGTCGGAGAAGGTGACGCCCTCGCGCAGGGTCATCCGCAGGTGTCGGCGCTCCGGGTCGGTGTAGGCCCACGAGGAGGCCAGTCCGGGGCCCACGCTCTGGTCCGGATTGACCGTCGTGAGCGAGTCGTACAGCGGTTGCAGGTAGGCGAGTCCGTTGCCGCCGGCGCCCTTGGCCGGGTCCAGGCTGGTCGCGTCGGCCGCAGCGGCCAGCGTCAGGGTCTTGCCGCGGGTGGACTTCGAGGTGTTCGAGCCACCGCAACCGGCGGCGGCGGTCACCACGAGGGCGGCGGTGGCGAGGGCCGCTACGCGGCGGCGTCCCAGGATGGTCATGACTGGTCCTTAGTCGAATTCGCGGGACGAATTCGGAAATCGAATTCTTCGATCCGATGGGTCGGCCGAAATGGTGGCCGCTGCGGGTCCGACCCCATGGCTGCCGGGCATTTCGGCCGACTTTTGCGGCATGCTCGAATCACCGTCCGAGCGGCTCCCGGGTACGGGTGCGCTCGGCGGTCGACCGCGTGTTCTTCTCGGGTGCGGCTAGCCGGGGTGGGCCGCGCGCCAGGTGCTCGCCTGCGCGCTGATCAGGGCGGACAGGTCGCCCATGGCGAGGTTGTAGTCGACCGTGTGGGTGCCCAGCACGGCGGACAGGCCGGCCTGAGGGAACAGGCCGTCACCACCCGTGACATCGAGCCAGCTCGCGGTGCCGGTCGAGTCCTGGGTGAAGGCGCAGCGCGCGCTCACCTTGTTCGGATATCGGGTGTAGCCGGACGGGTCGTCGGCCAGGTCGTACGAGCTGAGCAGGTGACCCAGGTGGCCGCGCGGGTTGAGCCAGTTGCCGCTCACGAGCCGTCTGGTCGGCATGTACATGTCCACTGGCGTCACGCCGTCGGCGGGTGCGCCGCGCAGCAGTGCGGCCGGGTTGACGCAGGCGATCCGGTGACCGGGCACCGTGGAGCGCCCGAAGGCGGATCCGGCGGGCAACGGTCCGCCGTCGGGCAGTGCGTAGCCGTTGTAGGCGACCACGCACCCCGTCGGGATCGGCGCCTGGGGTCCGGACCGGACGCAGGTGGGGATGCGTTGGAAGGTGGACGCGGAATCGTTGCCGCCTCCCTGGGTGCCGCCGATCGGCACCTGGATGTAGCCGCCGAGCAGCACTGCCGACACCAACCGGTCCTGCACGGCCGGGTTGCCGTCGATTTCCTGCTGCATCATCCGGGTCAGCACGCCGGTGCCCTGCGAGTGGCCGAGGATGACCACGCCACGCCGCTTGTGGGTGACCGGGTCGGTGTTGTGGTTGGCCCAGTAGTCGCGCCAGGCGTCGCGTACGTCCATCGACCCGGTCTCGGCGTCCGGTGGGATGCCCAAGCCGCCGACCAGGAGTTCGGTCAGCGACGCCTGTCGGTACACGGGGGCGAACACGCGGCACGTGTCGGTGAATCGGCCGAGTTGCATCAGGGTGCCGGCGAGTTCGCTGTTCGAGGGGATGGGCGGCAGCGAACCCAGGCGCAGCAGCGGGTTGGGCAGCAGATCGATGGTGGGGTACGCGTAGAAGCAGTCGACCTGGGGGTCGGTGGGGCCGGCGAAGGGCTCGGGGGTGCGCGAGCCGTCGGGGTGCACGGCGGTCGCGTCGAGGGTGGTGGTCGCCCCGTTGAAGTAACGCGCTGTGAAGGCGCCGCCGGGTCCGGGGGTCTGCGGATTGCCGGCGAGGTCCTGGTTGCAGGGGTTGGTGGGCAGGCCGGGTCGACACAGCCAGACCGTCTCGGCCAGGGGGCTGGTCAGGCTCTTGTCCGATTGCCCACCCCCGGCGGAGGCGGTCGGTGCGACGGTCAGGGTCAGGGTCAGCGCGGCCAACGCGAGGACGAGTCTCGATCTGCTCATGGCGTGAGCTCCGATCCAGGATGTCGTGGACTTTCGACTCCAAGGAACTTACTAACAACTAAGTAAATAATCTAGAGTGGCGATGTGACTGAGAATTCGGATGCACGTAAACCCACCGTCGGCCGCGCCCGGGCGGCCAAGGCGGCCACCGCGAAGGGCGCCGAACGGCGGCGGGAGATCGTCGCCGCCGCGTCCGAGCTGTTCGCCCGCGCCGGCTTCCGCGGCACCGGCATGACGGAAGTGGCCCAACGCGTCGGCATCACCGAACCCGGCCTGCTCTACCACTTCGGCAGCAAGCAGGGCCTGCTCCGTGCCGTGGTGGAGCACCGGGACCTGCAAAGCCAGGCGTTCGCCCGGGACATCGCCGAAGTGGGCGGGCTCCAGGCGTTGCGCGAGATGCCCGCGTTCGCTCACCGCAACCGTGACCAGCCGGGCCTGGCCAAGCTTTTCGCGGTGCTGCTCGCGGAGAACCTGGACCCGGGCGACCCCGAACACGACTTCTTCGTACGCCGCTACCGCGACATGCGCACCGTCGTCGCCGGGATGATCCGCGACGGCCAGCACGGCGGGGAGATGCGCCCCGACGTCGACCCGCAGCTCAAGGCGATCGAGATCCTCGCGACGTTGGACGGCATCGCCTCGCAGTGGCTGCTCGACCCCGAGATGGTCGACCTCGTCGTCTGCATCGAGGAGTACTCGCGAACCCTGATCCGGGACCTGGCCGCCGACACCGAGCCGGTCACCGCCGGCACACCCGAGGAGGAGGTACAAGGATGAGTACACCCGGCGCACGGGACCTCGCGGAACACGGCTGCCCGGTAGCGGACTTCCCGGTTCGGGACTTCCCGGCCGACTTCCTGTGGGGCGCGTCCACCGCGGCCCATCAGGTCGAGGGCGGTCAGGGCGCCAACGACTGGGTCGACTGGGAGAACGCCGGACATACCGCCGAGGTCAGCGGTCCCGGGATCGCCCAGTGGGAGCGCTGGCCCACCGACATCGCGCTGCTGGCCGAACTCGGGCACAACGCGCACCGCCTGTCGATCGAGTGGTCCCGGCTGGCCCTCGGGCCCGGGGTGTGGGACCTCGCCGCCTTCGACCACTACGCCCGGGTGCTGGACGGGCTGCGCGGGCACGACATCACCGCGTTCGTCACGCTGCACCACTTCACCCTGCCGCGCTGGTTCGCCGCGCGCGGCGGCTGGCTCGCCGACGACGCCGCCGAGGTCTTCGGCGCCTTCGCCGAGGAGGTCGGGCGACGCCTGGGCGATCGAATCCCGTTCGCGTGCACGATCAACGAGCCGCAGATCGTCGCGTTCAACGGCTATCTCAAGGGCAACCACCCACCCGGGCACCGCGATCGGGGCGAGACCGTCGCGGTCAACCACACGCTGATGCGTGCGCACGACGCCGCGGTGGCCGCACTGCGGGCGACCTCGCCGGACACCCGGTCCGGCGTGTGCCTGCAACTCCCGTTCATCCAACCGGCCGACCCGGACAGCCCCCGGGACGCCGAACTCGCCGACTGGTTCCGGGACGTGCTGGTCCAGCGGCACCTGGAGCACCTGCGCGACACCGCCGACCCCGGCGACTGGGTCGGCGTCCAGTACTACACGCGGGCCCGGGCGGACGCCGCCGCCGAGCACTCCGACCTCGGCAACGCGCCGCCGGGCGCGCCCACGACACAGATGGGCTGGGAGGTCTACCCCGGGGGCCTGACCGAGATGCTCCGCCAGGCCGGCAAGGTCACCGGTCTGCCGATCTACATCACCGAGAACGGCATCGCCACGACCGACGACACCGAGCGCGTCGCCTATCTGGACAGCCACCTGCGGGCGGTACGGGCCGCGCTCGCCGACGGCGTGGACGTACGCGGCTATCTGCACTGGTCCGCGTTCGACAACTTCGAGTGGACGCACGGCTATCGGCCCCGCTTCGGGCTGGTCGGCATCGACCGCGACGACGACCTGCGCCGGATCGTCCGCCCCAGCGCACGCGCCTATCGGCGGGTGATCACCACCGGGCGGATCGACGCCCTGCACGAGCGGGATGCCCAGACCGATGGGCCGCCCGAGGTCGAGAACGGCGCCGGGCGCGGTGCCGCGACCGGCATCGATCGCGGCACCGAGAGCACCGCCCGTGTCCCCACCGACCCCGGCTCGACGGCCGGTTCAGCGAAGGAGAAGCCCATGATCATCGACCCGCCCGTGCGCCGGCTCTTGGAGCGTGTCGCCGCCGGGGCCCAGCCCGAGAGCGCCGACCTGAACGTGCGGCGCGCGCAGTCGGCCGCCGTGATGACCCTGGTCAAGTTCCCGTACGGACCCGACCTCGAGGTCACCGAGCACCGGGTGCCGGTCACCGACGGCACCATCGCCGTAAGGGTGTTGCGACCCAAGCAGCCGGAAACCCCGGTGCCTGCCTACTTCTTCCTGCACGGCGGCGGCTGGGTGCTGGGCAATCTGGACACCGCCGAGGCCGAGTGCGGACCGGTCGCCTCGCTCGTCCCGTGTGCCGTGGTCAACGTCGACTACCGGCTCGCCCCCGAACATCCCTTCCCCACCCCGCTGGAGGACTGCCTCGCCGCCTACGCGTGGCTGTTGGAGAATGCCGCCGCATTGGGCATCGACGCGACCAAGGTGGCCATCGGGGGCGCCAGTGCGGGCGGCAACCTCGCCGCCGCGATGTGCCTGGCGCTGCGCGATCGGGGTCTGCCGCAGCCCAGCCTCCAGGTGCTCGACGCCGCCGCCGTCGACCTGACTCCGATGGCGGAGGAGCCGGTCGTGCCCGGCGCACGGCGCAAACCGGGCCTGACGCCCACCGAGTTCAACATATTCGCCCGGCACTACCTGGCCGACTCCGCCGACGCCACCGACCCGCTGGTCTCGCCGCTGCACGGCACCGATCTGTCGGGGCTGGCCCCGGCGTTGATCTTCGTTGCCGAACACGACCCGCTGCGCGACCAGGCCGAGGAGTACCTGGCCCGGCTGCGCGCGGCAGATGTGCCCGCCGCCGGCATGCGGGTACTCGGCCACCTGCACGGCGGCTGGGTCGTCCCGGGCACCGTCACCCAGACCCTGGTCGCCGAGATGCGCGCCGCCGCCCTGCGGCACGCCTTCGCCGGCACCCTGGTCGGCCCGCTGCCGCCGGCCCTGCTCGACCGGTTGGCCGAGGTGGAACGGGCGGTCGAGGCGAAGCAGGCCGCCGAGGCGACGGGCGAGGCCGAGGCATCGGGGGCACCGGAGCCGGAGCGCGCCACCGAACCCGCCTGACCGCGCCCCGTCGGCACACCCCCGCACCCCCGGGACCGACGCACCGGCGCGCCGGTCCCGGGTTCGGCCCGCAAGCGGCCGATCGGCGCCCGATCAACCCCCGATCGCCGCCCGTTCAGCGCCCGATCAGCGCACCGTGACCTCGTCGACGAAGATCGGAGCCGTGCCGGACCCGCCGTTCCGGCGCTCGAATTGCACGCCGATCTCCCGGACGTCGTGGAGGGAGCCCACGGCGGCCAGGTTGAGGGTGAGTGTGCGGGGTTCGGGACTTAGCGGGACGGCACCCGCGTCGTACCAGGTGTTCGAGGCGCTGGTCTTCACGTAGAGCTTGGCGGTGCCGCCCGAGGCGCCGGAACGGACCGTGACGGCGAGTACCCGACGTCCCGTCAGGTCCAGGACGGCCCGGCGGTTCAGGTAGGACTCGGGTGCCGCCAGGTCGATCTCGGCGCGCAGCGAGCGGGTGCCCTCGCTCGCCCATTCGGCGCTGCTCGCCGGCGCGGTGCCGGTCAGGTATCCGGTCCAGCCGTCCGTCCCGGACTCGAAGCCGGACACCACGGTCGGCGGTGCGATCGCGGCAACATCGTCCACGTACACCGCTGTTCGTCCGCTCGCGCCCGGTGCGGAGGTGAACAGCACGCCGATCTCGCGTACGTCCCGCAGGTCGGTGACCCGACCGAGGTCCAGGCGCAACACGGCGCCGTCCGGGCCGATCCGGACCGCTCCCCCGTCGTACCAGGTCATCCCGGCGCCGGTGCGCACGTAGAGCTTGGCGGTGGTACCGGCTGCATGGTTGCCCCACTCGGCGGTGCGCACGGTAGCGGTCAGCGCCCGGTAGGCGGACAGGTCGCGTGGCGCGACCCGGTTCAGGTAAGCCTCCGGTGCGGCGAGGTCGATGTCCGCCTTGAGGGATCGGCTGCCCTGCGCGGCCCATTCGGTCACCGACCACGGTCCGGCGAGCACGCGATAACCGCCCCAGCCCTGGGTGTCGGTTTCGAAGTCGGCGAGCGGAACAGGTGTGCCGACCGGGGCGGGTGCGCCCTCGGTGCGCGCCGCGGTCGCGATCTCGCCGCGCACGATCGTCCACGGGTCGGTCATCAGTCGGCCCGCGCCGGTGTTGGCGGTCGGACGCCACTGGTCGTTCCACGCCATGAAGTAGGCGGTGGCCGGGAATCGGGTGCGGATCGCGTCGATCCACTTCCCGTAGTCGAGCGGCGCCTCGATCGAACCACCGGCACCGCTGCGCGGACCGATCTCGGCGAACGCGAACGGCTTGCCCAGCGAGACCAGTTCGTCGTATCCCTGGACCGCCGCGGGCTCGCGGACGTAGCAGTCGAGGCCGACCACGTCGGTGTACGCGCCGCCCGCGTAGTAGGACGAGCGCTTGCCGTAGTTGCAGTCCGGCGCGTACACCCACAGCAGGTTGTGCAGGCCCTTGACGTCGGTCAGGTAGGTGTACATGTCCCGCCACACCTCGGCGAAGGTCTGCGGGTCCTGCGCGCTCCACCAGAACGAGTCGCCGTTCATCTCGTGCAGCGGCCGGAACAGCACCGGCACGTTCGCGGCGGCGAGTTCGCGCAGACCCTCGGCGACCCGATCCAGCTCCGCGTGCCAACGCTGTCCCGTGCCGGTGCCGCGGTCGGTGAGCCGGTCGAAGGTCGGCAACTTGGTGAACAGCCCGTTCCAGTCCGGCTGATCGGGATTGGGCAAGTGGGCGCTGACCGTGACCAGTCCGCCGGCGGCCGACCAGTCCTTCAAGGTCGCGTTGCAGGTGTGGTCGATGGTGTTTCCGTCGTGCCCGTAGTCGCAGCCCAACAGCCCCGGATTCGCGCCGGTCTGCGCCTTCAGCTCATTCACCTGGGCCAACGAGAAGGTCTTCCCGCTGTACCCGGCGAACTGCCCGGACACCACCCGGTTCTGCGCCCGGTTGGGCAGATGGGCCAACCAGTCCCGCACGTCGCGCGTCGCCGTACTCGCCTGCGGATCACTGGGATCCGTCGAATGAGCGCGCGCGGCGGGCACCCCCGCGAAGCCTGCGGTGAATGTCATGGCCAATACGGCCGTCCAGCCACGCCATCGTGATCCCATGCGTTCGCCACCCCCGTGGTTCGTGATCTTCACGATCGCACGAAGAGTAGCCCTCTCTCGCGCCTGCCACGGGAGCAGCCCGGTGGGCGGCGTGGGAGTGGGCGCCAGGCCGTCCACCGGTGCCGTCGGCGTCGGCGGACGGCGCCGGTCACCGCCCTGCTTCGCCGCATGGCCGGCTCCCGCACCGAGGAACCTGGAGCCGATCCGGCCCCGGCGACCACAACCGCCGATGCGGCCGGACCTTGTTCCGAGGGGCGAACGAAGGTGCAATCGCCGAATGACTGGGATGCGCATACCGCCGGCTCCTCGTGATGCGAGCTGATGGTCGCGGGGGCGTCAAAGGCGGTAGCAGCCGTAGCTGCGTGGGGCTCGGGTGCCGGGGGGAATGGGGAAGGGCTTGGATCTGGCGGGGGGTGCGCCGTCGCTCGGGTACCAGATGGCGTCGTCCGGGACGAGGTGGGCGAGGGGGGCGATCCATAGGGGGCGGGTCGAAGGGTTGGATGTGAGCCTGGGCGGTGTGCGGGTCGATGTGCTCGATTTCGCCGGGCGGGTGGGTTGTTCGCAGGCTCTCGTCCTTGTGTTTGACCTTGTGGCCGATGCGGCCGAGTGCGTCGTGCGCATTCATCGGCGTACCTCCGATTCGGTCTTCCCGCGCGTGGGAGGCGGGGCCGCACCGCAGCCAGGCCAGTGACTGCGGTGCGGCGGTTCAGGGGGCGGGCCGGGCCGGGGGTTGGACCGGGCGCACGCTGTCTGAGGGCATCGCCCAGGCGATCCGGCCACCCGGGGGTTGGACCGTGAGCCTTTGGTGCCCGTCGGGGAGGGGTTGCGCCATCAGGATCTGTCCGGGGTGACGCACCCGGCGCACCGCCTCGTTGGCCGGTTCCACCCAGTCCCCCTCGCGATACATCGCGCCCCGCCTCCTCCAGCACCCGCAGGTTGCCGCAATGGGTGCGGAACTCGGTGCCGCCGGGCAGGCGCACGAACGCCCGGAGGCTGATGACGGCGGCGAACGTGCCGATTCGGCCGGAGAGTTCGCAACGGACGGCGCGCTTGGCGTTGGCTTTCCAGAAACGGGCCACGTCGTCCGTGGTCCACTCACGGGGGTCTTCGGGATAGCTCTGGGGAGTGGGCATACCTGTCCTCTCGGTTGCCGCCAGTACTGATTCGGCCACTCTGTGAACAAGCATCGGCACGCAGAACTATGGTGCAAAGGCCCCAAGTTTTTAAGGTTCGAGACTTAAGAACGGATGATCTTGGTCGCCGAGATGAACCCCGGCTCGTCGTTCGCTGCTCTGTTCGGACGACGCGTCGCCCTGCTGCGCACGGCCCGGGGGATGACACAGACAGAGCTGGGCCACGCTGCCGACCGAATGCACTACTCACGCATCGGGCAGATCGAACGCGCCTTGGGCCATCCTCCGACGGAGAAACAGGCGGCAGACCTGGACAAAGTCCTGGGAGCGGAGGGGTTGTTGATCGACCTCTGGGGCTACCTGGATCGCGAGAGCTTCCCGAACTGGGTGGCGCGGTTCATGGAACTGGCGGAGAAGGCGACCCAAATCAGGGAGTACGCAGCGCATGCCGTGCCAGGACTGCTCCAGACGGAGGACTACGCGCGCGCCCTTCTGCGGACCGTGTTGGATCCGGAGCAAACGGAAAGGCAGGTCCGCCTGAGATTGGCGAGGCAGAAGCGCCTGAAGAGCACCGACGCTCCGAGCCTGTCGGTGATCCTTGATGAGTCGGTCCTACAGCGGCCGGTCGGCAGTCGCGAAATCATGGTGACCCAACTTCGGCACCTGCGGGCCATGGCAAACCTGCCCGAGATCACGGTGCACGTACTGTGCTTCGCGGAGGGAGAGCATCCTTCGATGGGCGGCTCGCTCTCGATGTTGACGCTTCCCAACGGCTCCGAGGCGGCCTACACGGAAGGCGCAGATTACGGTCGCCTGTACGAGGATCCGGCCGATGTCCGACGGTACGAAACATCCTTCGGACGCGTTCAACAGCTTGCCCTGCCGCCGGTACTCTCGCTGGAAATGCTCGAATATATGGCAGGGGACATATGACCAGGCCCGCATACCAATCCGTCGACTGGCGCAGGTCCTCCTACAGCAACCAAGCAGGCGGAAACTGCGTGGAGGTCGGCGTCGCCGCCACGCTCGTCCCCGTCCGGGACAGCAAAGCCCCGGCCATCGGCCACCTCATAATCGGCGCAGCCTCGTGGACCGCCCTCACCGCGTCGCTGCGTGCCTGACGTCACCGGTCGCCGACGGGCCCGTGCGTGCCGGGCCCGTCGCCTCCCGGTCAGGACAACCCCGAGCCCAGCGCCAGGAACCCGCAGATCAGTACGAACAAGATCCCGAGCAGCGGCGCTGCGAACCGTAGGTACTGGTTGTAGCCGACCTTGGCCAGCGACACGCCGCCCATGATCACCGCGGTGGTGGGCACCCACAGGTTCATCCACCCCGACGCGGACTGCCACGCCGTCACCACCAACGCCCTCGGCACATCCGCGAAGTCGGCCAGTGGCGCCAGGATCGGCATCGCCAAGGTCGCGTGCCCCGACGTGGACGGGATCAGGAACGCCAGCGGCAGGTTCACCAAGAAGATCAGGACGCCGAACAGCGCCGAGGAGGCGTCCGAGACCGCGCCCTCCATCGAGTGCAGCACCGTGTCGGTGACCTGCGCGTTGTTCATGATGACGGTGACCCCGCGCGCCAACATGATGATCAGCGCCGGTGAGATGAAGTCGGCCGCGCCCTGGATGATCGTCTCCGCCAGCTTCTTCTCGCCGAGCCGGGCCAACACCCCGACGATCACCGCCGCCACGATGAACAGCGCGGCCAACTGGGCAAAGGACCAGTCCAGTTCCCAGCCGTACGGGGTGGCGTCCGCTTCGCCGGTGAGCACCTGCGCCCACGGAATGATCGAGAAGATCATGAACACGAAGGTGATGGTCACCGCGACCAGGACCAGCTGATGCGTACGGGTCAGCGGCGGCGGCTCGCTGCCGGTGGCCGCCGATTCCGCCGCCTCGCGGTCCCCCGGCAGGAATCCGACCAGCGAACGGGACGGATCGGCCTTGACCCGATGGGCGTACCGCACCACGTACAGGATGGTCACCGCGGTCAGCACGATCAGCATCGCCAGCCGCAACACGATCCCGTCGCCCAGCGAGATCCCCGCCGCCGACGACGCGACGCCGGTCGCGAACGGATTGACCGTCGAGCACAACACGCCCACGCCCGCACCCAGGATGATCGTGCCGGTGGCCACCATCCGGTCGTAGCCCAGCGCCAGCATCAACGGCACGATCAGGCCGTAGAACCCGAGCGTCTCCTCGGCGAAGCCCTCGACCGAGCCGAGGATCGCGAACACCGTCATGATCGCCGCGATCAACACCGCACCGCGCGTGCGCAGTCGGTGCGCCAGCCGGGCAATGCCTCGATCCAGCGCGCCGGTCGCGAACACCACGGTGATGAACGCGCCGATCGCCAGCACGAACAGGAACACCGCCGCACTGCCGTACAGATCGCCCGAGTTGTCCGGCGTGACCTGACCGCTCTGCGGGTCCTTGATCCCGTACAAGCCGTTGACCGGCGACAGGAACAGGTCGTTGAGCCGCTGGACGAAGTCCTCCGGCGACTTGATGTGGTGGTAGCTGCCCGCGACCGGCTTGCCGTCCTCGCCGCGCTCGTACTCGCCGGCCGGGATCGCGAACGTCAGCGCCCACACCGCGAGCGTCACGATCGCCAGCACCGTCAGCGCGCTGGGAAAGCGGAACCCGCCCTTGGGCGGGGGTGCCTCGTCCTCGGCCTCGGCCGGGGCTTGATCGGTACTCACACGCTGCTCCTTGCGAGTGCTGGTGGCTACGGGGGTGGGTCAACGGGCACCGCACGAACGGCCCGAACGACAACCGCAGTCGTGCTCCGCGGCTCAGCCGCGCCGGAACCGTTTGGCGTACGCGGTGAAGAACGCGGCCTCCGCCACCACCGCGTCGCGCAGTTCACTCACCAACACCCGTTCGTTGGGCCCGTGCAGGTTGCACATGCTGTCCTGCGCCCCGAACAGCAGGATCTCCGCGCCGGGTTGGGCCGCCGCCAGGCTGTTGACCAGCGGAATCGACCCGCCCGCCGCCGCGTGTACGGGCTCCGCGCCCCACGCGGTGCGCAGCGCCTCGTGCGCCGCCTGGTAGGCCACCCCGTCGGTGGCCGCGGCGAACCCGGACCCGGGCGCCCCGGCCTGGGTCACCGTCAGCGGTACCCCGAACGGCCGCAGGCCCTCCAGGAACTCGATCAGCAGACGCTGTGCCTGGGCCGGATCCTGGGCCGGGTGGCAGCGCATGTTGAGCTTCGCCCGGGCGGCCGGCACCACGGCGGACGCGGCCTTCGCAACCGAGGGCGCGTCGAGGCCGGTCACCGTGATCGCCGGTCCCGACCACAGGCGCGAGCCGAGGTTCCCGGTGCCGATCAGCGGCATGCCGTCGCGGATGCCGGCAAGCCGGCGGAACTCGTCCTCGTTCCAGCCGCCGCCCGACCACTGCTCGCGGCGCAGACCGGGCACCGTGACGTCGCCCTTCGCGTCGTGCAACGCGGACAGCGCGTACAGCAGCACCAGCAGCGCGTCGGGGGCCGCGCCGCCGAAGTTGCCGCTGTGCTTGGCCTCTTCGAGGGTGCGCACCTCGACGATCACCTCGACCACCCCGCGCAGCGCGACGGTCAGCGTGCCGGTGCCCGGGCGGATGTTGCCCATGTCGGCGATCACCATCGCGTCGCAGGCGAACTCGTCCGGGTGGGCCTGCGGGTAGTCGTCGAACTCGCTGCCGTACTCCTCCTGTCCCTCGAACACGATCCGGATGCCCACCGGCGGACGCCCGTCGAAGGCGCGCAGCGCGCCCAGGTGCACGATCAGGTTCGACTTGTCGTCGGCCGCGCCGCGCCCGTGGATCGCGCCGTCGACGTCGGTCGGCTCGAACGGCCGCGTCGTCCACAACGTCTCGTCGCCGGCGGGCTGTACGTCGTAGTGCCCGTACAGCAGCACGGTCGGCGCGTCCGGGTGCGGCGGCGGGATGTGGCCGGTGATCACCGGCGCGGTGTCCGGCAGCCGCAACGCGCCGACATCCCGCACGCCGGCCTCGCGCAGCAGCTCGACCAGTAGGTCGTGGGCCTCGGTCACCGGCTCCGAGGGATACCCCGGGAAGGCGATCGACGGAATCCGGGTGAGTCGCCGCAGGTCGTCGCACAGGTTGTCGAGCATGCCGTCGACCCGTGTGGTCAACTCGTCCATCGTCGTGCTCCTTGGCCGCGCCGGGTACGGTCCGCTGATCGCGTCTCCCGGCCCATGCTGGCCCGAACCGGACGATCCGGACCGATCCGGCACGCGGCACCCGCATGGCTCACCCGGCCGGCCGCATCCGGCCGAGAGCCGATCGGGTGGTCCCCGTTCCCGCGAGTGCGTTCCCGACCGCCCCCGTCACCCGCGACCCGGGCCGCACGCGAACCGGCCCGCCGCCTCGGCACAGGGAGCCGGGGCGACGGGCCGGTCGACACCGCGTCACGGGGGGAACGCGGTGATCGGGACCGCGTCCGGGGCAGACGCGGTATCGGGTGGAGCGGTCTCGGGGTGGAGCGGTAGCGGAGCGGAGCGATCGCGGCCCGCCGAGGGTGGGCTCGCGCGGAGCCGGAGGCTCAGTCCCGACGCGGGGTGACCTGACCGCTGAACAGGTAGCGCCCGCCCCCCTCGAAGGTTCCGAAGGTCACCGGGCGCCAGATCACCGATCCGGGCTCGCGCATCGCGAACAGGTCCTCGGCGACCGCGACCAGCGGCAATTCCCGCACCGCGTCCGGCAGGCTTTCCGCTATTTCCCCGGTCAGTTCGATCCGCAGCACCAAGCCCTCGCCCTCGGCGCCGGCCCGCACCTCGAAGCGCTGCATGGCGCGTTCGTACACGCCGACGTAGCGTTCCGGGTCGACGGCCGGAGGTTGTGCGGGCGGGGCGAACGGCGCGGGCAACGCGACCTGCGCGACCTCGGCGAAGATCTCCCGGAACAGGTCCTCGTACAACTCCGGCGCGTCTCCGCCGTTGGTCAACAGCGCCACCGCCAGGCCCTGTTCGGGCAGGACCCGGAGGAACGCGTACTGCCCGATGGTGCCGCCGTCGTGGCCGACCACCTCGTGGCCGTCCCACGCGTAGCGGTGCCAGCCCAGGCCCCACGACGCGTCCATGGCCGCGAGGTCGGGCATGTCGACGTGCTTCTCGCGCATCGCGACGACATGCTCCGCACCCAGGAGTCGCTTGCCGTCGGCGGTGACGCCGTCGGCCAGGTGCAGGCGGACGAACCGCAACAGCTCCGCCGAGGTGGAACCGATCAGACCGGCGGGTCCGGCCGAGCGAGGCAACATCCACACCGGCGCGACCTGCGGGTCGCCGCCGTCCTGCGAGACGTGGCCGACCGCCGCGCGCAGCAGCAGGGCCTCCTCGGGCAGTGTGATCGTGCGCTCCAGGCCCAGCGGCCCGCTCAGCCGCTCGCGCAGCACTTGGTCCCAGGTCTTTCCGGTGAGGTGTTCGATCACCCGTCCGGCCAGATTGAAGCCGGTGTTGCAGTACGACCATGCGCCGCCGGGCGGGAACACCTGCGCCGCGTCCTCGAGGCCGGCCACGTACCGGGCCAAGCAGTCGTCGCCGCGCCCGCTGTCGATGAACCGGTCGCCCTCGATGCCGCTGGTGTGCGTGAGCAGGTGCCGCATGGTGATCTGCTTGGCCAACTCAGTTCGGGACAGCCGTAGTTCGGGCAGTACCTCGATCAGCGGCTGGTCCAGGTCGAGCAGGCCGTCCTCGACCAGTTGCATGGCCAGTGTAGTGGTCCACAGCTTGGTGATCGAGCCGATCTGGAACACGCTGTCCGCGGTCACCGGGACCCCGGTGTTCCGGTTGAGCACGCCGTAGGCGGCCTCGACCAGGTCGTCCGGCGCGTGCTCGTCCAAGCGCAGGATGCCCAGGGTCGCGCCGGGAATCCGGTGCCGCTCGGCCAGCGTGGACAGGCGGCGCTGCCAGTGCGCGGCGTCCAGCGGGGCGGGCCGGGTGCGGCCGGCGGATCCGGCGTAGCGCTCGACCCAGTCGACGATCCGGCGGTTCCAGTCCAGCCGGTGCGAGGGCGGGCCGTCGAGGATGAACAGGTGCGAGCCGTCGGGGTAGAGCACCATCCGGGCGGGTACGTCGCGTTCGCGCAGCGCGCCGAACCACTGCTGGGCCTGGCCGAGCGGACACCGCACGTCGGCGGCGCCCTGCAGGATCAGCGTGGGCGTGCGCACGTCGCCGACCTTGGTGAACGGGTTCGACCGCGTGTACAGGTCGACGTCGTCCCACGGGGTGCCGCCGAACTCGGCCCAGCCCATGTAGGAGCCCAGGTCGGAGGTGCCGGCCATGCTGTTCAGGTCGCTGACCACGCCGCCCGCGACGGCCGCCGCGAAGCGCTGGTCGCGGCTGGTGAGATAGCAGGTCATGTAGCCGCCGTAGCTGTAGCCGGTGACGGCCAGCCGCTGCGCGTCGGCGATGCCCTCGGCGACCAGTTCGTCCAGCGGCTCCAGGAAGTCCGGGGCGTCCATCGTGCCCCAGTTGCCGACGGTGGCGGCGTAGAAGTCCTCGCCGTAACCGTCGCTGGCCCGGGGGTTGAGGGTCAGGATCGTCCAGCCGCGGGCGACCAGTTCCTGGTGGTAGAGGTGCACCGAGTCGGCCGTACCGGTCCACGCGTTGTGCGGTCCGCCGTGGATGTCCAGCAGCAGCGGGGTGGGGCCGGTCACCTGCGGGTCGCGCAGCAGGCGGCCGTGCACCACGGTTCCGTCGGAGGTGGTGAACCGGCGGTCGATCGGGGTGAACAGCTCCACGTCCGGCAGGGCCTGCGTGCCGTGCGCGGTGAGCACCCGCTCGGTGCCGCCGTCCGGATCGACCATGGCGATCTCGCCGTACGAGGTGGTGGTGGACAGCACGAACGCGACGCCACCGGGGCTGCGGGACACGGACAGGCCCGAGACGGAGCTTCCGGTGTCGCCGACCACCAGGCGCGCGTCGCCGCTTTCGAGGTCGAGCGCGTACAGGTGGGTGTTGCCGGCCTCGCGGAGGCAGAACAGGAGTTCGCGGCCGTCGGGCGTCGGCTGCGGCAGGCCGCCCGGGTAGCCGGAGCCGCCCGGCATCACATTGCGGTCCAGGGCTCCGGTCAGGTCGACGGTGGGGCCGCCGGCGAGCGGCACCCGCAGTATCCGGGTGTGCCCGGTGCGGGTCTGCTCGGCGCCCAGCACGAGCAGTGACTCGCCGTCCGGGGTGAAGTCGACCCAACCCACCATGCCTTCCGCCGACCCGACCCGTTCGGCGGGCGCGGCGGGGGTGGCGAGGTCGACGACGTACGCCGCCGAACGCATGGTCAGGTCCGCGTCCGCGTCCGGGCCGGCGGCGTAGGCCAGCCGCGTGCCGTCCGGCGACCAGGCCGGGTCGGTCGCGTTCCAGGCGCCCTCGGTCACCCGGGTGACCTCGCCGGAAGCCACGTCCACCACGTGCACGTGCCGGCGCAGGCTGCCCAGCATGCCCGCGCCGTCCACCTGGTAGTCCACGCGGTCGATGACCAGCGGCGCCTTCGCCCGGGCGGCCCGGGCGGACTCGTCCTCGTCCGCCGTCGCGTAGGTGTCGATCACGGCACCGAACGCCACGCGGGTGCCGTCGGGGCTCCACAGCGCGCGGCCGGCGCCCATCGGCAGGCGGGTCACCTGACGCGCGTCGCCACCCTCGATCGGCAGCACCCACAATTGCGGCGGGCCGTCGACGGCGCGCAGGAACGCCACCCGGGTCCCGTCCGGCGACCACACCGCGGTGCTGTCCGAGGGGCCTTCGGTGAGCCGCTGGGGCTCGCCGCCCGAGGTCGGGACCCACCACAGCGAGCGCACGTTGCGGTCCTTCGCCGCGTCGACGCCGACCAGGGTGTAGACCACCCGGGTGCCGTCGGGCGACACGGCCGGCTCGGCCGGCACCGTGATCGCGGTCAGGTCGTCCAGACGCAGACGTCGTGCCATGGCTTTCTCCATCCTGGTCGGCCCGTCCGGGCGGCCCCCGATCCTGGGTCGACCCGGTTCCGCGAGCGCCGGGTCGCGGACCCGGGCAACGGGTATCCGGTCGACTCACCGAAACCGGCCCCCGCCTGAGGTGAGGCGGGTGCCGGTTCGGGGCTGGAGCTCAACGGTCGCGTCGGAGCCTCTCGGCGGCGCTTCCCCGAGGCTAGAGCGATCGGAAGGTCACGGACTTCGTGGCTTCGGACCAAGGTCGGGCCGCGTTTCGGTGCCACACCACCAGGCGCGGGTGGGGCGCAGCCGGTACATGGAAGCGGGACGGGGCTTCCGGGAGTGGCGGGCTTCCCGGGTATCGCGGGCGGGTCGGCGGGCTTCCCGGGGAGGCGAGGCATGCGGACGGTCGTCGACGCCGGGCCGGCTGCGGCCTCGACGGCGCGCTCTCAGGCGTCAGAGGGCAGCGGCTTCGGGCGGGAAGTATCCTTCGGTGGGTTGCGGCCGTCGGCGGGAGGCGCCGTGCGCTGAGGCGCCTAGCTCGTCGGCGGCGGAAGTTCCTCGCGCAGCAGGCTGTAGAAGACCACGTCGCGCCATTCGCCGTCGCGGTAGGTGTAGGAACGGGCCACTCCCTCGCGGGTGAAGCCCACCTTCTCCAGGGCGCGCTGCTCGGCGAGGTTGCCCACCTCGGTGCCGGCCTCGATCCGGGCCACCTGGGTGTGCGCGAACAGGTAGCGCACCAGCAGGAGTTGGGCGCGGGTGCCGTATCCGTGGCCGCGCGCCTCGGGGAACAGGTTGATCCCGACGTTCCAGCAGTGCGAGCCGCGCGACGTGAGGATGCTGCGCCAGGCCACGAAGCCCAGCACCTCGTCGCCCAGGACCACCAGCAACTGCCCACCCTCGTCGCCGAGTAGGCCGTTCTGCGTCCAGTTGCGCCGCCACCGTCCCGGGTCCGACCAGCCGTACCAGGCGAACGACCCGACCGCCTCGGGGTCGGTCGAGAACCGCTCCAGGAGGGATATGTCCGCTTCGGCCACCGGCCGCAAGGTCACCTGATCGCCGGCCATGATCCCGAACCCCGTTTCGATCGCCGCCGTCCGAGCGTCGGGCCCTGGCCCGCCGCGCCCGACCGAGTCGACGCGGGCGCCGACTGGGCCGAACGGGGCAGCATAGTCGACGCGCGCGCCCGACGAGCCGCCGTGCACCCGTCGCCCGCGAAGCGCCGGGCGTGGCGCTTCGCGGGCGAACAGGCCGCCGCGTCGCCGGTCGACCATGCCGGCGGGGCGTTCGTACGCGATGAGCGGTCGTCGGGGCGGCGGCCGTGGCACGGTGGCCGTCCGTACGTCCGTACGTACGCCCTGGTTCGACCGAGTCGTCACGAACCGGTGCGGGGTGGTTCAGCGTCGGGGCGGTTGGCCACCAGGCGTCGTACCCGCGCCCGGAGCGAGTCCCCGGACGCGTCGGGCGACTGCTGTCCGGATGCCGGATCCGGCGCCGACTCGCTCCACCGACGAGCCTGCCGCACCAGCGCGGCCAGTTCGTCGGCGCCTGACTCCCGGGATGAATCGTGCTGCGTCATGCCGAGCGGCTGCCCGCCCACACCCCCGGGCACGGCCGCTGAATGATCACAAATATGCGACATATCCATAACATTGGTAGCGCCCAGTCCCCCAGACAAGCGCTCCGGTGCAGCACGTTCCGGTGATCGACTCTCCCAAACTGGTGCAAGGCGCCTACTTCGCCGACCCGGCCCGGCCCAACGCGACTCGACGCGGTCGCCGTCGCCGTCACGTCGCCGTCGCCGGCCCTCGGGACCTGGCGATCCCCCGTCGACACCGGCGGAGTCTGCGAAGTCCCCGCCGCAATACGGACGATGCCTCAAACTGGCGGTTCTTTCCCGGCGACGAAGGGACGGCAAGCGTGGCGAACAGTGCGCTCCTGGTGATGGACGTACAACAGCAGATCGTGGACATCGCCGACGACGGCTCCGGATATCTGTCCCGCCTGCGCAAGGCCATCGACGGTGCCCGTACGCAGGGCATCCCGGTGATCTACGTGGTCATCGCTCTACGGCCGGTCCCCGGGGAAGTCAGCCCCCGCAACAAGGTGGTGTCCGCGGCCGTGCAGGCCGGGCTGTTCACCGAGGGCGCCCCCGGCACCGAGATCCACCCGGACATCGCACCCCGACCAGGCGACGTCGTGGTCGCCAAGAGGCGTGGCAGCGCGTTCTCCGGCAGCGATCTCGACCTGGTGCTCAGGGCCCGCGACATCGACAGCCTCGTGCTCACCGGCATCGCCACCAGCGGCGTGGTGCTGCACACCGTGTGCCGGGCCAACGACCTGGACTTCCGCCTCACCGTCCTGGTCGACGCCTGCCTCGACACCGACCCCGAGGTCCACCGATTCCTCACCGAAACGCTCTTCCCCCAATGGGTGAACGCCGTCACCGTAGACGACTGGGTCAAGGCCATCGCCCGGCCCTGACTGCTCCTCCCCGGAAGCGGCGGCGGCAGGACACCGGCGGGGCGCGGCGGAAAGATCATTTGGTGCGTCGCTGCCGATATCCTCTGACCCGGTTCAGCCGGGGAGCGCGACAGGGACACAGGGGGCACACGGATGACGCAGCCGACCAGCGACGAGGGCCTGTCCGGCCAGTCGCTCGACGAGGGCGGAGCGCGCACCGCGCGCTGGGCGTTCATTCGGACCGAGAGCGGCAGCGCCACCGTGCTGCTCGCCGCCACCCTGGCCGCGCTGGCCTGGGCCAACATCGACGCCGACTCCTACGCCTCGCTCTGGCACACCCACCTGTCCGTGCGACTCGGCGACTCCGGCGTGTCGCTGGATCTGCGCGAGTGGGTCAACAGCGGCCTGATGACCCTGTTCTTCTTCGTGGTCGGCCTGGAGGCCCGGCGCGAGTTCGACATGGGCGAACTGCGCGAACGCCGCCGATTGACCCTGCCGCTGCTGGCCGGCCTCAGCGGCATGGCGGTACCTGTGCTGATCTACCTGGCGATCAACGCGGGCGAGTCCTCGGCCCACGGGTGGGGCGCCGCGATGTCCACCGACACGGCCTTCGCGCTGGGCATGCTCGCACTGCTCGGCAGCCGCTTCCCTCGGCGTCTGCACACCTTCATCCTGACCGTCGCCGTGGTCGACGACTTCGTCGCCCTCGTGGTGAT
Source organism: Embleya sp. NPDC127516 (assembly GCF_044765325.1). Lineage (NCBI taxonomy): Bacteria > Bacillati > Actinomycetota > Actinomycetes > Kitasatosporales > Streptomycetaceae > Embleya > Embleya sp. NPDC127516. The sequence continues at coordinate 318,080 of NZ_JBIWJT010000007.1, read as the reverse complement.
CGCGGTCGCCTACAGCGACGACATCGACATGTCCGCGCTGATGATCGCGCTGGCCATGCTGGTGCTGATCGTGCTGGTGCGCGCCGCGAAGGTGCGGCGCGGCAGCGCGTACGGCGTGCTCGGCGTGATCACCTGGGTGGCGGTGCTCAAGTCGGGCGTGGACCCGGTGGTGGTCGGCCTGGTGATGGGCCTGCTGACCTTCGCCTACCCGGCGTCTCGGGCCGAACTGGAGCGGGCCACCGGTCTGTTCCGTTCGTTCCGCGAACAGCCCACGCCGGAACTGGAACGTACCGCCCGGCTGGGCATGGCGGCGGCCCTGTCGCCGAACGAGCGTCTCCAGCGCATGTACCACCCGTGGACCAGCTATGTGATCGTCCCGTTGTTCGCGCTGGCCAACGCCGGCATCACGCTGGACGCCGGGCTGATCTCGCGGGCCTTCACCTCGCCGGTGACGCTGGGCATCCTGATCGGCTACGTGGTGGGCAAACCGGTGGGCATCATCGGTATGTCCGCGCTGACCACCCGACTCAGCGGCGGCCGGCTGCGCCCGCCGGTCGGCTGGGGAGCCGTGGTGGGCGGCGGCGCGATCGCCGGGGTCGGCTTCACCGTGTCGCTGCTGATCGCGACACTGGCCTTCGAGGGCGAGCGGCTCGAAGAGGCCAAGGTGGGCGTACTCAGCGCCGTGGTGTGCTCGTTCGTGGTGACCTGGCTGGTCTCGCTGGTGATCGCCGCGCTGCCGCGTCCGGCCCGCACGCGGGCGCTGCTGGGCACCGCGCAGAGCCTGGTCGACCTGGCCGTACCGGTGGATCCCGAGCGCGACCACATCCGCGGTCCGATCGACGCCCCGGTGACGCTGCTGGAGTACGGCGACTTCGAATGCCCGTTCTGCGGCCTGGCCGAACCGGTGGTCCGCGAATTGCTCGCCGACTTCGGCGACGTGCGCTACGTCTGGCGCCACCTCCCGCTGCCCGACGTGCACCCCAGGGCCCGGCCGGCCGCGATCGCCGCCGAGGCCGCCGCCGAGCAGGGTGCGTTCTGGGAAATGCTCGACCGCCTGCTCCAGAGCCAGGACGCGCTCCGGCCCGGCGATCTGGTCGCCCACGCGGAGGCGTTGGGCCTGAATGTGGAGGAGTTCCGGATCGCGCTGCGCACCCATCGCGGCGCCGACCGGATCGCGGAGGACGAGGAATCGGCGGACCTGAGCGGGGTCTCCGGCACGCCGACCTTCTTCGTCAACGGCCGTCGACACCACGGCCCGTACGACATCGCCGGGCTCACGGCGGCGGTCCACGCGGCCAAGGATCGCGCCTTCATGGACCGCTGAGTTCTGCGGTCCCCGCTCAGTCGCCGGTCCGGGTCTCGCTCCCGGTCTCGGTCTCGGTCTTGCTCCCGGTCCCAGTCCCGGTCCCGGTCTCGGTCTCGGTCTCGGTCTCAGGAAGCGTGTACTTCCGGGCCCGGACCACGTCCCGGGTCACCCGCGCGAAGGCGCGCGCGGCGGCGCTGCGGTAGGCGCCCTCGCGGTGCAGCACGGTGACCGTACGCACCGGCAGCGGCGGGTCGACGGCGACCGGGCGCAGGTGGGGATGGTCGTGGGTGATCGCGTCGGGAAGCACGGTGGCCAACGGGGTGCGCCGGACGATCTCGATCAGGGCCTGGATCGAGTTCGCCTGCACGGCGATCCGAGGTCGCACCCGGTGCCGCGCGAGGTAGGCGTCCACGTGCCCTCGGGTGACGAAGTCGTGGCTGAGCAGCGCCAGTTCGTACCCGGCCAGGTCACGCACCCGGAGCGGAGCGGCGGGACGACCGGTCGTGGTGTCCGGATCCGCGCCGGTTCCCGTACCGACGACCAGGCTCAGTCGCTCGACGCACAGCGGAGTCGGCGCCGACGCCGGGTGGGTGCGCGCCGGCGAATGCGATGCCCAGGTCGAACTCGTCGGCGGGCAGCCCGGCTTCGATCCGGTCCTGGGTGGTCTCCACGACGTCCAGGGCGATGCCCGGATGCCGGGCGTACATCTCCTCGGTCAGTGGGCCGAGCGCTGCGCGACCTGGCCGCCGCCGAGCGTGCCGTGCACGACGTGGCCGACCTCGCGCGCGGCAGCCTGCGGCTGGCGGTGACGCCGACCTTGACGGCGTACCTGACCACCCGCGACGCCTACGAGCCGCACTACGTCGACGACCGCAAGTACTTCGAACTCGACACCTTCTACGGAGAGTTCGCCAAGCCCTGGGAGCGGCGCCGACTGCCGATGCGACACGACCCGCAAGCCGCCGCCGTCGACGTCTACCGCCGGTGGCAGGAACTCAACGGCGGCAACCGCCGTGTTGCCGACAGCATCTGAACCGCCGGGAATCGCCACTCCGGGCACTCGGGCGGGGGCTGCCTCGTTGGGACGGCAAGTTCCTTGATTGCCTTGACGATTACGCTTCGGGGTTTCTAGGGTACGTTGCGTAATCGCTCCCGGAAAGGTTGGCTTTCGATGGCTGGTCAGTCCGTCTTATCCGATCGACGGCCCGCGTCATGACGGTGGGGCCCGACACGCTCACGGCGTTACTGAAGGGCAAGGACGTACTTCCGGCGGGCTGGGAGTCGGTGTTCGGCATGGTGGCCCGCGAGGATTTCGTCCCGGCCCGGATCTGGCCCGACGACAGCGACGCCCCGCTGGACCGCGACCGCGATCCGGAGGCGTGGCGCCGAGCGGTGTACTCCGACCGGGCGTTGGTGACCCAGTGGGACGACGGCCGACATACCGGGGCCACCGCCGGGCGGCTGGCCACATCGTCGTCCTCGACACCGTCCACGCTCGCGGAGATGTTGTACGACCTGGACGCGGCGCCCGGGATGCGGGTATTGGAGGTCGGCACCGGGACCGGCTACAGCGCCGGCCTGTTGGCGGCCCGCGGCTGCCGGGTGACCTCGATCGAGGTGGACCCGCAACTCGCCTACCGGGCACGGGAGAACCTGAACGCGGCCGGATTCGGCGACCTCGTCGAGGTGATCACCGGCGACGGCACCCACGGCTACGCGGAGGGCGGCCCGTACGAGCGGATCCAGGTCACCGCCGGTGTCCGGCGCGTGCCACCCGCGTGGATCGAACAGGCCGCGCCAGGCGCGGTGATCGTGCTGCCGTGGGGTACCGACTACGGCAGCGGCGACTGCGCGCTGCGCCTGGTCGTGGACGCGGAACGGCAAGCCGCGAGTGGGCCGTTCACGCTGGCGACCGCCTTCATGAAGCTGCGCGCACACCGTCCGCACTGGGGACGCTACGGCGGCGCGGCGCTGCCCGAGGACTGGGCCGCCTACGCGCGGCCGACCACCACTTCGCTCGGCTATGACGACGTGGTGGGCGGCCCGTTCGACCCGGTGGCCCTGGTGCTCGGCCTGTGCGTGCCCGACTGCCTGGCCCGACCGATCCTGCACGGCGCGCTCGGCGGCACGTTGTGGCTCTACGGCGCGAACACCGGCCGCGGCCACTCGATCGCCGCCGCCGACTTCGCCATCGGCGATCCGCCCACCGTGCGGCAATCCGGTCCGCGCCGACTGTGGGACGAGGTCGAGGCGACCTGGTACTGGTGGCATGCCCAAGGCCGCCCCACCATCCACGACTTCGGTCTGACCGTGTCGCTGGCCGACGACCGCACCGTCGACCAGCAGCCCTGGCACCTGACTCCCACCCGCCCGCTGATCCCTCCGGCCACCGACTGGCCGCCGACCGCGTCGCGGTGACGCCGCTCCCCCCGTCCCGGACTCCCGGGGCCCGAGCGTCAGGTCTCCGGGAAACCGGACTTGGTGAGCCAGGTGAGGGAGGTCTCGGCGAGTTCGGGCCAGCCGTGGTCGACGATCAGCGAGTGGCCCCGGTCGTCGAAGCGTTGATAGTCGGTGCTCGCACCGGATTTGCGGTACTGCTTGAGCGTCGAGCGGGTCAGCGCGTCGGGGACGGTGTGGTCCAGTTTTCCGGACAGGAGCAGGAGCGGTCCGCGGGTCTCGTTGTCGGTGGCCACCTTGGCGGCGGAGTGCGGCGTGAAATTGCCCAGCGCGAGTTGGAACAACGGTCGGGCCGGGCTGGGAATCGTCCACGCCGCGAACAGGTCGTCGGACTCCTTGAGGGAGACGGCGTTCGCGAAGCCGTACCGGAATTGCGCCTGATTCAGCGACACCGCGCGCTTGGTGTTGGCGGGGTTGCGCAGGAACGCGAAGGCCGATCTCGCCTGCGCGGGTGCGATCGCCTTCACGCCCTTGATCTGGCCGGGACAGATCGCCACCGCCGCAGCGGCCCACCCCTGCCCGAGCAGGTGCTGGGCGATGAATCCGCCGACGGAGTGGCCGACCACTATGGGCGGGGTCTCCAGCTCCCTAATGATTCGCACGTGCGCCTCGGAGATCTCGGCGAGGCCGACGCCGGCCTGCGCCTCGGGCTGTCTGCGGGCCGCGAGCACGGTCTCGGGGACCCCGGGCCACTCCGGCGTGAGCGGCTCGTAGCCCGCCTCGCGGAACCGCTCGGCCCAGCCTCGCCAACTGGTCGAATGCAGCCACAGGCCATGGATGAACACGACGGGTGTGCGCTTGGTTGCCATGCGTCGCCTCGCTCGCGAACGGTTCGATCCGTGCACCGTCGCGGCGGCGCGCTGCGTAGTGCGTGCCGGACGACCCGCGATGGCGGGCGATCTCGGGATCCGAGGCCGCTCGTTTCGCCGGTCGTGCCTGCGACCGGGCCACACGAAGATCCTTTACCGCCACTGTGGCACTCACGCGGTGCCGGCGCGCGCCGACACCGGACACGTCGCGTACTCGTTGGATGGACGTACAGTGAACCTGCTTGTGGTGGCGGCCCGTTGCGGCGGCCGTGGCGACCGCGCACCCGGGCCGCCGGTCGGGGCGAGGGGACGGCGAAAGCCGGGCGGGCTTCATGTATGGTTTCTACAGATGTGTAGAAGCCTGGTTTCGGTGGCCTCGACGCGAACGGGGCCGCTCCTTCGCCTGCGGATCAGGGGTGGAACTGTGCCGAATGATCATCGAGAGCGGCCCGCTGCCGACGGCCCCGGGCCCGAGTGGGTACAGACTCCGCCGGACGCGGAGATCCGTCGGGTGTACGAGCCGGTGGAGATCCGTAATCGCGACGGCAGTTGGGCACTCGGGCGGATCAACGCCCGATGGCACGGCGGCCGCGGCGAGGACTGGTGCCGACTGCGGATCGTGGGCAGCGACCGCCCGGCCCGCTGGGTCCCCTTCGATCCGGACGTGTTCGTCGAATTGCAGATCGACGGGACCTGAGCGGCGGGACCCGATCGACGGAACCGGAGCATCGTCACGAGTCGCCGGGACCGGGCCGCCGTCCCGGACCGATCACCAACGAGACCCGATCATGGCGGATCGCCTCGACACCCTCGTGTGAGCGGGCATGCCGCGATTGCCCGGCCGGACAACGGCTCGGTTGCGGGCACCCTTTAGGCTCGGTTGCCTTCGAGACAACCGAGGAGGGCGTCGTGTCCGACGAACAGGGTTTTCCGGCAACCGGCAGGCGGGTGTTGGTCAGTGGTGCCGCACGGGGTCTGGGGCGGGCGATCGCGCACGCGTTCGCGGCCCAGGGCGACCGGGTGGCCGTGCACTACGGGTCGCGGCGGGAGGAGGCCGAGGCCACCCTGGCGGACCTGCCGGGTGGAGGTCACGTACTGGTCGGCGCGGATCTGGCGGTGCCGGACGAGGTCGAGCGACTGGTGGCCGAGGTGGAGGACGCGCTGGGCGGGATCGACGTCCTGGTCAACAACGCGGCCGTGAACACCCCGCATCCGCCGGCCGACACCGGGTACGCCGAGTGGGTCGCGGCCTGGCAGCGGCACGTCGCGGTGAACCTGGTCGGCGCCGCCGGGCTGAGCCACCTCGCCGCCCGCGGGATGATCAGGCGCGGCAGCGGCGGGCGGATCGTCAACGTCGGCTCGCGCGGCGCGTTCCGCGGCGAGCCGGACCATCCGGCCTACGGCGCCACCAAAGCCGGCCTGCACGCGCTCGGCCAATCCCTGGCGGTGGCACTGGCCCCGCATCGCATCGCGGTCGCCTCGATCGCCCCCGGCTTCATCGACACCGACCGGGTCGCGAACCGCCTGTCCGGGGCCGAAGGCGCCGCCATCCGCGCGCAGAGCCCATTCGGTCGCGTCGCCGACCCCGCCGAAATCGCGGCATCCGTCGTGTGGTTGGCCTCCCCGGACGCCGAGTGGGCCTCCGGCACCATCCTCGACCTCAACGGCGCCTCGCACCTGCGGACCTGACCGGTCGAGCCTCCTACATTATCCATTCGCACCACGACCCATCGTGCTGCCGGCTCGGATGGTCGCCGAACACAGGGGCGCGGATCTGTCCATCGGCCGATTCACCGTGTTCGGCACCTCCCGAGACCGGCGCGGGCGCCGTCGTCTCAGCGCCCGATCGCGACGGAGCGGCCCTCGTCCAACTCCATGAACACCGCCGGCACCTGGTTGTCCAGCACCAGTCGGCTCAGCAGTTCGGCGAGCCTGGCCCGATCGGCGGCGGCGAGGCCGGCCGGCAGCGTGTCCACCCGGCGGCACGTCTCGGCGTAGAACTCCTCGGCGAGGTGGGCGCCTTCCTCGGTGAGCCCGATGCGCACCGCGCGTCGGTCCTGCGGGTCGGACTCGCGCCGCACCAACCCGCGCTGCACCGTGCGATCCACCAACCCGGTCAGGCTCGACTTCGCCAGCCCGAGCATCTCGCCCAGTTCGCCCATGCCGTACGGCTGCGGCATCAGCACGCAGAGCAGTTGTCCCTGCTGTGGGGTCAGTCCGTGTTCCCGGCCCGATTCGGCATACACCGCATTCACCAGGAATGCGGAACGCACCAAGGCGGTGACGACCCCCATCTCACCCACGGTCTTTCCCATTCGTCCAGAATACGGCACCCTCGGAAGGCATGGTCCGAGCCGACGCCGGGCCGCGCGTTATGGCCAACACGTCGCGCACAGCGACTCGATCACGGCAACGGCGTCCGGGAGCAACCGCATCGGACAGCCCCCATGGCCGTGAATGCCGCCGTGCCGGCGGTTGTTGCCGCAGACCACGAAAACCTTTGCCGGTTCGCGGTCGCGGCAGTACGCCGTGACACACCGTCCGCCCCGGATCGACCGGGGCGGACGGTGTGTCACGGCACAGGTCGGTGCCGGGTCAGCGGCCCTGGAGGGCCTTGACGTTGTTGCCGAAGCTCCAGCTCCTGGATCCGTCCCAGTTCAGCGACCAGGTCATCAGACCCTTGAGGCCGCCGCTGTAGCGGTTCCACGCCTGGGCCACCTGACTGGGCGTCATGTAGCCGCCGCCGGCGCCCGGTTGCGCGGGAAGGCCGGGAACCTGCTTGTCGAACGGCACCTTGATCGTGGTGCCCTGGATGACCAGGCCCCGGTTCAGGCAGTCCGTCTGCGCGGTGAAGCCGGCGACCGTACCGGCCGAGTACGAGTCGCCGGAGCAGCCGTACATGTTGCCGTTGTAGTACTGCATGTTCAGCCACCACAGTCGACCGTTGTCCACGTACTTCTTCACGATCGGCAGGTACGCGCCCCAGATGGAGCCGTAGGTCACGCTGCCGCCGGTGACGTAGGCGGTCTCGGGTGCCATGGTCAGGCCGAAGCCGGCCGGCATCTGGGCCAGGATGCCGTCGATGATGCGCACCAGGTTGGCCTGCGAGGTGGACAGCGTGTTGATGTTGCCGCCGCCGACCAGGCCGGTCTCGATGTCGATGTCGATGCCGTCGAAGTTGTAGGTCTTCAGGATCGGCACGATGGTCGCGACGAATCGGTCTGCGACGGCACGGGAGTTGAGGTCGATGCCGGCCGCCGCGCCGCCGATCGACATCAGGATGGTGGCGCCCGCGTCCTTGGCCTGACACATCTCGGTCGGTGTGGCGACCTTGACGGTCGAGTCCATCCCGTCCTGCCACAGAGCGGTGCCGTCGTTGAGGATGACCGGGAACGCCGCGTTGAGCACGTTGTAGCCGTGCGCGGCGATCTGCGGATTGGTGATCGGGGTCCATCCGAACGGCGGATGCACACCGTTCACGGCGCCGTCCCAGTTCTCCCAGTAGCCCTGGAGCACCTTGCCCGCGGGCTTCGGCTTGACCGCGCAGACGCTGCCCAGCGATGCGCTCGCGGTGCTCGTCCGGTGCGAAGTGTTCTTGGCGTCACCCTCGTTCGGTGCGGCGGCGACCGATCCGGCGACGGTGAAGGCGACCGCCAGGGCGGCTCCCAGCAGGCGTGACGTCCGACCCATCATGCTCGATTCCCTTTCGGCACTTCGAGCGCGGCCGGGCACGGAAGGAACGTCCTGCGTGGCACGCCTACCTCCCGGGCGGGGACGGGCCCGGAGACTCACGTGGTGCGGTTGCCACGACGGTAAAGTGGTCCAGACCTTACGGTCAATAGGTCTGGACCACTGGCAAAGTCCGGCAAATGCCCCCGCGCGCCCGATCGTTCGACCGCACCTCGGCGGGGCGCCGCCGTCGCGGAACCAGGACGCGGCCCGCCTCGGGATCAGCGCGGTGGGGCGGGGGCCCGGTAGATGGTGGCGATCCAGATCGCGAGCAGCGTGTCGACCGCGTCGGCCTCGGCCAGGGCGGGTTGTTCGGCGGCGAACGTCGCGTGCAGCACCCGTTCGTTCATCGAGGTGAGCGCGATGGCCAGGTCGCGCGCGGGCAGCCCCTCGGGGGCCAGGCCGCGCTCGCGTTCGGCGTCGATCGCGCGGGTCGCCTGGCGGACCCACGTCTCCATCACCCGAGCCCACAGCTCACGCACCTCGACGTTGGTCCCGCAGGCCCGACCGGCCGCGAGGGTCACCGCGCGATGTGCCCGGAAGGTGGCGAAGAAGGCGTCGATCGCCGTGCGCCAGTGGGCGGTCCGGTCCCGGGGCGGCCCGTCCGGCGCGGCCGTCGAGGCCGCGTCGGCCTCGGCGACGACCCGGTCGATCAACGCGAGCAGGACCGCCTCCTTGGAGGCGAAGTAGAAGTAGAAGGTGGGTCGGGAGATGCCCGCCCCACGAGCCAGGTCGTCGACGGAGATGCCGCTCAGGTCGCGCTCGCCGAGCAGTCGCTCGGCGGTGGCCAGGATCGCCTGCTCCCGGTCGGCGCCCGAGGGGCGGGACTCGCGCCGGCCCCGGCGCGGACGGGTGGTGTCCTGCGCGGACGCGTCGCTCACCCCCGAACCCTACCGCCGACCCACGGACTCGACACTGTGTTGACCGGATCGACAACACGTCGATAACGTGGGTGGGCCACCATCACCCGGCAGGCGCGTGTGTCGTTCGTGGCGTGTGGTCCGGGGTGTCGTACGCACCGCCCGGTCCGGGTGCCCTCGGCGGCGCCCGGTCGCGAAATGGGGACTGGCATGGCCACGGAACACGTCGACGTCCTGATCGTCGGTGCCGGTCTCTCCGGGATAGGGGCCGCGTGCCACCTGCGTGAGCGTTCGCCGGGCAAGTCCGTGCTGATCCTGGAGGGTCGCGACGCGATCGGCGGAACCTGGGATTTGTTCCGCTACCCCGGGATCCGCTCCGACTCGGACATGCACACGCTCGGGTACTCCTTCCGCCCGTGGACCGCCGCCGAGTCGATCGCCGGCGGCGCGGCGATCCGGGACTACATACGCGACACCGCGCGCGAGCACCGCGTGGACGAACTGGTGCGCTTCGGCCACCGGGTGCTCGACGCCGAGTGGTCCGGCGAGACGGCCCGCTGGACGGTCCGGGCCGAACGTACGCCCACCGGCGGCGAATCCGGCGTGGACCGGCAGCACGACCGGGACGGGACCGCGACCCGGAACGCGAGTGCGAACACGACTCGGGAGCCGGGTGGGACCACGACCCCGGAGCCGGGTGGGACCGCGACCGAAAGCGTCGAGTTGACCTGCTCGTTCCTGTTCGTATGCACCGGCTACTACCGCTACGACCAGGGCTACACGCCGGACTTCCCCGGCCTGGCCGACTTCGCCGGTCGGGTCGTGCACCCGCAGGCGTGGCCCGAGGACCTGGACTGCGCCGACAAACGGGTGGTGGTGATCGGCAGCGGCGCGACCGCCGTCACCCTGGTCCCGTCGCTGGCCCGCACGGCCGCACACGTGACCATGCTCCAGCGCTCGCCCGGCTACGTGATGGCGCTGCCCTCGCGCGACGTACTGGGCGCCCGGTTGCGCCGGGCGCTGCCGGATCGGTTCGCCTATCCGCTGATCCGGGCCAAGAACGTCGGCATGGCCATGCTCGCGTTCCACGTCTCGCGCCGGGCACCGGCGTTGATGAGGTCGTTGCTGCGCAAGGACGCGATCCGCCGACTGCCCGAGGGCTACGACGTGGACACCCACTTCGCCCCGCGCTACAACCCGTGGGACCAGCGGATGTGCTTCGTCCCCGACGGCGACCTGTTCACCGCCCTGCACGGCGAACGCGCCTCGATCGTCACCGACACCATAGCCGGCTTCACCGAGACCGGCCTGCGCCTGAACTCCGGCGCCGAACTGGCCGCCGACGTCGTGGTGACCGCGACCGGTCTGAACCTGCTCGCCATCGGCGGGATGACGCTGCGGGTGGACGGGACCCCGGTCGAGTTGTCCGAAACGGTGGCCTACAAGGGCATGATGCTCTCCGGCGTGCCCAACTTCGCGCTCGCGCTGGGCTACACCAACGCCTCCTGGACGCTCAAATGCGACCTGGTCAGCCAGTACGTCTGCCGGCTGCTGAACCACATGGACGCGCACGGCTATCGGGTCTGCCTGCCACAGGCCCCCTCGGCCGACGCACCGCTGGAGCCGCTGATCGACCTGAAGTCCGGCTATGTGCTGCGCGCCACCGCGAAGTTGCCCAAGCAGGGGCCGACCACGCCGTGGCGGCTGCACCAGAACTACCCACGCGACGTGCTGATGCTCAAGCACGGCTCGCTCCGGGATCGCGGCATGCGCTTCGCCCGTACGGCCACCCGTCCGCGCCCGGCGGTCGATCAGGCCGGCGCGCCGACCTCGCGCAGATAGGCGTCCGTCCGGTCCGGCTCGTACAGGAAGTTCTCGAAGTCGGCCGGGGTGTCGATGGCGCGAGCCACCCGATCCGCCACGTGCCGGTTGTCGTTGCCCGCCGCGAGCAGCCGCACCACATGCTCGGGCGGCGGCGCGAGCAGCGCGGTGGTGAACTTCACCGAGTGGCGGGCGTACGCCCAGAACCGCTCGAAGGTGTCCAGCATCCAGTCCCGGTCGAACGGCTTGTCGCCGTGCTCGACGATCGCGGCCAGGTACACCGCCGCCGCGCGGGCCGCGCTGTTCGCGCCCTGACCGCTGATCGGGTCGTTCGCCACCACCACGTCCGCGATGCCCAACGCGAGCCCGCCCGAGGGGAGTTCCGCAACCGGGCGGTGCACCACCGGGGTGAAGGAGCCGCTGAGCACGCCGAGTGCGTCGGTCAACTCGGCCGCGCGCGTGCGCTCGTAGTCCCACGGCGCGTACGTGCGGATCAACTCCAGTGTCAGCGCCCAGTGTTCCTGCGCGTCGCGAACGCCGGTGAACAGGTCGAACGGACCGCCCGGGATCGCCTCGACGAGCACGATCTCGCACGGCCCGGTCAGCGTGAGGCCGGGCAGGTAGTACAACTCGCCCAGTCCCGGGATCACGTTCAGGTGCACCGCCTGGCGGCCGACCTCCGGGCGCGGCGTGACGCCGTGCAGGTAGGAGACGGCCAGCCGGCGCTGCGGAACGGTGTGCACCGAGCGCTCGTGGTCGCGGTCGAACATGGTGACCAGTTCGCCCTTGCCCGCCGCGACGATCACCAGGTCGTAGTTCCGGCTGTACCAATCGATGTCGCCGACCGAGACCGGATGCAGCACCACGTGGCCGCCTCGCTGGGCGAACAGCTCCAGCCAGGTGGACATCTTCAACCGCTGGTCGACCGACTCGGACCCGCCCATGTCGCCGAGCCAGTCGACGAACGGCACACCATCCGGGCCGGGGATGGTGAACCCGGTGTGCGGCAGCTTGGGCACCTGGTCGTCCCACAGGTCCAGGTTCTGCGCCGCCTCCAGGGCGAGTTGCGACGGGAACATCATCTGCGTCGAGCTGACCCGGCCGGCCCGAATCTCCTCCGGGGTGCGCTCGGTCATCACGGTGACGTCGTAGCCATGGTCCTGGAGCCCCAACGCGAGCTGAAGCCCGGAGTGGCCGGCACCGACGACGAGGATCCTGCGCACGGATGACGCTCCTTCCGGTTCACGGTCGAATGCATGTTATGACCACGCATCCTGTGCCCGGACGGGCGCCCTCGGTATCCCGGACCTGATCGCGCCTGCGGCGGGGGAGGCGAACACGGCTGATGCCGACGCTGCTTGGTCGAACGCGGCCTGATCCACCAGGATCCGCCGGGCAGGGCCTAGGCGGGCGGGGCGTCGCGGCGGGCGCGGTGGAGCAGCCAGGGGATCGTCAGGTGGTGAATCGGCGCGGCGGCGCCCCGGATCGGTCGCATGATGGGCCGCTCGAAGCGCACCACCGTGGTCCACACGACGCTCGCGTCGCGCACGAGCACGATGTTGTGCGCGGTGATCAGGCGCGAGCGGGCGGTCACGGTGATCGAGTCGGCGTCGGCCGCCGCGATCGGCCAGCCCAGGATGTGCTTCGGCGAGGGTCTCGGGCCCAACCGCAGGCGCGGCACCGCGGTCCATCCGGTGAGCAGCACGCCACGCAGGGCGAGCGGGGCACCCTCGAACACGGCGCGGGCCCATTGTTCGGGCGTCCACGAGCGTGCCGTCGAGGTGGGCAGCTCGAACGCCGAGGTGTAGTGGGCACCCGCCGGGTCCGGGTCGGACGGGAGGTCCGACGGTACTTCGACGCGTCGTGCGCGGTCGGTGCTCACGCGGCCCTCCCTGCGACGACGATCCGGCGGCCTCGATCCCAGCCGGGGCATCCGGGGCGGAATCCATCGGCACACCGTCGACGGCGAGGGGCCGGTGGGGGCGATGGGAGCGGTCAGGGCGGCGGCGCGGGCCGGCAGTAGGAGCGGCTGACCCGACGGTCGGCCACCCGGACCAGGGCCTCCAGGAAGGCGAGGCGGAAGGGGCCCAGTCCCGGGGCGTCGCACAGCCGGAGCACGCGCGCGGTCCAGGCCGCGGACGTGCCCGGGGCCCGCGAGGCGTCCGGGGCTCCCCAGGCGCCCGCGCGGGGATCGACGTGCGTGCCGCCCGCGAGGAGCACGGTCGGGTCCAGCACGATCGCGGGCACCCGGCGGTCGCCGGGCACCTCGACCGGGCCGAACCGGTCGCCGGTCTCGACGCCGAGCACGCGCGGCACCGCGCGTTCCACCTCGTCCGGCATCGGCCGGATCGCCACCCGGACCTGCCCGTGGTGCGCGGCGACCAGGTAGGTGATCAGGTCCGCGTCGGGCACGCCGGTGAGCAGGTGGACCTCGGGGTGCAACAGGGCCAGCACGGAGACCAGTTCGTGCCGGAAGTGCGCGCGCGAGTGCGTGCCCCGGTCGTGGCCGGACTTCGCCCATGGGCCCGGGCCCGGTGGTTCGGCTCCGGGCGGGCAGTCGTCGCACAACATCGCCTGGAACGCGGCATGCGCCTTGCCCAGGTCGTGGTACCGCCCGGCGAGCGCCGCGGACGTGACCAGGTGTCCGGGGATCACGAACCCCGTCTCGGCCAGCTCGCCGGCCACCGTACGCACGTCGCGCTCGACGTCGGCCAGATGTTGCGGCAGGTCCACCCAGCGCTGCGCGCACGGCTCCTCGGGCCGCTCGACGTCGGCCGGGGCGACGTCGTCGCGGAGGCGGTCGTCGCGGAGACCGTTGTCGCGGAGACCGTTGTCGCGGAGACCGTTGTCGCGGAGACCGTTGTCGCGGAGACCGTTGTCGCGGAGGCCGTTGTCGAGGCGAACGACCGGGACCGGCCCCGGGTGCCGGCTCCCCCAGCCCGATGCCGCGTGGTAGCAGCCGACTTCGGCGGCGGCCAACACCACCGCGCCCGGTCGCAGGTCGGCCGCCGTCAACGGCCGGCAACCGCCGGCCCGATCGAAGGCCCACCACCCGCTCGGCCGGCGGGCCAGCGCGTCGGCCACCTCGGCGACCGGCACCGGGCACATCTCCACCCGGCGGGGGTACGGCTCGCGCCCGTCGGGACGGCCGTTCGGCCAGTGCCGCCACACCACCGCGACATGCGGATCGGCGTCGTCCCGGATCCAGCGAGCCACCTCGTCGGCCCCCGCCTCGTCGGCGTCCGGCGCCGGCAGCGTGTCGAACAGCCGCATCAGGTCCGCGCGTCGCAACACGTGCCGTACCGGAGCGCCCGTCGCCACCGCGATCCGCGGCCACCGGACGGTGGTCACCGCGTGCCCCTCCAGATCGGTCAACGCCCGTGCCGCGCACCGCAGATCCACACCGGCGTAGGGCACGTGTCCGGCCCCGCCGGCCCGGTCCATCGGCGGCCACGTCCACACCAGGCGCGCATCCGACTCTCGGCCGTCGCGATTGCACCGCCCGGCCCGCTGCACGATCGACGGCCACGGGGCCACCTCGGTCAGCAGCACCCGCGCGGTGACATCCACGCCGGCCTCGACGACCTGGGTGGTCACCACGATCTGCCCGGCCGTCCCCGGCTCCTCGGCCAACCGCTGGATCAGCGCAGCGCGTTCGGGTGGGCGGAAGCGCGCGTGCAGGCCGAGCATCTCGGGTGCGAGCGCCCGTCCGGTCGCCAGGACGTCCAGCGCCGCCCGTACCGCGTCGGCCCGTTCGTCCGTGTTCAGGACCGCCATCGTTCGTGTCCCGGGCCGATGCCGGCGGAGCAGTTCCTCGGCCACGGCCGTCGGGTAGGACTCGGGAATCGCGGGCATGGCGGCGAACTCGATCGTGCGTACCGCCTCCAGACGTCGGGCCAACTCGGCCTCGACGGGCAGGTCCAGCGCGTTCACCACGCGGGCCACCGTGGGGTGGTCCGGGGTGCCCAGCCGGGACGGATCGGGCATCGCCGTCATCCACATCGTCGACGAGCCGCCCACCGTGCCCAACTCGTCGCGCAAACCCTGAAGTTGCGCCGACGTCTCCAACCCCGGCCCCATCAGGTAGGGCTCGTCGAAGACGAACCGGGTGCCGGCGTGCAGCAGTCCGAACGACAGCGGCCAGGACGCCCGCCCTTCGCCCTGGCCGCGCATCAACAGGCGGGACAACACCAGGTCCTGGGTCCCGATCAGGACGGTGGGCCGGGCCGGCCGCACCTGCCAGTCGTCGGCCTCGGGTTCGGCCCCGACGGACAACACGTGCACGTCGACGTCCCCGGCGCGGCCGAGCCGCTCGATCCATGCGCCGATCAGCCGATGGGTCTGCTCGACCGAGGAGCGCAGCGGCAACACGTAGACCAGCCGGCCGGGTGTCGCCCGGCGCACCGCGGACCTGGGATGCGCCAACCTCCGCCACAACCACGGCAATACGGCCGCGACCGTCTTCCCGCACCCGGTCGGCACGCACAACACCTGCGGCAGATCGTCCCGCGCGAGGGTCTCCTGATACGCGTACGGCACCGATCCCGTCGCCGTGCGCACGAACTCAACGAAAGAGCATTCCGTCATCCGGTACATCACCGCCCCGTCGTCCGGCTTGAGGCCGGACACCGAGCATCCTGCCGGCCGGTGCCGACTTCGGTGGGCGAATCCCCCGACGGCGCCGGGCGACGCACCGGCTGGGCCGGCGCACGCCCGACGCGCCCCGGCCACACGCTGCGGCCCCGCCGGACGCCTCGCCTATGGTGGGATCCATGGAGAGCCTGCCGCGGTACATACCCGAGCACGCCAACCCGTTGCGCGCGCTTTCGCTCGCCGAGCTGCGGCAGCGCACCAGCGAGAAGTGGCGGGTGTACCCGCAGGACGTGTTGCCGGTGTGGGTCGCCGAGATGGACGTCCTGCCGGCCGAGCCGGTCGCGCAGGCGATCATCGACGCGGTCCGCCTCGGCGACACCGGCTATGCCACGGGTACCGCGTACGCCCGGGCCTTGTCCGACTTCGCCGCCAAGCGCTGGGACTGGCGCACCCTCGCGGTGGAACGCACCGCGATCGTGCCGGACGTGATGCTCGGTGTGGTCGAAATGCTCAGGCTGGTCACCGACCCCGGTGGTCGGGTGATCGTCAACTCGCCGGTGTACCCGCCGTTCTACGCGTTTGTCACGCATATGGACCGGCAGGTCGTCGAGGCCCCGCTCGGCGCGGATCACCGGATCGACCTCGATGTCCTGGAAGCCGCCTTCCGCGCGGCCGGCGCGACCGGCGAGCGGGTCGCCTATCTGCTGTGCAACCCGCACAACCCGACCGGCACCGTGCACACCGAGGCGGAGCTGACCGCGGTGGCGGCGCTGGCCGCCGAGTACGGGGTGCGGGTCGTGGTGGACGAGATCCACGCGCCGCTGGCCTCGCCGGACGTTTTCGTGCCGTACCTGAGCGTGCCCGGCGCGGAGAACGGCCTGTCGCTGATGTCCGCCTCCAAGGGCTGGAACCTGGCCGGGCTCAAGGCCGCGCTGGCGGTGGCCGGTCCGGCCGCCGCCGAGGACCTGGCCCGGATGCCCGCGGAGGCGGCCGACGGTTGCAGCCACCTCGGCGTGATCGCGCACACCGCGGCGCTGCGCGACGGCGTCGGGTGGCTGGACGCACTCCTGGTCGGGCTCGACGAGAACCGGCGCCTGTTGGCCGAACTGCTCGCCGACCGGTTGCCGAGCGTGCGCTACACCCCGGCCGAGGGCACCTACCTGGCCTGGCTGGACTGCCGCGAACTCGGCCTCGGCGACAGCCCGGCGACACGCTTCCTGGAACGCGGTCGGGTCGCCCTGAGCTGCGGCACGTACTTCGGCACCGGCGGCGCGGGGCATGCCCGATTCAACCTGGCCACCCACCCCGACATCCTCACCGAGGCGGTCGCCCGGATGGCGGCGTCGATCCGAGCCTAGGGAGTGTCTTCGGTCCCTGGGGCGCCGGACCGGCACGCTCACTACTGCGGTGGGCGCTGCCGGGCGGCGTACTCCAAGGCGTGCAGGAGGTAGGCGGCGGACGGGTCGGCGTGGTCGTTGCGCAGCGCCCACAGCGCGACCTCGGTGGGGAACTGTACGTCGGCGAACGCGATCACCACGCCCGTGCCGTCCAGGAACAGGCGGCTGCGGGCGCTGCCCAGGTCGATCCAGGTCGCGGCGACCGCGAGCGCGGCGCCTTCGTCCACGCAGGGCAGGTAGGCGAACCGGCCGTCGACGAGGTCGGCGGGCAGGGCCCGGACGGCCCGGCGGACCTGGGCCAGGTGCTCGTCGAACGCACGCCGGTGCTCGTGCGCCGGCCACGGCAGGCGCGAGCGCCACAGCAGGCACGTACACCAAGCGAGCACCTCGGCGACGTCCGGATCGGCGTCGGCGCCCGAGGGCCCGGCCGCGTCGGGGTGCGGCTCGGTACGCAACACGTGTCCGGCCCGGACCCGCGCGAACGTCTCGTCGGCGTCCCGCGGTCGATTCGGCTCTTCCTCGCTCAACGATCCGATCCCGTTCTCGCGCGTTTGTCGCGACACGCTCGGCCCCGACACCGACACGGTAGTCCAACCACCCGGCTCACGACCGCACCCGCCTGCGTCGGCGGCTCGCCTCCTTGCCCGCATCCGGCCCGTGCGCGTCCAGCGGCCCCCAACGGCTGCCATTTGCAACGGACTTCGGCTGTTGACGTCCTGGTCCAGACCAATTACCTTCCAAGAGGCGTTTTGGTCCAGACCAATCCGCCATGCGACTGCTTCGGATCACGGTGGATGTCCCACATCGCCGATCGTGATCACCCCGGTGAGGCGCGCGCGTGCACGGTTCCGTACCGCCCTGTACCACGCACACAGGGAGAGAGCCATGTCCCCTCACAAGCGCAGATTCCGCAGCCGATTCCGCAGCCGGGCCCTGGCCCTGCTCGCCGTCCTCGTCCTGCCCTTGGCCGTGCTCACCGGGCTGTCCGCCGGTTCCGCCCAGGCCGCCGGCAAACTCACCGCGACGTTCTCCATCCAGGACAACGGCTCGTGGTGGAAGGGCACCTACGTCGTACACAACGGTGGCACCGCCGCCGTGACCGGCTGGCAGTTGGAGTTCGACCTGCCCGCCGGCGTCACCGTGACCGGCAACTACTACGGCGACGCCACGGTCACCGGCAGCCACGTCTCGGTCAAGAACGCCTACTACAACGGGACCATCGCGGCGGGCGGCAGCACCGACCCGTTCAGCTACTGGTTCATCGGCAACGGCCCGGCCGGGCCGCCCCTGCACTGCACCGTCAACGGCGACAAGTGCGACGGAACGCCCGACGTCCCGCCCTCCGCGCCGGGCGCCCCGCGGGCCACCACCGTCACCGCGCGCTCGATCGCGCTCGACTGGAGCGCCGCGACCGGCGGCGACTACCAGGTGGCGGGCTACGAGGTGGTCTCGGGCGGCACGACGGTCGCGACCGTGCCGACCAACTCGGCCACCCTCACCGGCCTGACGCCGGCCACCGCGTACACCTACGCGGTCCGGGCCAAGGACACCCGGGGCAACCTCGGCCCGCTCGGTCCGCCCACGACGGTGACCACCGTGGACCCGGCGAGCGATCCGACCCCGCCGACCGCGCCGGGCACCCTGCGCAGCACCGGCAAGACCTCCTCCACCGTCGCGCTGGCCTGGACCGCGTCGACCGACAACGTCGGCGTGGCCGCGTACGACGTCTATCGTGACGGCACCCTGGCCAAGACCGTCCCGGCCGGCACCACCGCGGCCACGATCGAGGCGCTGTCCCCGGTGACCAAGTACACCTTCACGGTCAAGGCCCGGGACGCGGCGGACAACGCCTCGCCCGCGTCCAACGCGCTCGACGTCACCACCGACGACATCGCCGGCGCGGGCAAGAACCTGCGGGTCGGTTACTTCGTGCAGTGGGGCATCTACGGGCGCCAGTACTTCGTGAAGAACCTGGACACCTCCGGCTCGGCGGCCAAGCTCGACGTGATCAACTACGCGTTCGAGAACATCGATCCGGTCAACCTGACCTGCATGGCCGGCGTCACCAAGGGCACCACCGCCAACCCGCAGGACCCCGACCAGGGCACCGGCGCGGGCGACGCGGACGCCGACTACGCCCGGCCGATGTCGGCCGCGCAATCGGTCAACGGGGTGGCCGACGACGGCTGGGCCAAGTTGCGCGGCAACTTCAACCAGCTCAAGCAACTCAAGGCGAAGTACCCGCACTTGAAGGTGGTCGTCTCGCTCGGCGGCTGGACGTACTCCAAGTTCTTCTCGGACGCGGCGGCCACCGAGGCGTCCCGGCAGAAGCTGGTCAAGTCCTGCATCGACATCTGGATCAAGGGCGACCTGCCGGTCTACAACGGCGCGGGCGGCCCGGGCACCGGCGCCGGGGTCTTCGACGGCATCGACGTGGACTGGGAGTGGCCCGGTTCGCCCGACGGCCACGCCGGCAACCACTACAACGTCAACGACAAGCAGAACCTGACCCTGCTGCTCGCCGAGTTCCGCAAGCAACTCGACGCGACGGCCGGTCCGCGCAAGCTGCTGACCGCGTTCACCCCGGCCGATCCGGTCAAGGTGAACCAGGGCTGGGACGTCTCGAAGATCTTCGACTACCTGGACGTCGCCAACGTGCAGGGCTACGACTTCCACGGCGCGGGCAGCGACAACTCCTGGGAGCCCAACCGCACCGGTGACCAGGCCAACCTGTACACCGACGCGCAGGACCCGTATCCGACCCACTTCAGCATCGACGACGCGGTGAAGATCTACACCGACGCCGGCGTCAACCCACGCAAGTTGACCATCGGATTCCCGTTCTACGGCCGAGGTTGGCAGGCCGTCGCCGACGGCGGCGCGCACGGCGAATGGCAGGCGGCCGGCGGGGCGGCACCCGGCCAGTTCGCCGAGGAGGCCGGGACCAGGGGCTACTCGAACCTCCTTGCCAGTGTGCCCAATCTGACCGTCTACCACGACGAACAATCCGTCTCGACCTACGGCTATACCGGGGCCGGCGGCCAGTGGTGGACGTTCGACGACGCGTGGTCGATCGCCAAAAAAACGGCCTACCTCAAATCCAAGAACCTACTCGGCGCGATGATCTGGGAGATGTCCGGCGACACCGCGAACGGAGCCCTGATCACCGCGCTCGACAACGGACTCAAGTAGCGCGCGGCAGTCGGCACGACAGGCAAGGCCGGCGCCGGGACAGTCGTCTCGACGTCCGATCCCCGTACCGCCGTCCGGTCCCCTCCGGACGGCGGTACGGCTCTGTTCGGCCCCGCGCCCGAAGCACGCGAGGTACGAGCGCAACGAGCCGCCCGCCCGGGGGTCCGGATCAGGCGAAACCCGCGACCGGTCGCGGTGTGTACGGCCGTTCCAGGCGGTCGATCTCGTCCTCGGTCAGCGACAGCGACAGCGCCGCCACCGCGTCCTCGATGTGGCCGGGCTTGCCCGCGCCGACGATCGGCGCGGTCACCCCGGGCCGGCTCGCGATCCAGGCCAGCGCCACTTGCGCACGCGAGACGCCGCGCTCGGCCGCGATCGTGGCGACCGCCTCGACGATCGGCCGGTCCGCCTCGCCGTACAGCGTCTTGCCGAACTCGTCGGTCTCGCTGCGCGCGCTGTCCGCGCCCCAGTCGCGGGTGAGCCGGCCCCGGGCCAGCGGGCTCCACGGGATCACCCCCACGCCCTGGTCGGCGCACAGCGGCAACATCTCCCGCTCCTCCTCGCGATAGAGCAGGTTGAGGTGGTTCTGCATCGACACGAACCTGGTCCAACCGTGTCGCTCGGCGGTGTACTGGGCCTTGGCGAACTGCCACGCGTACATCGACGAGGCGCCGATGTAGCGGGCCTTGCCCGCCTTGACCACGTCGTGCAGCGCCTCCATGGTCTCCTCGATCGGCGTCGCGGTGTCCCAGCGGTGGATCTGGTACAGGTCCACGTAGTCCGTGCCCAGCCGGCGCAACGAGTTGTCGATCTCGGTCAGTACGGCCTTGCGGGACAACCCCGCCGCGTTGGGTCCGGGCCGCATCCGGCCGTTGAGCTTGGTGGCGATCACGATCTCGTCGCGGCGGGCGAACTCGCCCAGCGCCCGGCCGACGATCTCCTCGCTGGTACCGTCCGAGTAGACGTTCGCGGTGTCGAAGAAGTTGATCCCGGCCTCGACGGCCTGTCGGATCAGCGGGCGGGCGGCCTCCTCGGGCAGCGTCCAGGGGTGCGTGCCCCGCTCCGGCACGCCATAGCTCATGCAGCCGAGACAGATCCGCGAGACGTCCAACCCCGTGCTGCCGAGCTTCACGTACTTCATCCCGTGCCGTCCTCTTCCTCGTGCTCTCGTACGCCCCCCGCGGGCCGCAGCCCACGCGCCGTGCGCGCCTGCCGCGTGGCACCGGCGAGACCCCGCCCACCGGCCGCGACGAACACGAAGATATCCCGCGCGGCGACCGCCCCCGTGAGCGGTCGCCGCGCCCGCGCGTCGAGTTCGTCGGCGTCGGCTCGACGCGGGCGTCCGCGCGGTCAGCCGGACAGGCCGTCGCGGCGGTTGCGGGCCAGGACGGAGAGCAGTTCGTAGCCCACGTGCGCGGCGGCGATGCCGGTCAGTTCCGCGTGGTCGTAGGCGGGCGCGACCTCGACGATGTCGGCGCCGACCACATTCAGGCCGACCAGACCGCGCAGCGTGTTGAGCAGTTCGCGGCTGGTCAGCCCACCCGCCTCGGGCGTGCCGGTGCCGGGCGCGTGCGCGGGGTCGAGCACGTCGATGTCGACCGAGACGTAGACCGGACCGGTGCCCAGGCGGCGGCGCATGCGCTCCACCACCGAGGCGACGGTGGCGTCCTGGTAGTCGTCGCTGTGCACGACCTGGAAGCCCAGCACGCCGTCCTCACGCAGGTCGTCGGGCCCGTACAGCGGCCCGCGGATGCCCACGTGCAGGCAGCGGGTCGGATCCAGCAGGCCCTCCTCCGACGCGCGGCGGAACGGCGTGCCGTGCGTGTACGGCTCGCCGAAGTAGGTGTCCCACGTATCCAGGTGCGCGTCGAAGTGCACCACCGCGATCGGGCCGTGCTCGGCGGCCACCGCACGCAGCAGGGGCAGCGCGATGGTGTGGTCGCCGCCGATGGTCAGCAGCCGGGTGCCGCGCGCGGAGAAGGCGCGGGCGGCCTGCTCCAGGTCGGCGATCGCGGCGCCGATGTCGAACGGGTTGACCGCGATGTCGCCCGCGTCGGCGACCTGCTGCTCGGCGAACGGCGACACGTCCAGGGCCGGGTTGTAGGGCCGCAGCAGCTTGGACGAGGCGCGTACGTGCGCGGGGCCGAACCGGGCGCCGGGGCGGTAGCTGACGCCGCTGTCGAACGGCACGCCCACCACCGCGACGTCCACGTGCTCGACCTCGTCGGCTCGCGGCAGCCGCGCGAACGTGGCCGGGCCGGCGAAGCGGGGTACACGCGTGGCGTCGATGGGTCCTCGGGGGGCGCCGGTCATCGCTCGGTCCTTTCATCGGTGTGCTCGTCGAGGGAGGCGGAGGGGCCGGGGGCGGGGTTCACGATCGGTGCGTACAACTCCGGTCGGCGGTCGGCGAACACGTCGTTGTGCGCGCCGATCCGCTTGTCCCGGGCGTCGGCGAGCCGACAGCGGGCGAGCAGCAGGTGTTCGGCGTCCTCGGCCGGTGGACCGGCGAGCGGGAAGCCGTCCGGGTCGACGATGATCGAGCCGCCGACCCACGAGGTGCCGCGTTCGGGGCCGGCCCGGTCGCACGCGGCGACGAACACCCGGTTCACCGCGGCGTTCGCCTGCACCCGGATGTCCTCCGCCGGCCGCTCGCCGGCCGGTCGGGGCGCGAACGGCCAGTTCACCGGCGCGCACAGCAGGTCCGCGCCGCGCAGTGTCGCGGTGCGCACCCATTCGGGGAACTCCACGTCGTAGCAGACCAGGACCCCGATCCGCCCCACCCTGGTGTCCACCACCGGCGGCAACTCGCTTCCGGGGACGAACAGTTCGCTCTCGCGACCCCACAGGTGCGCCTTGCGGTAGCGGGCCCGTACGCCGCTCGGGTCGACCAGGACCGCCGAGTTGCGGATCGCCCCGTCGGCGTCGCGCTCGGCGAAGCCGCCCACCACGATCAGGTCGTGTCGCCGGGCCGCGTCCCGCCAGCCGGTCACGGTCGGCCCGTCCACCGGCTCGGCGAGCGCCGCGGCCTCGGCCGCGTCGCGCAACACATAGCCGCTGTTCACCAGTTCGGGCAGGACCAACACCTCGGCGCCGGCCTCGGCGGCCCGCTCGATCGCGGCCAGCGCCGCGCGGCGATTGCCGGCCACGTCGCCGACGGACAGCGCGAGTTGCGCGCAGGCCACCACGGTCTCGGTCACGTTCACACCCCCCGCGGCGCGTCGGCGCCTTCGAGCTCGGCCTCGCTCGCGCGCTCGGCGGCCCGTTCGGCGGTCAGGTCCAGATCGCGACACAGCCACGCGTACAGCGCGCCGCCGACCAGCAGGCCGACCGCGAAGGACAGGTCCGCGCCGTCGAGCGCGTCCGCCACCGGTCCGGTGAAGAAGCTGGTCTTGAAGAACGGGATCATCGCCGCGAAGCCGACGGTGTAGGCGGTCAGACCGCGCCAGGACCACCGGCCGTAGATGCCACGCGGGTCGAAGATCGCGGTGACCGCGTAGTGGCCGCGCCGGACGAGGTAGAAGTCCACCAGGTTGACGGCCGTCCAGGGGATCAGGAAGTAGAGCATCATCAGCACGAAGTCGTTGAAGCTGCCCAGGTAGTCGTCCGGGAGCACGATCGCAACCACGAAGACGATCGCCTCGATCGCCACGATCCCGGCCACCCGGACCCGCACCGTCGGCCGCACCGGCCGGAAGGCGTCGATCGCGCTGGTGGTGGTGAGCATCGCGCCGTAGGCGTTCACCGCCATGATGCTGATCAGCGCGAGCGAGGAGACCAGCACGGCGAACGTACCGAAGCCGGGCACGATGTCGTTGCCCACCCGGCGCACCGCGCCGATCGCGTCCGGGTCCGGCAGCGCGGAGGCGAGCAGCGCGCCCAGCGACATCAGCCACGCCGCCGAGCCGGCCGCGCCCGCGTAGGTCCACCAGATCACCTTGCGCGCGGGCACATCGGCGGGCAGGTAGCGGGAGTAGTCCGAGACATAGACGGCGTAGCTGATCTGGTATCCGGCCGCGCCGGAGAAGACCACCAGGAACGCGGTCCAGGACATCCCGCCGCCGCCGGCCGGTGTGGACACGTCGAGGTTGACCATCGCGCCGACGCTGAGCACCCCGAAGACCGCGATCAGCGCGTAGGTCAGCCAGCGCTGGACCAGGTGCAGCAGGTCGTGGCCGACCACGGCGAGCACGATCGCGATCGAGATCAGTACCGCGTACCACAGTGTCGAGCCGCCCGGCAGCACGGTCTGCAGACCCTCGGTGGCCAGCACCACGTTGAACACGTTGAAGCCGACGTAGACGAACACGACCGCGACGAACGGGACGATCGCGCCGCGGATGCCGAACTGGGCGCGGGACTGGATCATCTGCGGCAGGCCCATCCGCGGACCCTGATTGGCGTGGAAGGCCATGAAGAAGGTGCCGAAGCACGCGCCGAGCACCACGGCCAGCACCGACCAGCCCAGTCCCAGGCCCAGGGCCGGACCGATGAAGCCGGTGACCATCGTGGTGAGCACGAAGTTGCCGGTGAACCAGAACGGGCCCTGGTGCCACACCTTGCCGTGCCGCTCGCGGGCCGGGACGTAGTCGATCGAGCGGGTCTCGATGGCCACACCCCCGGGACGCGGCGCGGTGTCCGCCCCGGGGCCGGTCGCGACCGGCCCGGCCGCCGGGACGGCGGCGTGGCGGGCGGTGGCGGGGGCCGCGCGCGGTGGCCTGGTGGCGTCCATGGGCTCTCCTGCGGTCCTGGTCCCGTTCGGTCGACGCGTCGGGGACGACGGTCGGGGGACGAAGCGTGATCGATGGGATGACGCTTGAAGGTACGCCCGGTTAACAACCGTAAACGATCGATATCATGTCGAATCTGATGGAGACGGGTGGACACTATGTCCATGCCCTCGTCGACGATCCCGCCCTCCGCACCCACCGGCCGGTCCGCCATGCCCGATTTCTCCGGCGCCCTGCGCATCTTTGATCTGGTGGCCCTGCCCGACCTGCGCCTGGCGGTCGCCGCCGGCGCCGAGCACCTGGACCGGCGGGTGGAGGCAGCGCACGTGTCCGAGCTGCTCACTCCCGGCCACTGGCTCCAGGGCGGCGAGCTGCTGATGACGATCGGCCTGCTGCTGCCGATGACCGACGCGGCCTGCGCCGCGTACGTGCGCGACGTCGCGGGCGCGGGCGCGTGCGCCCTGGTGCTGGGCCTGGGTCGGGAGCTGCCGCACCAAAGCGCGCCCGAGCCGTTGATCCGGGCCGCCCACTCGGCCGGCCTGCCGCTGCTCACGGTCCCGGACGAGGTGCCCTTCATCGCGGTCACCAAGGCCGTGTTCGAGGCCCGCGCCGCCCGTCAGCGGCTGGCCCTGGAGCACGCGTTCGAGGCGCAGCGCCGGCTGACCATCGCGGCGGCCTCCGGCAACGGTGTGCTGGCCACGCTGCGCGCCTGGCGGGCCGCGACCGGTGTGGACGCGATCGTCGCCGACCCGGTGGGCCGGTTGGTCGCGGACAGCCTGGCCGGTCCGCCCGAGGCGCCGGGCGCCGACGGCTCGGCGGACGCGGTGGCGCTGCTGGCGGCGAGCACCGACCTGATCCGGAAGGTGGCCGCGCGGGGCCTGCACGGCAGCGGCAGCAGCAGCGACGCACAGGGTGTACGGGTGGAGGTGCAGCCGTTGGGCGCCCGGCGGCTGCGCGGGCTGCTGGTGCTGGCCGGTCCGGTCGAGTCGGCGGCCCGACTGCTGGTGTCCGGCCTGGTGTCGCTGCTGTCCCTGGAGCTGGAGCGCCGGCACCTGGCCGACGAACCGGTGCGTCGGCGTCGGGCCGCGCTGCTCGGTCGGTTGCTGGCCCCGGGCACCACCGCCGAGCAGGCGCGCGACGTGCTCGCCGCAGCCGGGTTGGCGGCGCGGGAGGTGCGCGGTGTGGTGGTGGGCCTGGATCCGGATCCGGCGGACGCGGACACCGGGCACCTCGACGCGGCCGAGCTCGCGGCCGACCTCGCGCTGGCCCTGCCCGGCGGCCTGGTCCGGGTGGCGGGCGGCGCGGTGGAGGCGGTGCTGGGCGCCGAGCTGGACGTACGGGCCATCCTCGGCCGCTTCGCCCCGGGTCGGGCGGCGGGCATCGGCCCGGCCGCCGCTCCGGACGCGGCCGGGTCCTCGATTCGGCAGGCGCGCAGCCTGCTCGCGGTGAGCCGGGCCGCCGGGCATCCGGTGGAGGCTCGGCACGGCACCGCGAGCAGGCTGCTGCTCGGTCTGGCCGACGCGCGCACGCTGGCCGGCTACGCGGACGCGGTGCTGGGGCCGATCGACGCCGCCGACCCCGGCGGCGAACTGGCCGCGACGCTGGCCGTGTGGTTGGAGACCGGCGGCTCCTGGGACGAGACGAGTCGGCGCCTGGACGTGCATCGGCACACCGTGCGCAATCGGGTGGACAAGGCGATGCGGTTGACGGGCCGGCGCCCGCAGGACGGTGACGATCGCTTCGATCTGTGGCTGGCGGCCCGCATCCGCCGCGACAGTCTGGGCTGAACCTCGCGCACCGCCCCGGGGCGCCGGCCGCCGCTACCGGGGGGCCGTGCTCATCGCAGCGCCGCCGGTGCGGACTCCTTCGACGGGGCCGGCGCGTTCGAGGTGTCGGCGCCGCCACGCGCCAACAGCCGCTCGAGCGCGAAGCTGCCCGACCCGAACACCACGATCAGCAACAGGGCCCAGCAGAACATCGCCGACGCCTCGCCACCGTTTTGGATCGGCCACAGATCCAGCTTCTGGTGCTCGGTGAAGTAGGCGTACGCCATCGATCCGGACGAGACGAACGCGGCGGCCCGGGTGCCCAGCCCGAGCAACACCAGCCCGCCGCCCACGAGTTGAATCACGGCCGCGTACCAGCCCGGCCACTCGCCGGAGGGCACGGTGCCGCGCCCGCCGTCCGGGAAGCCGAACAGCGAGGCGGTGCCGTGGCAGGTGAACAGCAGCCCGACGACGATCCGGAACAGGCCCAGTACATGGGGTTTGGCGGACTCGACGAAGGCGTGCGGAATGGGTGACATCGGACGGCTCCTGGGGGGACGGAGTGCGGGAGATTGGTCCAGACCAGTCTTGACGGGCCGTCCCGACAGCGACAATGCCGAGCTTCTCGATCGGCACAAAATGGCAAGTGGCCCGGGTGGACAGCACCCCACCAACCGGTGACCCTGCACCGCGCGCGTCCTCCCCCGTCGACCGCCGCGATCCGCCCCCACTCGGCGCGCCGAACCGCCCTCGGCGGCGAACTGCCGCCGGGGCAAAGGGCGTCGATCCCGACCGTGACAGTGACAACAGAGGCGGGCCGACACCCAAGTTTCGTTTGACGTCCGGTGGATTCGCAGGGACAGTGTGTGTGCGCACCGATGCGAACAGTTGCCCCAGCCGCAATCGGGCGCTTCCTGGTCGACCCCGCACCCCCTTGCGAGGAGTGATCCGTTCATGGGCGTTTTTGCGTCGAATGCTCGCGACCGAACGATCCCGGAACGGTCGGCGAGCTGTTCGAGGACGCCGCTCCGGGACCCGAACGCCGGTTTGCCGACCGCGAGTTCGGCTCGGGTGAACCGGCCGCGCCGCGCCGGCTAGCGCGTGCGCGCGTCCCCCGGCCGCCCATGACGCGCGCGGACGCCCGCTGATCGCAAGCCGGGGCCGGATCGAATCGGCGTTCACCGTACGGCGATCCAACCGCGTTCGAACCGGAAGCGGAGGCGCCGGTACCGCCTGCCCCGATCGCACCGGCACCCCACGAGCCCGCCGACGCCGGCGCGCCCGACCGCGAAGGGCCCGGGCATCGGGGCCCGTTCCGATCACCCGCACCGTGCCAGGTCGGTCGCGCCCGCCCCCGACGGCCCGCCCCTCGCGAGCACCATCGTCGCGAACTCCCTCCCACCGACCATCCTTCAGGGATCACTGCCCGTGTTGCGATTACTCCGCCGTCCCCCTCACGTCGCCGACGCGACCCGGCCCGGTCGACCCCAACGACCCGCCCCGGCCCGCGCCGCCCGACGGGCGAGCACCCCCGCACACCCGGCGAACCCGCGCCCGTCCGGGTACGCACGATCCGGCCGGCCCGGCCGAAGGGGCGAACTCGGATGAAGATACGTCGCTCCCGCCCGGCGACCGCCGACTCGCCCGCGCAGCCCGCCGACTCCGCGCGGCCCCCGGTCGACTCGGCGCGGCCTTCGGTCGACTCGGCGCGGCCCCCGTTGCGGATCCGAATCGCCGCCCGGATTCGCCCCCGGGTGCGCGGCCTGATCACGCTCATGGTCGTCGTGCCCTCGGCGGGCATGGTCTTCTTCGCCGGATCCGCGATCCTGACCATGGTCGAACAGGCCCAGGCCGCCGACCACGCGCACGACCTGGTCCGGGTCTCCGCCGACGCCGGCGAGGTGGGGCGCCGACTCCAGGCGGAGAGCGCCGCGGCGGTGACCCTGCTCTCCCGCGGCCCCGGGCCGATCACCAGCGCCGACTACCGGACCGCGATCGACGCGAGCGAGACCGCCATCCGCCGCTACGAGAACCGGCGCCGCGACCTCGAACCCGCCTCCGCCGGCGAACGCGCCGCACTGACCGCGGTGGACACCGCGCTGCGCGGCCTGCCGGGCCTGCGCACCCAGATCGACCGGCGGGGCGTGGCCACCTCGGCGGCGGCCGTGCGCTACTGGGCCTGGATCGGCACCACCGTGGACCTGCGCGCCCGGGTCGCGCTGGACCCGGGCGTATCCACCGACATCGCCGCCCGACTGCGCGCGATCACCTCGCTGACCCAGGCCCGGGCCGCGCTGGGCCAGCAACAGGTCACCGTGCTGCGCTCGCTCGGCGCCGGACCACTGGGCGGGCCGGTACTCGAGGCGGCCTCCACCGCACGCGCCGCGCACGACCAGGCGCTGGAGGCGTTCGCGGTCACCGCCCCGACCGGCTGGCGCGACCGCCTCGCCCGGGCACTGGCCGGTTTCGAGATGATCCGGGTCGCGCAGACCGAGGACGCGCTCGGCCGCGAATCGCTCGAACCGGACGTCTGGCGCGCCGCGTTGGCCGAACGCGCGGACCGCCTGTGGTCGGTGGAGCAGCGGGCCGACGCCGACATCGCGCGCGAGGTGGCCGACGTCACCGGCGACCGGTGGTGGCTGGCCGGCGTCCAGGGCGCGGTGCTGATCGGTGCGGTACTCGCCGCCGCCGCGGCCGCGGCCTGGCTCGGCCGCCTGCTGCACCGGCGCCTGCGGACCCTGGCCGAGCGGGTCACCGAGATGACCCAGAAGACGCTGCCCGCCGTCGAGGCCGACCTGCGCCGCCGCGACGCGTTGGGCCCGCACGAGAGCGGTGCGGCGTACGCGGTCAAGATGCTCGGCCCGCAGCCGGACCGCGAGCGCGGCGCCGACGAGATCGCCGACCTGGCCCGCGCGCTGACCCGGCTCGCCTACAGCACGGTCGAACACAGCGCGTCGCTGGTGCTGGCCCAGCGCGAGTACAACGACGCACTCGGCGACGTCGCCCGACGCATCCGGGTGCAGACCAGCCGGGTCAGCAGCGCCCTGGACCGGCTCCAGGAATCCAATCTGACGGTGGATCAACTGGGCACGGTCTTCGAGGTGGACCACGGCAACGAGGGCACCAAGCGGCTCGCCGACTCGATCGCGGTGCTCAGTGGGCAACCGCCGAACCGGCTGTGGCCCGACACCCCGCTGTACGAGGTGGTCCGGGCCGGCGCCCAGCGGGTGACCAACTACGAACGCCTGCCGGACATCGCGTTCAAGGGCATCCCCACGTCCGTCACGCTCGCCGGCGACACGGTCGGCGCGGTGACCCAGATCGTCGGCGAGATCGTCGACAACGCGGCCCGCTTCTCCGGTCGGCACGAGGTAGAGGTCACCGCGGAGCGCACCGAGGCGGGCGTCCTGGTGCGCGTGCGGGACCAGGGCGTGGGCCACCGCGACCCGGAACTGCTCAACCGGCGGCTGCGCGCCGACGTGGACGCACTGCCCTCGCTGCGCCAGACCGGCCTGACCGTGGTCGCGCTCCAGGCCCGCCCGCTGGAGATCGCGGTGGAGCTGCAACCGGGCGCGGACGGCGGCACGGTGGTCGAGATCGTGCTGCCGCACGCGATCATCGCCTCGGTGGGCCGCCATCGACGCCGGGTGGAGCACGTCACCCGACCGGGCACCCCGCAGATCGGCCCCGCGCGCCCGATCGCCATCGGCGCCGGCGTGAACGGCCACGGCCCGAACGGCAACGCCGCGAACGGCGGCGCCGCCAACGGCAGCCACCCGCACGGAGCGGATCCGAGTGCGTCCGCCCCGGTCGTCGGCGGCCCGCTCCCCGCGAACTACGCGCCCGAGTTGACCGCGCAGGGCCTGCCCCGCCGCGAACGCCGCACCGGACAGGCGACCCAGTTCCGTCGTACCGCCCCACCCACCCGTGACATCGCGCAGGCCAGCGCCGCCGCCGCCTCGTTCGGGCGCGGCGCCCGCGACCTGCCCTTCACCCGGACCCCCAAGGAATCCCCATGACCGAGCCCGCCGTCGACCAGAGCGTGCTCGACGACTTCATGCGCCAGTTCGTGCACGACCACGCTCCCGACGTGCTGCACGCGGTCGCCGCCAGCGGCGACTCGCTGCTGGTGGCCCAGGCCGCGCTGCCCGGTCGCATCCGTACCGACGCCGCCGCGCAGGCGGCGTGGATCGCGAACGCGGAGAAGATCGCGTCGAGTGCGCCCGGTGCCCTGCTCATGCAGGACTACAGCGCCGACTTGATGGGGCTGGGCCCGGTCAGTGTGCTGATGTCGCAGGCCGAGCACGGGCTGCTGCTCACCATGGGCAACACCAGTCCGGGACCGGACGGGCAGGTGCACCCCTCCGCGCTGATCGTGGCGACCACCTGGAACGCCGACGTCGGCAACCTGATCCGGGCGATGCACGCGCTGATGGAGCGTGTCGGCCCGTCCCTGACCCCGCTCGCGCGCGGTCGCGGCCTCCAGCCGCAACCCGCCCGCATGCCGGCTCCCAGCCGGGTCTTCTGACCCCACGATCCCGGCTGCCCTCGCCGGGCGCCCCGGCCATCCGCCCGGGTCGTCCGGAGTATTCGCGCGCCCCGGCCCACCGGCCGATCCGGCGCGTCCGCCCCGCCCGGCACCCGCGCGCCCCGAGACCGCCTTCCACCTCGTCGCGTGAGTGAACCGGCAGCCACACCCGGAGAGTTCGAACCCCCGTATCGCGAACCTGCCGAGAGAGAGACCGACATGCGCAGCAGCACCAGTAGACGGTTCCGCAGCACCCGCGTCCCGCTGGCCATCGCCTCCACCGGTTTACTCCTGGTGTTGTCGGCGTGCTCGGGCAGTGCGGCCGGTGACGACAAGGGCAAGGCATCCGACGCCGTCGCCAAGATCGGCCTGCTCACCCCCGCGAGCGGTCCCTACGCCGCCGTCGGCGAGGACACCCGGGCGGGGCTGGAGCTGTACCGCGACACGCACGGCGGCAAGCTCGGCGGGCTCAAGGCGGAGATCGTGGTGCGCGACGAGGGCGCGGGCCCGCCGACCGCCGTCCCGGCCGCGACCGAACTGGTCAAGCAGCAGAACGTGTTGGCGATCACCGGCATCGTCAGCGGCGGCAGCGTGGCCGGTGTGCTGCCGATCGCGGCGGCCAACAACACGGCACTGATGGGCGTCGCGGGCCGACCCGAGTTCCCCGATCCCAAACTGACCGCGCACGTCTGGTCGTTCAACACCCAGTCCTACGAGGCCGGCGCCGCCGCCGGTCCCTGGGTCAAGGAACACGTCAACGGCCCGGTCTACGCGATCGGCCCGGACTACCAGGGCGGTTGGGACCAACTCAAGGGCTTCACCGAGTCGTTCACCAAAGCCGGCGGCACGCTGGCCAACCCGGACGGGAAGACCACCTTCACCCCCTTCCCGGCCACCCAGAACTTCCTGCCCTACCTGAACAAGATCGCGCAGAGCGGCGCCAAGGCCGTCTACGCGTTCTACGCGGGCACCGCGGCGGTCGACTTCGTCAAGCAGTACAAGGCCTCCGAGGCGGCCAAGCTCCCGCTGTACGGCAGCGGACCGCTGACCGAGGGCCGCCAACTCGACGCGCAGGCCGACGCCGCCGCCGGGATCACCACCTTCGCCACCTACGGCGCGGACCTGGACAACCCGGCGAACCGGGCGTTCGTCGCCGCGTGGCAGCAGCGCCACCCGGACCGCAGCCCGACCATCTACGCGGTCGCCGCGTGGGACATCGCCCGGTCGCTGGACACCGCCATCGCCGCAGTCCGCGCCGAGAAGAAGACGCTCACCCCCGAGGCGGTGAACACCGCGCTGGGCAACGTCGGGCAGATCGACAGCCCCCGCGGCGTGATGCAGCTCAACCCGGCCACGCACTCGCCGGTGCAGCAGTGGTACCGCTTCGAGGTGCGCAACGACGGCCCCAAGCGGGCCAACGTGGCGGTCGAGCAGCTCGCCGTCCTCGGCGGCTGATCCCGCCGGTCCCCTTCCCCACCGCTCCACCCACCCCAGGAGGGCTCTTGTACGCGTTCGCCGAAGCCGACGACATCACCTTCCAGTTGGAGACTTTGCAGAGCCTGCTCGACCCCAGCACCCGGATGGTGCTGGACTCCCTCGACGACCCGACCGGCCAGGAATGGCTGGAGATCGGCTACGGACTGGGCAGCATCGCCCGGGAGTTGTCCCGCCGCATCGGTCCGATCGGCGTCGTGCACGCCACCGACCTGGACGCGCGCCCGCTCGCCACTCCCGTCGACGGCGCGCCGATCCGCACCTTCCCGCTGGACCTGCGCACCGACGAACTGCCGCGCCGGCCCTACCGGGGCATCCACGGGCGACTGGTCCTGCTGCACATACCCGAGCGCCGGGCCATCCTGTCGCGCCTGGTCGACGCGCTGGAACCCGGCGGTGTCCTGGTCGTCGAGGACTGGTACTGCCCCGAGCCACCACGCGTCCTGGCCTGCGCCGACCCCGCCGACGAGAAGGTGTTCACCGAGGTCGTGGCGGGCATCCTGGCCGAACTGCGCAGCCGGGGCGCCGACCTGGAATGGGCGGCGGCGACCAAGGACGCGTTCGTCGAGGCGGGGCTGACCGACGTACGGGTGACCCGTTCCGACGCGGACTGCGCCGGACCCGGCCTCGCGCACCGCCTGTACGCCTGCAACGCCCGGCAACTCCGGTCTCGGCTCGCCGAGTCGGGCCTGGACGACGACATCCTGGACCGCTTCCAGGAGGTCGCCGGCCGGCCGGGCCTGGTCACCACCGGCTGGCGGCTGTATTCCACGATCGGCACCAAACCGGCGGCCGGCTGACCCGGGACGGCGCACCGACCTCGCCCCCTGTCGACGCTCCGACAGGGGGCGAAGTCGTCTGCGCCCGGGCACCTGCCCTCGAACGAGCCGAGGTGACGCTCTGTACGGCCGACAGGACAATCGGTGAACGGTGATCGTGCGCTCCGCCGGGACCGGGACTACAACTCGCGCACCGGTCGGCCGGCCAGGAACGCGGCGATGTCCTCGACCGCGTCGGTGTACGCCAGCGTGTAGTTGCCCTGGGTCGCATAGCCGATGTGCGGCGTGAGGATGGTGTTGGGGGCGTCCAGGATCGGGTCGTCGGCGGGCAGCGGCTCCACCTGGTGCACATCCAGCGCGGCACCGGCGATCCGACCCTCGTGCAGCGCGGCGAGCAGGGCCGCTCGGTCCACGATCGCGGCCCGGGAGGTGTTGACCAGGTACGCGGTGGGGCGCATCAGGGCGAGTTCGGCCGCGCCGACCAGGGACCTGGTCCGCTCGCTGTGGCGCACATGCACGGAGACGAAGTCGGCGCGGCGGAAGAGTTCGTCCTTGGCGACCACCTCCACACCGAGTTCCGCACCACGCTCGGCTGTCAGGTTTTGGCTCCAGGCCAGTACCCGCATCCCGAACGCCGCGCCGATCGTGGCCACCCGCGCGCCCAGTTTGCCCAGACCGATCACCCCGAGGGTGGATCCGGCGAGGTCCGACCCGATGCCGCACTGCCATCCGCCGGCGCGCAGGCTCGCCTCCTCGGCGCCGGTACGGCGGGCCAACTCGAGGATCAGCGCCCAGGTCAACTCGGCCGCCGGATGCGGCAACAACCGCGTGCCGCACACCGTCACGCCTTGCGCCCGGGCCGCCTCGATGTCGATGGCGGCGTTGTTCATCCCGGTGGTGACCAGCAGCCGCAGGCCCGGCAGTCGCGCGAGCAGCCCGGCGGGAAACGGGGTACGCTCGCGCATCGCGATCACCGCGTCGAACGGCGCCAACCGCTCGACCAGCGCCTCGGCGTCGGTCACGTGGTCGGGGAAGAACGCGACCTCGGTGCCTTCCGGCAGTTTGCACCAGCAGTCGAGCGCCGCGGCCGGCCCCTGGTAGTCGTCGATGACGGCGACCCGAAACACCTGTAGTCCCCCCGCGTCCGGCGACCGCCGGAGCGCGGATCACCCGGTCGGCTCGCCCGTCCGACCCTATCGGGCGGAGCCGTCGAGCGCGCCCAGACCCTTCTGCAGGTCTTCGAGGTTCATCACCGGCTTGACGCTCACCTTGGCGCCCATCGAGAAGAACGGCTCCGCGATGCCCGGCAACTGCGACGAGTCCTGCATGTCGAAGACCAACAGGCACGAGCGGTCGCCCTCGACGGCGGTGAAGTAGGCCGCCTCGGGGTGTAGTCGCCCGACGATCGCCTGGATGGTCTTGGCCAACGACCCGTCGGCGATCGCCCGGTTGCCCGCCTCGGTGTCCATGCGTGCTTGGAGGAACATGCGCATCGATCTCACCCGGTCTCGCGTACGGACCGTGTTCGGCGCTCACCACGGGCACTCATGAGGACTCGGTCGCGTACGCTTCCAGGCTCCTCTCGTGCGCCGGCGCCCGCAAACGCCGCGGACGGCATCGGCCGCGATTCGCGTACCGGTTCGGTGGTCGGGTATGCGAAAGGTATGAACGCGCGACATCGCGCTCCGGCCAAGCGCCCTCCCGGCAGCGAGGCGGCCCATCCACGCAGCGACCTCGCCGCACGCAGGGTCATGTCCAGGATCGCGCTGCCGTTCTTCGTGGTCGGTTGTGCGCTGTGCGCGTGGGCGGCCTCGACGGATGTCACGAGCGAGGTGCGCACGTTGTGGATCGTCGCCGCGATCGCGTGCGCGGTGACGGCGTTGATCGCCTGGATCGATCTTGTGGTCATCGCGCGGCGGATGCGCGGCGAGCGGACCTGGTCGGCACGAGACCGGTGAGCAGCGGCCGACCGTGGGTGGGCCGACGCGCGGTGCGCCTGTCGATGGGTCGTTCGACGCGCTTGATCGGCGTTCCGCTCCGCGTGCCGCTCGGCGCGCGTGTGGTCGGCCTCCCCCTCGGCATGCCGACGGTGCGCTGTGTACGTCAGTGCGCCGCTTGTGCCACCGGGGGTTCGGCGCGGGCGGTGGGCTCGGTGTGCGCGGTCTCCTCGGTGTGCCCCATGCGCCAGTAGCCCATGAAGGCGATCGAGCGGTGGTCCATGCCGCGCTCGTCCTTGAGGTGGCGGCGCAGCGCGCGCACCCGACCGGCCTCACCGGCCAGCCACGCGTAACCGTGTTCGACCGGCAGGTGGGCGTCGCGGATCGCGTCCAGCAACCGGTTCTCGGCGACCGGTGCGTCGCCGCGGTGGATCCAGTCCACCCGTACCCCGGGCGGCGCCGCGAGATGTTGGCGATCCGCCTCGGAGGCCACCTCGACGAAGACGTGCCCGCGTGCGTCCGGCGGCAGCGACTCGACGATGGAACCGATCGCGGGCAGCGCCGCGTGGTCACCGGCCAGCAGCAGCCGGCGCCCGGCGGGCGGCTCGAAGCTGTAGCCGCCGTTGCGCTCGGCGGTCGGCCCGAGCAGCTCGATGGCGTCGCCGGGACGCGCGGCGCGGGCCCAGCGACAGGCGGGTCCCCCCGGCGCGTGCAGTGCGAAGTCGATGTCGATCTCGACCGGATCCGACCGGTGCGCGCGCACGGTGTAGGTGCGCTGGTACGGCCGGTCGGCCTCGGGGATCCGCGTCCACGCCTCGCGCCAGGTCAGGTCGTCCCGGGTGATCCGGGACGCGGGCCGGCCCTCGCGCGGCACGAAGAGCTTGACCCGCTGGTCGGGCCCGCCCGGGACGAAGTGCGCCAACCTGGGGCCGGTCAGGGTGATCCGGGTGGCGTTGCGGGTGATCGGCGTATTGCGGACCACGGTGAGCTGGAAGGGCCGGTAGAGCTGCGCCCGGCGTTCACGTTCGGTGGAGATTGGAACTCGCCCTCTCGGACACGGTCGGCCACGGACGACCCGAGACGATGTCGCGGTTAGGTTAACCTAACCACAGACTCCCGCCGGCCGCCGCCGACGCGCCGGACGAAGCCGGGAACTCCCGGGGCGCACCGAACGGCCCTGGGACCGACCGGATTTGGCCGGCAAGTATGCCTACCCTAAGTTGTGGGGCGTCCGGGTGGACGGGTCCGGATCGACGCTCCGGTCGATGTTCCCGTTCGACGTGCCCGGGTCGAGGTGCCCGGTTCGCCGTGTCCGGGTCGACATGTCCCAGGGGGAGCGATCACGCATGCGGCTGTACCTGCTCGCGCTCAATCCCACCGACTCGGTGACCGAGGGATTCCTGCCCGCCGCCCATCGCCTCGGACTGCACGTCACCCTGCTGGCCGACCCCGCGCACGCCGCGCGACACCGCGAACTGTGCGCCGCGCTCACTGGGGTGCGGGTGCTGGACTGCGACGTCCGCGACTTCCGCGCGGTGATAGACCGGATCTCGGGCGCACATCGTCCGGACGCGATCTTCACCAACAGCGACCACCTCCAGGTGCAAGCCGCCCTCGCCGCTTCCTACTTCGACCTCCCGGCCAAGGACTGGAAGGCCGCGCTGCGGACCAAGAACAAGGCCCGGATGCGCGGCCGACTGGCCGATACCGGCACGGACACCGTCTGGGCCGCCGAACTGGCGCCCGGGCAGCCGGTCGCCGACCTGTTCGACCTCACACCGCCGTATCCGTGCGTGGTCAAACCGCGCGAGGGCGTCGCCGGAGAGGACGTGGTCCTGGTCACCGACGACGCGGAACTGCTCGAGCGCTGCGCCGAGATCCAGGCCCGCCGACCGGCGGCGGCGCTGCTGGTCGAGGAGTTCCTGCCGGGAGAACTGCACACCCTGGAGACGCTCGGCGATCGGCACGGCATCCGGGTCCTGGGCGGCTTCCACACCCGACTGTCGCCACCGCCGTACTTCGTCGAGACACGCCTGGATCTGGTGCCCGAACCGCCCGCCGCGACCACCGCCGCCGTGCTCACCCAACTCCACGCGCTGGGAGTGGGTTTCGGTGCGTGCCACACCGAATTCGTGGTCCAGGACGGGCGACCCCGGATCATCGAGGTCAACTACCGTGCCATCGGCGACCAATGCGACCTGCTGCTGCGGGACGTGCTCGGCATCCCGCTGTTCGAGCACATCCTGCGCGTGCACCTGGGCATCGACCTGCCCGCCGACCTCGGCGCGCGCGCCGGCCGGCACGCCCGGGTGGACTATCCGTGCGCCGACCGTGCGGGCACCCTCACCGCGGGCCCGGACCGCGTGCGCTCCGACCCGGCCGGCGACACCCGCGTGGACTACCACCCGCTGCGCGCGATCGGCGAGCGACACCCGGTGTACGGGTCCAACCGGGACTACCTCGGAGTGCTGCGCACCATCGGCACCGACCGGGCCGCCGTCGACCGGGCCGCCGAGGACTTCCTGACCGGCCGGCAGTGGAGCATCACGCCGTGACCGAACACGCCGCCGGCGAACCGCCGCCACCCTCGGCCGGCGCGGACGCGCCGCTCGACGCCGCCGCCGGCGAACCGCCGCTCCACACGGCCGCGGCCCATCCGGCCGATGCCGCCTGTGCGGTCGACGGGCCCGGTGGCTTCGACGGCGAGCTGCTGTGTCGGGTGCTGGACACCGTGTTGCGCGAGGACGTCCTGGGCCTGCGCGGCACCGCCGTACCCGAACAACGACCGGACGGGACCTGGCTGCGACTGACCGCGCGGACCGGCACCGACGCGTTGCTGCTGCCGGTGCGCGCCGACGGGTTCCAGTGCGAGTACGCCGCCCGCGCGCCGCTCCTGGTGGCGTCGCGGGACGGCGCGCGTGTGACCGACACCGACCGACTGCTCGCGATCCTGCGGGACTGGGCGGATCCGCGGGACCGGTCCGGCTTCGACGACTTCGCCGAGGAATGCCGGCAGGCCGCCCGGGCCGGCCGACTGCTCGCGCACACCGGCCCGGCCGTTCGCGCCGGGCTCGCCGACCGGTACGGCCCGGACCCGAGCGCGTGGACCGGGCTCGGCTCGGGCCCGGCCCTGGACACGTTGGCCGCGCACGTCGACCATCCGCTCTACCCCACCGCGCGCGCCCGCTCCGGCCTGACCGAGACCGCGCTGCGCCGGTACGCGCCCGAACACCACCCGAGCTTCCGTCTGCGCTGGGCCCTGCTCCCGCACGACGCCACCACCCGCGCCGGGACCCTGCCGCCCTGGTGGCCGACCCCCGCCGACCTCGGCCGGCCCGACCTCGCCGGCAGCCATCTCGCCCTGCCCGTGCACCCGTTGACGTTCGACCGGCTCCCGGACCCGGCCGTGCCGACCGACCGGGCGTATCTGGACGTGCGCCCGACCCTGTCGATGCGCACCGTCGCGGTGACCCGCGACCCGGCCGTGCATCTCAAGCTCCCGCTGCCGATCGCCACCCTCGGCGTGCGCAACCGGCGCACCATCAAACCCGGCACCCTGGTCGACGGTGCCGCCGGCCGACGACTGCTCGCCGAGGTACTGCGCCGGGAACCACGCTTTCGCGACCGGGTGTTGCTCGCCGACGAACAGAGCTACCTGCACGCGGACCACGAACTGCTGGGCGTGCTGGTGCGCCGGCATCCGCCCGACCTGGAGCACACCCTCGTGCTGCCGCTCGCCGCACTGCTCGCCCGAGGACCCGACGGCACGCTGGTCCTGGACCGGGTGGCCGAGCGATTCCACGCAGGCGATCGATTCGCGCTGCTCGACGCCTACCTCACGCTGCTCCTGGACTGGCAGACCACGCTGTTCCGGTACGGCATCGCGCTCGAATCACACCCGCAGAACCTGTCCCTGGTCCTGGCCCAAGGGCAACCGGCTCGCCTGCTGTTCAAGGACAACGACGGCCCGCGCGTCAATCCGGCGCGCTGTCCGCTGCCGCACGGCGGATTCGAGGACGCGCGCACCTACACCGCCGACGACGGCCCGCTCGCCGACCTGTTCCTCACCATAACCGTGCATCTGTGCGCCGGTGCGCTCGCGTTCGCGCTGCCCCCGCCGGAGCGGGACCGACTGCTGCGGCTGGTGCGCGAGCGGCTGGCCGTGCTGGCGCCCCCGGAGCTGCGGCGCCGCGCACTGGACGGGCAACGATTGCCGGTCAAGGCGATGATCACCGCCGGCACGCTGCTCACCAAGGAGCGCTCCGGCGCGGCCGATATCAACAAGTACTACACGACCGGGCCGAACTACCTTCGTGGTGCGCAGCGTTCGACCTAGCGATCGACCGCGACCGTCGATCCGCCCGACCGTACACCGCGCACCGCGCCTCGCCCTCGAATCGTTGGAGTCGCCCATGCCGCTGCCGTCGGCGCAACCCCGAACCGATCCCGCGCACACCGGCCAGGCGCCACCCGCCCCGCCCACTGCCGATGAGGTCGTCGTGCACACCCTGCTCAACTGCCTGCATCGGGAGGTCTGCCGGCCGGAGGGGCGCAGCGTGGTCGAGCCCGGCGACGGCGGGCACCTGCGGTTGCACCTGGCCCGCTCGGGCACCCGGTTGCGGGTCCGCCTGCGTCGCGCCTCGCTGTTCGGCGACCATCGCTTCACCGGCCCGGTGGCCGAACTGCGCGGCTCCACCTGGCACGTGCTGACCTGGCCCGAGGTGGCCGAGCGCGTGCACGCCGAACTGGGCCTGCGGACCGGTGTGCGCAACGACGAGTTCCTGGACCAACTGGCGTCCAGCCACGCGGGCGTGCGCGCGGGACTGGCCCGCCGGAGCGCACGACCCGCCTCGCGCTACCTCGACTCGGAGCAGGCCCTGCTGTTCGGACACCGCTTCCATCCCACCCCCAAGGCGCGCGGCGCCGACCCGGCCGCGTGGGCGGCCTACGCGCCCGAGGCCCGGGCCGCGTTCCGGTTGCGGCATCTGGCGGTGCGCAACGAACTGGTGGCGCAGGAACGGCTGACCGAGTCGGCGACGGCCGTGCTGGACCGGCTGGGCCCGGTGCCGGCCGGATACACACTGCTGCCCGCGCACCCGTGGCAATACGAACTTCTCGCCGAGCACCCGCGCCTGCGGGCCGCGCTGGACCGAGGCGACGTGCTCGACCTGGGCCCGCGCGGCGACTCGTTCGCTCCGACCGCGTCGGTGCGTACGCTCGCCGGCGCGGGCGCCTTCCTCAAGTTCAGTCTGAATGTGCGCATCACCAACTGTGTGCGCAAGAACGCCGCCTACGAACTCTCCGGGGCGGTCGCGCTGACCCGCGCGCTGGGCCCGATCCTGGCCCGAACAGCGGCCCGACGGCCGGACTTCGCGATGCTCGGCGAACCCGCGTACCGCAGCCTGTCGGCCGCCGTCGCGCCGGAACTGCTCGAAGGCTTCGGGGTGATCGTCCGGGACGGTCTCGACCCGCTGCTGCGGCCGGGCACGACGGCGCTGCTGGCCGGCGCCGTGGCCGCCGAGTACCCCACCGGGTCCGCGCACGTGTCCCGGTTGCTGGACGGCGCCGGGCCGGACGCGGTGATCCGCTGGTGGGACGACTACCTGCGGCTGCTGGTGCCGCCGGTGCTGGCCGCCTACTTCGAGCACGGCGTGGTGTTGGAGCCGCATCTGCAGAACGTGCTGCTCGCGGTGGACGACGCCGGCCGGCCCCGCCAGGTACTGATCCGGGACATGGAGGGCACCAAGCTGCTTCCCGGGCCGCACGCGGCCACCCTGTCCGCGCTGCCACCCTCGGTCGCCGAGCCCATGACGTACAGCGCCCGGCGCGGTTGGGATCGGGTGGCCTACTGCCTGCTGGTCAACAACATCGCCGAGTTCCTCGCCGCGCTGACCGACCTGTACCCACGGCTGGAGACCCGCCTGTGGGCCCGGGTGCGGGCGGTCCTGGCGGACTGCGCGACCGAACACGGCGAACCGCCGCCGCTGCGCGCGCTGCTCGCGGGCGCTCCGCTTCCCGCCAAGGCCAATCTGCTCGCCCGCTGGGAACGGCGGGCCGACCGCGAGGCGGAGTACGTCCGCATCCCCTCGCCGCTGGCCGCGTCCCGGCCCGACACCGCCGCCCGCACACCCGCCCGGAGCGCACGATGATCACACCGGCCGTACGGACCCGCGTGGCCGATCTGGACTCCGCCGAACTCCCCGCCTACATCCACGACACCACCCACCTGCGGGCACACGCGGCCTCGGTACGCGCGGCGCTGCCGGCGCGGGTCGAGCTGTACTACGCGGCCAAGGCCAACCCCGCGCCGGAGATCCTGACCGCGCTCGCCGGCGACGTGAACGGCTACGAGGTCTCCTCCGGCGGTGAACTCGCGCACGTACGGGCACATCTGCCCACGATGCCGGTCGCCTTCGGCGGCCCCGGCAAGACCGTCGACGAACTGACCGCCGCGCTGCACCTGGACGTCGGACGCTTTCATGTCGAGAGTCCGTACGAGGCGCGCCGACTCGTCGCGCTCGCCGCCCGGACACGGCCCGACCAGGACGTCGACGTGCTGCTGCGGGTGAACCTGCCGCTCGGGCCGGACGTCCTGCGCGGCGCGGCGCTCACCATGGGCGGCGATCCCGGACCGTTCGGCATGGACCCGGACGACGTGGAGTCCTGCCTGCAGGTGCTCCGCGGACCGGACGCGGGTCGGGTCAGGGTCCGGGGCATCCACGCCCACCTGGCCAGCGGCCTGGACGCGGACCGCCAACTCGCCCTGGCCGAAGGCGTCCTCGCCTGGGCCCGCGACATCGCCGACCGGCACGGGATCACCCGGCCCGAGGTGAACATCGGCGGCGGAATGGCGGTCGACTACACGAACCCCGCCGCCCGCTTCGACTGGGCCCGCTTCGGCGCCGGCCTGGACCGGCTCGTGGCCGACCGCCCGGACCTGACCGTGCGGATCGAACCGGGGCGGGCGCTGACCGCCTACTCCGGCTGGTACGCGACGGAGGTGCTCGACCTCAAGCACAGCCGCGGTCGGGCCTTCGCCGTGCTGCGCGGCGGAACCCACCACCTGCGCACCCCGGCGGCCAGGGGCCACGACCAGCCGTGTGTGGTCGTGCCGACCACGAGCCCGTGGCCGCACTCGTGGCCGCGGCCGGAGATCCACCACACCCAGGTCACGTTGACCGGTCAACTGTGCACCCCCAAGGACGTGTTCGCCCGCGACCGCGTGATCACCGAACTCCGCGTCGGCGACCGGATCGCCTTCGCGCTGGCCGGCGCGTACGCGTGGAACATCTCCCACCACGACTTCCTGATGCACCCCCACCCGACGTTCCACTACCTGTGACCCACCCCCCGGT
This sequence comes from Embleya sp. NPDC127516, assembly GCF_044765325.1. Lineage (NCBI taxonomy): Bacteria > Bacillati > Actinomycetota > Actinomycetes > Kitasatosporales > Streptomycetaceae > Embleya > Embleya sp. NPDC127516. The sequence continues at coordinate 275,330 of NZ_JBIWJT010000007.1, read as the reverse complement.
GATCCCGCCCGATGACCCCATCCGCAGCCCGCGGACCGGGTGCACCGGGTCGGGATCGGGGACGTCGCAAACGAGGACAGGCCGTAGGGTCGGCACATGCTCTTGTGGATCAACGGCCCGTTCGGGGGCGGCAAGACTCAGACCGCGTACGAACTGCGACGACGGTTGCGTGGCAGCGTGGTCTGCGACCCGGAGCAGGTCGGCTTCGGCCTGCACCGAATGTTGCCGCCGGCGCTGCGCGGCGACTTCCAGGATCTGCCGGCCTGGCGCCAGGGCGTGTTCGAGATGTTGGACCTGACGCTGACCAGGCACGACGGCCCGGTGATCGCGCCGATGACGGTGGTCGATCCGGGCTACTTCCGGGAGATCGTCGGGCGGTTGCGCGAACGCGGGCACGACGTGCGGCACTTCGCACTGCTGGCGGAGCGTGCGACGGTGCTGCGGCGACTGCGCGAACGCGGCTTCGGGCACGCGGTCCGGGTCGTGGGCGGCAAGGACGCGCCGCTGCGTCGGGAGAGCTTCGCGGTCTCCCGGCTCGACCTGTGCCTGGAGCGGTTGGTCGACCCGGAGTTCGCCGAGCACATCCACACCGACCACATCGACGTCGCCCGGGTCGCCGATCGCATCGCCCACTCGGCCGGTCTGACCCTGGCCCCGAACACCGACAGCCCCCTGCGCGGTCGGCTGCGCCGGGCCTGGACCGGTGTCAAGCACATCCGCTTCGACTGATCCGGGTGCGATCAGGCGGCGGAAGATCTCCTGGGCGTGATGCGGCGTCCGCTACTCCCAGACCCCGAGCGCCCGAAAGAAGTCCCGCGGATCCGGCCGATCGTAGATGTCGTCGAAGTGGGGGCACGGAACGCCGGCGCCCCGGGGATGCGGCAAGGGGGCCCGGCGTCTCGGCCGGGATGCGGTGGGGTGTCGGTCGGGGTTCGTTTCAGGTGGGGGTGGTGGGGTGAATCTGGTCGGGTGACCCATCGGCGAGGAGTTCCCGTGAGTACAGACGACACCGGGGCGGGCAGCCCCTCCGGCGCCTCGCCGGCGCTGGACGTCGAGCCGCACCCGCATACCACCACCGTGGCCGAGGCCACCGGGCTGCGAGTGGCCACCCGGCGGATCGCCGCGGCGCCGTCCGCGAGCCCGCGCACCTGGTTCGGTCGGGTCCTGGACACGCCGTTCGGCCCCCGGGTGCTCTTCGGCGATGTGTCCGGCGACCCGTTGTGCGCCCCCGACCTGACGGCGGACGTGGTCGCCGCCTTCGCTGCGGCGGCGCCCGACGTACCGGAGCTGCCCGATGTCGCGCACCGGATCGCCATGTCCCTGCGCGAGGATCATCTGCGCGGCCATCGCTCCATGGTGCGACTGCTGCTGATCGGCCACGTCGAGGAGGCGGCCGGGACCGGCTCGCTCGCTCTGGTCAATCGCGGCTACCCGGCCCCGCTCCTGGTCGTCGGTCGGCAGGTGCTCGGCCTCGAACCGGCCTTCACCACCCCGCCGATCGGCGCGCTGACCCCGGGCAGCCTGCGGCCGACGGAGCTGATTGTCGCGGCCGGCGGCGGCGAGCGCGTGTTGTTGTACACCGACGATCTCGCCGAGGCGTACGACGCCGCCGGCGAGCGCTATCCGGTGGCGCGGCGCGCGCCGGATCGGCTGCACGGCGCCTTCGTCGACGCGCTGGAGCGTCTCGCGGTCGACATCGAGGCCCATGTCGACGCGTCCTTCGCCGGCGACGCGGCGCTGTTCCTGCTGGAGGCCGAGCGAGCGGGCGGCTGAGCACGCGGGCAGAGCCGGGCCACCCGTTCGGCTCGCCCACGGCGCGCCCGGGCGGCGCCGGGCCTAGCGTTCGAACATGGCGAAGACCTCGAAGCACGGCACGGCTGAGCGAGGCTCGCGGGTCACCATGCGGCAGATCGTGATCGTCGTGGTGATCGCGCTGAGCGTCTGGTTCGTCCTGGCCAACACCGGGACCACCTCGATCCGCTTCTGGATTCCCGAGGTGGAGGCCCCGCTCTGGTTCGTCCTGGCCGGCTCCTTCGTGGTCGGGGCGCTCATCGGATGGCTGATCGGGCGGAACCGCCGGCCCAGGTGAGCACGGACCCCCGCGCCCGAACCGGCCCTACACCCCCGGCCCCCGCACCGTCGCGGACGAAGTGAGCCGCCCCACGGCGCCCGTCGCGCGTTGCGCCGAACCGTTCAGGTGCACGCCGTGCAGGCGGAGCTGGAACATCGCGTCGAAGCGGGCGTCGCCGTCGGCGAGGTCGATCGCACCCACCTCGGACAACCGGCGCAGCCGGTAGCGAAAGGTGTTCGGGTGCACGTGCACGGCCGCCGCGGCCGCGGTGACGTCGCCGAAGGTGTCCAGCCACGCGGCGAGGGTCTCGGTGAGATGCGTGTCGTGCTCGGCGTCGTAGGCGCGCAGCCGGGCCACCGGCCCCGCCGGTGCGTCGTCGGTGGCCGCGACCCGGTCGGCGACGTCGACCAGGAGCGAGGACACGTACACGTCGCACAGTCGGGCCACCCGCAGCGACGAGCGGCCCGAGCGCAGCACCCGCAGCGCGCGGTCCGCGTCCGCGCGGGAGGAGGGCAGGTCCACCTCGCGCGCGACGACCCGCCCGATGCCCACGACGGCCTCGATCCGGCCGCCGATCCGGGCCAGGAACTCCTCCGCCAGCCGGACCGCCCTGCCGTCCGACTCGGTGGGCAGGATCGCGTAGGTGAAGCCGCCGAGCCGCGCGGTGGCCGTGCGCGGGTGTACCGCCGCCAGGTGCAGGGCCAGCGCGTCCACGATCCGGTGTTCCTCCGCGGTGCGCTCCGCGGGTGCCGAGTCGCCGACCACCGCGAGCGCGAGCACGCACGCGGGCTGGTGCGCCAGACCCAGTCGGCCGGCCGCGTCGACCGCCGCGGGGCCGCCTTCGAGCACGGTGGCGAGCAGGTCGGTGCGCAGTCGGCGCTCGACGTCCGCGCCGGCGCGGCGGCGCAGCAGGTGCAGGGCGACCACCTTGGCCGCCTCGGTCAGCGAACGCTCCAACTCGGCGGACAGCGGTGCGCGCACCACGACCCAGATCGAGCCGAGGATCTCGTCGCCGGCCCGGACCGCGATGGCCACCCGGGGCAGGTCCGAGACACCGGCCAGGTACAGCGGCCCCTCGTTGCGGTACAGGGCGTGGAAGGCGCCGCGTTCCTCCAGGATGCGCAACATCTCCGCGGGTACCTGGCGGTCCAGGATGGTGGCGATCCGGGGTTCGTCCGCCTCGTCCTGACGGCTGGAGAAGGCCAGCACCCGCCCGCTGCGGTCCTCCACCGTGACCGGCCCGTCCAGGAGCGCGGCGATGGCGTTGACCAGCGCGAACAGATCACCGGCCGGTGCGCCGTCGAGGGCTTCGCCGGTCTGCGCGGTGCCCACCTCGTCCACCGCGAGCAGCGCCCGCAGCAGTGTGGTGACCTGGGACCAGGAGGCACCGGGGGTGAGCGCGAGGACGACCACGCCGGTGCTCGCCACGGCCGCCTCGATCTCGGCGTCCACCACGATGGGGCCGCGCACCACGACGGCCGGCGCGGCCAGGCCGGCCGCGCGGTGCACCAGGGTCACGATGGCCGGCGATCCGTAGACGGCGACGCCCAGGACCACCGCGCCGGGCGCGTGCGAGGGTTCGTCGTGCGGGTCGTGGATGAGCACTCCGGTGACCTCGCGGTCGGGATCCGGCTTGCCGGCCGCCACCTCGAACAACGTGGAGCCGAGGTCGTCGATGATGCGCCCGAGAACGGCGCGCGAATGCGCGGTCATCGGATGGCCACCGGCGCGGCGGCGAGAATGCCCGACGCTATTCGCGGCGGGCCCAACACGTTCACCACGTTCATGACACGGGGATCCAATCGGTCGACACAGTCCCCCGTCGGACGCTCCGGGCCGACCGCGTCTGCGCCGGTCACTCCGTGGCGGGAGTCTAAACGATCTTGTGATGGATGTCGTGGTCCATCGTGACGCCGGGTGCCCGTCCCCCGAGACCGGGCACCCGGCGCGGGGTCAGCGCGGGCGCGGGCCCCGACCGAGCACGTACCGTCCGTCCCGGGTGAAGCCGAGCACCACCCGGCCCTCGGCCATCAGCCCGCCGAGCACCTCGCGCAACGCCAGGCGCCAGCCCCGCGCCGCCGCCGGATCGGTCCGGCGCAGCGCCTCGATGTCGCGCGGCACCGCCACCAGCACCACGTCCCCGTCGGTCCGGCCCGGGATCGGCCGCTTGTCCGGACCCGTGTCCAGGCCGATCACCACCTCCCCCACCAAGGCCCCGGCGTCCACCGGCCCGGGTGTCCCCGCGCAGGCGAGGGCCACCCGGTCGGCGGTCAGGTCCCAGCCGGCCAGGATGCGATCGGAGTAGTCGTCGCCGTTGATGGCATCGGACATGGGCCCGTAGAAGTCGGCGAGGTACTGCGCGGGTACCGCGCCGAGCTTGGCCAGGTTGAAGTAGGCGTTCCGTCCGACCAGGGGGTCGAACGTCCAGGTGACCCGGGTGATCCCGCGGGTCAGGCACCACGCCCGCTGGTACACCTTGAGCGCGTAGCCCACCTCGCGTCCTCGCGAGCGTTCGTCGACGCCGGCGATGTGCGAGTGCAGGCCGTCGGTGGAGAGCAGGCCCACGCCCGCGCCGACCAGTCGATCGCCCTCGTAGGTGCCCGCGACGTAGCCGCCGGAGTGCGCGACCACGGTCATCATCTCGGGGCTGATCATCGGGGTGTCGGGCTGCCAGACGTGTTGGAACAGGGCGCACGCGTCGGACATCTCGACCGGCGTGTGCAGTTCGCGGATCTCGATCCGAGCCACGCGAGCCGCGCGGTCGGCCGCCTCGGCCGCGCGGTCGCGCAACGCACCGGGGTCGGGTTCGGGTTCGCGGTCGGCGCGGTACAGGTCGCCGCCGGTACGCGCCCCCGCCGGTGTCGGGGTCATCGGGTCGCGGCCTCCGTCTCCACATCGGTATCGGGGTCGACCGTCGCGCGTTCGGGCAGCGGCTCGCCGATCGTGGGCACGCCGGACAGCAGCGCCCGGGTGTACTCGTGTTCCGGGTTCTCCAGGACCTGGGCGGCGGGGCCGGACTCCACCAGGACGCCGCGGTCCATCACCGCGATCCGGTCCGCGAGATAGCGCACGACGGCCAGGTTGTGCGAGATGAACAACATCGCGAAGCCGAGTTCGCGTTGCAGGTCGCGGATCAGGTTGAGCACCGCGCCCTGGACGGAGACGTCCAACGCGGAGGTGACCTCGTCGGCGACCAGTACGGCGGGCCGGGCGGCGAGCGCGCGGGCCAGTGCCACGCGTTGGCGCTGGCCGCCGGAGAGCGCGTGCGGCAGGCGTCCGGCCACGCCGGGGTCGATGCCGACCAGGTCGAGGTAGCGGGCCACCTCGCTCGCCCGGGTCGCCCGGTCGGTGCGCGGCACCGCCTCGGCGACCGAACCGCCGATGGTCAGGCGCGGGTTGAGCGAGGCGAACGGGTCCTGGAAGACCAGTTGGATCGGTCGGCGCCCGGGCTTGCGGCCCTGGTCGACGCCGTCGACCAGGACCTGCCCCGAGTAGACGGGGACCAGGCCGACCGCGGCCCGACCCAGGGTGGACTTGCCCGACCCGGAGCCGCCGACCAGGCCGACCACGCTGCCCGCGGGCACCTCCAGGGACACGTCGTCGACGGCGGTGGAGGCGCCGCGGCCGCGGCCGTAGCGCACGGTGATGTTGCGCAGTTCGAGCGAACCGGACGTTGCGCTCCCGGCGGGGCCGGGGGCGGCTTCGGCGGCGGAGGGATCCACCGTGCTCGCGGCTTTCATCGTGCCTCCTCCAGTTCGTGGGTGACGGTGGTGATCGGGTCCCAGCACGCGACGCGGCGACCGGAACCGATCGATTCCAGGACCGGCTCCTCGGTACGGCAGCGGTCCGTCGCCCGGGCGCAGCGCGGCGCGAACGGGCAACCGACGCTCTCCTCGCCGGGCTCCGGCGGTCGGCCGGGGATGGTCGCCAGCGGGACGTCCCGGTCGGTGGTCATGCTGGGCACCGCGCCGATCAGCGCGGCCGAGTACGGGTGGGCGACGCCGTCGGCGAGGTCCCCGACGGGCAGTTCCTCGACGATCCGTCCCGCGTACATCACCACGACGCGGTCGCACACCTGGGAGACGACGGCGATGTCGTGCGAGATGAGCAGCAGTGCGGCGCCCGATTCGGTCCGCACGTCCCGGAGCAGGGCCAGCACCTGGGCCTGCACGGTCACGTCCAGGGCGGTGGTGGGCTCGTCGGCGATGATCAGCCGGGGTTCGCCCATCAGGCCCATCGCGATCATCACGCGTTGGCGCATGCCGCCGGAGAACTCGTGCGGACGCTTGCGGACCCGCTGTTCGGGGTTGATGATGCCCACCGCGCCCAGTCGGGACACGGCCCGGGAAAGGGCCGCCGCCCGTCCGGCGTTGTGGTGCACCTCGGCCACCTCGGCGAGTTGCCGGCCGACCGTGAGCGCGGGGTTGAGCGAGGCCATCGGGTCCTGGAAGACCATGGCCATCGAGGTGCCCTTGGGGGCCTGCTTGTTCAGGTCCCGGTCGCCGAAGCGCAGGGTGCCCGCGCTGACCCGGCCCGGGTGCGGGACGAGTCCGGCCGCGGCGAGCGCGGTCAGGCTCTTGCCCGAGCCGGACTCGCCGACGATGCCGACCGCTTCACCCTCGGCGACGGTGAGGCAGACGTCGTGCACGGCGGTGTGCCCGGGGAAGCGCACCCGCAGGTGGTCGATGTTCAGCAGCGCCGACTCGGCCGCCTCGGCGGGCCGTTCGGTGACCGGGTCGGCCGCGCCGACCTCGGCCTGCGGCGCGGTACGGCCGGCGTTCGCCTTGGCGACCACCTCGCCGATCAGGCCGAAGGTGATGCCGGTGAGCACGATCGCAAGACCCGGCCCGACCGCCGACATCGGGTCCACCATGACCCGGTCAAGTTGCTCGTTGAGCAGGCGTCCCCAGTCGTAGTCGGGCGGTTGCACGCCCAGACCGAGGAAGGACAGGCCGGAGAAGGCGACCAGGATGCCGGCTGCGGTCGTGGAGACGAACAGCGCGACGGGTTCGGCGATGTTGGGCAGGATGTGCCGGACGATGATCCGGAAGCGGCCGACGCCCAGGATCCGCGCGGCGGCCACATAGTCGGTGCCGGCGACCGAGGCGGTCAGGTTCTGCACGAGTCGGGCGGTGCTGGGGGCCGCGCCCAGGCCGATGGCGAAGGCGGCGGAGAAGGTGCCGACGCCGAAGATGACCGCGAGGAAGAGCACGAACAGCAGGCCGGGGAAGGCGACGAGCAGGTTGACCGTCGCGGTGATCAGGCGACCGGCGCGGCGGCCGAGGACGGCCGGCAGGACGCCCAGGACCAGGCCGCCGACGACCGCGATGAGCGTGGCGAACAGGGTCAGTTCCACGGTGAGCCGGGTGGCCACCACGACGCGGGCGGCGATGTCGCGACCCAGGGCGTCGGTACCGAACAGGTGCTCGGTGCCGCTGTGTCGGCCGATCTCGTCGGTGTCGATCCGGTCGGCGGTGTCGCCGAGCAGCATGGGTCCGAAGATCGCCACCAGGGCGATGATCGTGCTCGCGACGGCGGCGGTGATCCCCAGCGGGGTGCGCAGTGCGAGGCGAAGTCTTGGTGCGTTGGCCATCTTCAGCTCCCGCGAATCGTGGACTGGGGATCGGCGGCGGCGACGGCGAGGTCGACCACGAAGTTGATCGTGAGCGCGGCGGCTCCGTAGACCAGCACGATGCCTTGGACGAGCGGATAGTCCTTCTGCAGGATCGCCTGGACGATGGTCATGCCCAGGCCGGGCCAGGCGAAGACGTTCTCGATCAGTACGGTCCCGGCCAGCAGGCCGCTCAGGAGCAGGCCGCCCAGGGTGAGCGAGGAGGTCAGCAGGTTCGGCAACGCGTGCCGCAGGTAGACCAGTCGGCCGGGCAGCCGCTTGGCGCGGGCGGTGCGCATGTAGTCGGTCTCGAACACGCGCAGCGCCTCCACCCGGACGATCCGCGAGAGTGCGGCGATCGGGGTGATGGCCAGCGCGAGTACCGGCAGGACGTAGGAGTCCGGGCCTTCGCGCAGCGCCACCGGGAACCAGCCCAGCGAGACGCCGAACACCGAGGCCAGGCAGACCGCGAGGAGGAATTCCGGGATGGCCACGATCGCCCCGGTCGAGGAGGCGAAGGCGAGTTCGCCGCGCCGGCGCCGGCCGTTGCGGGTCCACACGGCCATGGCCATGCCCAGCGGGATGGCCACCAGCATCACCAGGAGGAACGCGTAGATCGCGATCTCCATGGTCGCCGGGAGTCGGTCGCCGATCATCCGGGACACCGGGACCCGGGCGGTGATCGATTCGCCCAGGTCGCCGTGGAAGAGTCCGCCGACGAAGTGCTTGTACTGGGAGATCAGCGAGTCGTCCAGGCCCAGTTGCTCCTTGCGGGCGGCGACCGCCTCGGGCGTGGCGTTGAGTCCCAGGGCGCCGCGGACCGGGTCGCCGGGGACGAAGTGGATCATCGCGAAGGCGGCGGTGACCAGTGCGGCGAGCGAGACCACCAGGCGCCCGGTACGGCGCACGAGGAAGGAGGTCCAGGGGCCGAGCCGGAAGTCGATCACCCGGCCGGCCGTGGTTGCGGTACCGGCTGCGGTACTCATCGGCCACCGACCTTGCGAAGGGTGGTCGGAATGGGACCGCCACCGTCGAGTTCGAAGCTGTAGCCCCGAGCGAAATAGGGGGTCAACGAGTCCATGAAGGTCACCACATCGAGACGTTTGATCAACTCGGATTCGGCCGCGGTCCACTCGGGGCAACCCGAGGTGTCCGGCTTGGCCATTGCGAGAGCCACGAGACGTTTGAATTCGGGGTTGTCCAACGAACCGAAGTTGAGCCCGTCCGGTGGGGTGGCTCCCATGAAGAAGGGGAGGGCCTGGTCGGGTGTGGTCACCGAGAGCGGTGCCCACGCGACTTCCCACTGACCGCCCATCAGGATCGTGGCGTTCGTCGCGGCGGTGGTCGGCTGAGCGTTGACCTTGACGCCGAACGACTTCCATTGCTTGACCGCCAACTCGACGGCGGCGATGAGCTGGTTGCCGAACACACCGGGGTAGGGCATGGAGATCGACAGCTGTTTGCCGTCCTTGGTCCAGCGCCCGCCGGACTTCTTCCACCCCGCCGACCGCAGCGCCTCCGCGGCCCGAGCCACGTCGTGCCGTGGCAGGTGCTCGGTCACCGCGTCCTCGGTGCACGGCGGCGCCGCCGTGACACCGACGCGGGTCGCGGGTTGACCCTTGCCGCCGGTGGCCACCGCACCGATCTGCTTGAGGTCGAGCGCCTCGATCAGCGCCCGACGCACCAGGGGATCGGCGGTGACCCGATTGGCGGCCTCGTTGAAGACCAGCATCCCCAAGGGGTCGCGCTGGACCACGGACTTGACGCCGGCCGCGGTCAGCCGGGCGCGGTCGCCGCCGACGATGGGCGCGATGTCGATCTGTCCGCCGAGCACCAGGTTCGCCCTGGTGGATTCGTTGGCGAGGACCTTGAAGACCACTCGGTCCGGCAGGTCGGTGTTGCCGATGCCGTTCGGCCCCCAGGTGTAGCCGGCGCGCTTGGTGAAGGTGAAGTGGTCGCCCGGGACCACCTGGCTCAGTCGGTAGGGTCCGGTCCCGTCGGACGTGTGGCTCAGGACATCGGGGGACTTCATGGCGCTGGGGCACACCAGTCGCAACATCGCGGTGCCGCGGACCAGGAACGGGGCCGGGTCCGGGGTCTTCAGCGTCAGGGTGCCGGCCGCGTCGTCGGCGGTGGCGACGGTCCCGGGAGGCACCATCAGGCCGTACAGAGGCGACTTGTTGGCCGGGTCGGCGATGTAGGCGTACTGGGCCGCGATGTCGGAGGCGGTCAGTGCTCGGCCGCTGTCGCACATCACGTCGCGGCGGAGCGTGAAGGTCGCCGAGGTCGCGTCGGAGGTCCAATTCTCGGCGACGCCCGAGACGATCCGCCCGTCGTTGGCGACATGGATCAGCGAGTCGTAGGAGTAGCGGTTCATCGTGACCGCGGACGAGGTCAGCGCGGTCAGCGGGTTCATGTTGCCGGGGTCGCCTTCGATGGCGATCGTGACGGTGTCACCGTCGCCGGCACCACCATCGCTCGCGGTCCCTCCGCACCCGGCGGCGAACAGACCCAACGCGACGGCCGCTGCGGCCCCGCGTGGGACGCCTCTCATCGCGCGCCGCCGGCGGAACACTCGACGGCACCGTTCGCCGCGGCCGACTCGCCGACCGTCACGCGCGGAACCGCGCGGGTCATGTGCAGGAAGCGGGCCCGGTCGCCGTCGCCGAGGAAGGCATACTGCGTGTGCTGCCCACCCTGCGCCTCGACCTCGATCAGCGTGCGGGCGTCGCGGATCACCAGCTTGCTGGTCTTGACCTGTTCGCCGAGCATCTCGGCGGCGGCGCCGAGCGTGCGCATGGTCAGTTCCAGTCCCTCCTCGGACTCGACCACGTCCAACGCCATCGCCTGCGAGGCGTAGCGGCCGACGAAGAAGCGCGGGTCCACCACCGGGGGCTCGGCGGGCGGTACCACGGGCTCCGGTACGCGCACGTCCGCAGTCGTCGCGAACACGTCGCGGACCAGGTCGTACATCACGGCCAGATCGCCGCCGTTGGTGAGGATCGCGATCGAGACGTCGCTCTCGGGGGCCACCCGCAGGATCGCGGCCTGGCCCATGGTGCCGCCGTCGTGACCGATGATCGGGCCGCCGACCCAGTCGAACAGGTTCCAGCCCAACCCCCACGCGCCGCCGACCGCCTCGATGTCGGGCACCTGGACCTGCGGCTCGCGCATCGCGAGCGCGGACGCCTCCGACAGCAGGCGGGTGCCGTCCGGGAGCAGTCCCCGGGCGATGTGCGCGGCGGCGAACGCGAGCAGGTCGGTCGCCGTGGTGGTCAGCGTCGAGCCGGCGGGCGCGTTGGAGCGCGGCATCTCCCACCCCGGCACCCGCACCGCGGTCCCGTCCGGCCCGGACACGTGCCCGATCGCCACCCGGTGCAGGATCGCCTCGTTCGCGCTGGTGGCCAACCGGCCCAGCCCCAGGGGCACCGCTATGCGCTCACGCAGCGTCGCCTCCCAGGTCTGTCCGGTGAGCACCTCGATGATCCGACCCAGCACGACGAACCCGCTGTTGCAGTACGAGAACATCTCGCCGGGTGCGAACAGTTGCCCGGCCTTCGCGGCCAGGTCCGCGACCAGCTTGGCCACCGCGTCGTCCCCGGGACCGTGGTCGTCGAACAGGTCGCCCTCGAAACCCGCGGTGTGGCACAGCAGTTGACGCGTCGTCACCACCTGTGCGGCGGCCTCGTCGACGAGCTTGAATTCCGGCAGGTAGGTGCGCACGGGGGCGTCGAGGTCGAGCACGCCCTCGTCGACGAGCTGCATGATCAGCGTCGCCGTCCAGACCTTGGTGATCGACCCGATCTGGAAGATCGAGTCCGGGGTCGCCGGGTACCCGATCTCCACGTCGAGCACGCCCGTGGCGGCCACGACCGTCTCGTCGCCCATCCGTACCGCGACACTCGCCCCGGGAATGTTGCCGCGCTTGGCCAGTTCGCCGAGTCGGGTCGCTAGGTACTCGGGCGTCGGCAGTGTCCGGGCAGCAGACCCGGGCACGTCGGATCGTCCCATCGTGGGATACCTCCTCGGAAGGCGGCGGCGAGTGCCGCAGAGGACGATCACGGTAGGCAGCCCCCGAAAACCTCGAATCGTCCTCGTGGACGAAGAACCGCCGCCGAACCTGTCCGAATCACCGACGCCGAGCCCCGGCCGCCTCGGCAATCCTCGGCAGAGGCGGCCGACGGTCGGCACACCGCCCGGCCCGGCGTCGGGCGACGCGCGCGTCGGGTCGCTCACGGGCAGCGCGACGAACGGGAGCGACCGATGGACGTGTACATCTCGATCGACATGGAAGGTGTGGCGGGCATCGCCACCCTGGATCAGATCTGGCGCGGGGGCAGCGGCTACCCCCGGGCGCAACACTTGATGACGGGTGAGGCGAACGCGGCGATCGAAGGCGCGTTCGCGGCGGGCGCCGAGCGCGTACTGATCAACGACAGCCACGGCACGATGGACAACCTGATCGCGGAGGACCTGGACCCCCGCGCCCGGATGATCCTGGGCACCCCCAAGGCCCAGTGCATGGCGCACGGCCTGGGCCCGCAGCACGCGGTGGCGCTGTTCGTCGGCTACCACGCGGCGGCCGGCAAGCCCGGCGTGCTCTCGCACACCTTCTCCGGCAACTTCACCTCGGTGAAACTGGGCGACCGCCACGTCACCGAGGCCGAGGTGATCGCACTGCTGGCCGCCCAGCACGGGGTGCCGATCGGACTGGTCACCGGCGACAACCACGTCTGCTCGGTGGCCGAGGAGGTATTCCCCGGCGTGGTCACCGCACAGGTCAAGTCCGCCGAGGGATGGACCGCGGCGGACACCATGCACCCCTCCCTGGCTCGGGACCTCATCCGGGAGAAGGCCGCGCTGGCGGTCCGGAACGCGAGCGGGCTGCAAGCCCTGCCGATGCCCGATGAACTGGTCCTGGAGGTGGGTTTCCAACTCCCCCTGGCCGCCGAGTTCGCCGCCGCCGTGCCCGGCGCGGAACGACTGGACCTGTTGACCGTGCGATGCGCGGCACCCGATCCCAACGTCGTGATGGACCTGATCAACCTCTGGTACACGGTGGGCGCGCACGCGGCCGCCACCCACCTGCCGAACGTCGCCGCCAAACGCTGAACACACCCCGTCGAGCCCCTCGGGGCCACCCGACCACCCTCACGGAGCGAACATGATCACCGACCAGGATCCGGTCGAACCGGCGAAGAGCATCCGCGCCGTCTTCGACGCGGCCGAGGTCGAGGGCTTCCTGCACGTACGCGACCTCGACGGCGACGACGAGGTCTGTTACGGGTCCGACGACAAGGTCGTGCTCGCCTCGGTCTTCAAGATCCCGATCGCCTTGGAGTACGCGCGACAGGCGGCCTCGGGCCGGCTGGACCGGGCCGGGCGGCACGTGGTCACCGACGCCGACAAGGCAGGCGACGGCATCGGCACCGACGGCTGCATGCACGACGTGGAGATGAGCGCGCGCGACCTCGCCGCCATGATGATGACCATGAGCGACAACGCGGCCACCGACGTCGTGCTCGGCCTGGTCGGCCGGGAGAACGTGCGAGCCACGCTGGACGAGTTGGACTGCCGCGCCACCGCGGTCACCGGCTGCAAGGAACTGCTCTCCAGCGTGGTGACCGACCTGGGCATCGACCCGGCGGCCGAGGACGTCGAGGAGCAGCTCGCCCGGGTCACCCCGGACCGCATGCGCATGGTGACCGTGCGCGACCCCGAGCGCACCGCCTCGACCACCCCGCGCGAGATCACCAAGCTGCTCGCCGCCATCTGGCGGGACGAGGCCGGGCCCGCCGAGGCCTGCGCCGAGGTGCGCGAGATCATGGGCCGGCAGATCTGGCCGCACCGGCTCTCCTCCGGCTTCGAGGACGAGATCCGGGTGTCCGGCAAGACCGGCACCCTGTGGGGTGTGCGCAACGAGGCCGGGGTCGTCGAATACCCCGACGGCAAGCGCTACGCCGTCGGCGTCTTCCTGCGTTCGGAGTCGATGGGCTACCGGCTGCCCCGGGCCGACGCGGCGATCGGCCGGGCCGCCCGCGTCGCCATCGACCACCTGCGCTCCTGAGCGGTGCCGCGCCCGGCGGCTCGTGCCCTGTCGCCGGGCGCGGCACCCCGCGTGTCCTCGCACCCCGGTAGGGACCCGGTGGGGTGTTCGAGGACACGCCCGGCACCCCGCGTCCCGACCCGGTTCGCCGTCCCGTCGGGTCAGGACGCGGGGTCGCCCGCCTTGCGCGCCACGTACACGGTGTTGGTCGCCGTACCGCCTTGGAGCGGGTTGTCGAAGTCGACCACGTGCGCGGCCGAGGCGGGGAACACCTCGGCGAGCACCGCGCCGAACTCGTGGTCCGGCGGGTCGTTCGACCACAGGGCGAAGACGCCGTCCGGATGCAGCCGATCGGCCAGCGCGCGCAGCCCGGCGGGCCGGTAGAGCGCGGCGTGGCTGGGGTGCAACACGTGCCGCGGCGAGTGGTCGACGTCCAGCAGGATGGCGTGGAAGCGCCGGCCGGGCGCCTGCGCATCCCACCCGCGAGGGTCGCCGGCCAACGCGAAGAAGTCGCCGAGGACCAGCCGACAGCGCGGATCGCCGGCCAGCCCCGCGCCCAGCGGCACCAGCCCGCGCCGGTGCCAGTCGATCACCTCGCCCAGCGCGTCCACCACGATCAGGCTGCGCACGCGCGGGTCGTCCAGCGCCGCCCGGGCGGTGTACCCGAGCCCGAGCCCGCCCACCACGACGTCGAGTTCGGCGTCCGGCAGGTCGGCCAGGCCCAGTCGGGTCAGCGCGATCTCGCCCGCCGTGAACAGGCTGGACATCAGGAACTCGTCGCCGAGTTTGACCTCGTACACGTCCTCGCCCGTGGCCGGATCCCGCCTGCGGCGCAGACTGATCTCGCCCATCGGCGTCGGCCGCCAGTCGAGTTCCTCGAAACGCGCGCTCATCCGTGCACCCTCAACCGTGTCGGTGCCGCTCTCCGGCGCCAGTGGGTGGTCTGTGGGTGGTCAGCCTATAGAGCGCGCGGGCCGCCGCCGACCAGGCGCGAGGGCTGCCCGGGGTTGGTGTGGGCCACCCGAGGCGGGTCCGAACTTTCGTCCGCGACGACGGTGCGGCCCACGACGGGCAAAGCGGAGAGTGACGGCATGCGAATGCCGGCGGAAACGACATCCGGAGCCACCATGACCGAGCTCGCGACGGGCCCTTCGAAGCCGCGCCCGCGCATCCGCGACTTCGGCCACGCGCCGGGCCTGCTGGCTCCCGGGATGTGGAACGCGCTCACCGACGTCCCGGGCGTGCGGGTGGGGCACACCACGCTGCGTGACCCCCGGGAGGGGTTGTACTCGGGAGTGACCGCGATCGTGCCCGACGCGCTGGGCAGTCACGGCCCATTGCCGGCCGGGCAGTTCGTCGGCAACGGCCACGGGAGGTTCGTCGGCGCGGGCCGCTCGGTGGAACCGGGCGAATTGGAGACCCCGTTGCTGCTCACTTCCAAGCTGTCCACCTTCCCCGTCGCGAACGCCCTGTCGACCTGGCTGCGGGAGCGGGCCGATCCGCCGCTCACCTCCGTGCTGCCGGTGGTCGGCGAGATCGACGACACGTGGCTGTCCCGGAACCGCCCACGCCGGGTGACCGCGGCGCACGTGTACGCGGCGCTGGACACGGCCTCGACCGGGCCGGTGCCGCAGGGCAGTGTGGGCGGCGGCACCGGCGCGTGCGCGCTGGGCTACAAGGCCGGCATCGGCACCGCGTCGCGCCGGGTGCCCACGGACACCGGCGAGGCGACCGTGGGCGTGCTGGTGCAGGCCAACATGTCCGGCGAACTACGGCTGGGTGGGCAGGTGTTGCGCCCGGCCACGCTGGGTCTGCCGACCGCCGGACCGGCCGGCGGGCAGGGCTCGTGCGTGGTCGTGGTCGCCACCGATCTGCCCTGCTCCACGCGCGAGTTGACCCGGATCGCCGGGCGCGGTGTGTTCGGTCTGGCCCGGGTCGGGGCCGCGTTCGCGCACGGCAGCGGCGACTACGCGGTGGCCTTCTCCACCGCGCCCGTGCGCGCCGCCGAGCCGCTGCCCTCGGCGCTGTTGGACACGGTCTTCGCCGCGACGATGGACGCCGTCGAGGAGGCGGTGCTGGACGCCCTGTTGGCCGCCGAGACGGTGCACGCGCCGTCCGGGCACAAGGCGTTCGCGCTGCCGCACGCGGCCGTGCGTCGCGCCCTGGGATGACGGACGCGACACCCCGCCGACCGGCCCGGGAGCGGGCCCGGCCAGGCCCGCCGGTCAGGGCCAGACGGCTCGCTCGTCCTCGCGCGGGGCGAACACCGTGCGGGTCTCGGGATGGTCGAACACCCGTACCGGGCGCCGGGCGTCCCACGGTTCCCAGCCCGGGTCGCCGGTCTTGGCGAAGCGCACCCACGCCGCGTGCATGTCGTCGGCCAGCCGCTGCGGAGCCGCGTCGCCGGTGAGGGCGCGCCAGTCGGGCGTCGCGAGGCCGTCGAAGACGAAGGGCAGCTCCATCGCGTGCGCCGCGCCCAGGTCCAGGACCGGGCTGCGCCAGCCGAACTCGTAGACGTAGGTGGACGCGCCGCGATCCAGTCGGGCGTCCGCGACCCGGTTGATCGGCAGTCGCAGCAACAGATCGCCGACCAGCGTGCCGAGCAGTTCACCGCGCGAGGCACCCGGCCGATTGGCCCGATACGCGGCCAGGATCCGGCGTGTGATCCGGAATTTGAGCCGCGCACCCGCGAACAGCAGTGCGCCGACCCGGTCCAGCATCCCCGTGGGCACGAACCACAGCCGGTATTCCTCGGTATTCGAGCCGAGCAGCAGTGTGATGTCCGACCCACCGCCGGCCTGCAGGGCCGCCATCGGCTCGACCGGCACCAGGTCCGCGTCGACGGCCATGGTGAATCCGGGGCCACCGGTCATCGGCGAGCCACCGGCGGTGACGGCCTGTTCGGCCGCGACCAGTTCGGCCGCGGGCACGTCCGCGAACGCCTCCCGGGTCGCCGCGCGACCCAGCCGCTCGGCCACCAGACGGGTGATCCGGCCGGCGCCCTCGGGCGGGAGCGCGCCGGGCATCCCGCTCTGCAGAATCGCCCGACCGAACAACGACGCGGCCTGCGGGTGGGCGACCAGGGCGCCCAGCAGGATCGATCCGGCGGACTCGCCGAACACGGTGACCTGTTCGGGATCGCCACCGAAGGCCGCGATCTCGGCGTGCACCCAGCGCAGCGCGGCGAGCACGTCGGCCAGTCCGAGATTGAGCGGCGCGCCCGCCAACACCGAGAAGCCCTCGGAGGCCAGCCGGTAGTTCGGCGCCACGAACACCACGCCGTCCCGGGCGAAGGCGGAACCGTCGTACCCGGGCAGCGCGTTGGCGCCGTGTGCGAGTGATCCGCCGTGCACCCACACCATCACCGGCAGACCGGCCGCGTCGGCCGGTGCCCAGATGTTCAGGTTCAGGTATTCGTCGCCCTCGACCACCACCGTCGGCAGCAGGTCGCCCAGGCCGCCCCGGTACGGCGCCTGGGGCGCGGTCGCCCCCATCGAACCGGCGTCGCGCACGTCCGCCCACCCCGGATGCGGGGCCGGCCGGTCGAACCGTCTCGGGCCCACCGGCGCGGCGGCGTACGGGATGCCGAGGAAACGACGCACGCCGTCCGCGGTGGTGCCGCACACCCGGCCGGCGGAGATCGACACCGTCGGGCGCCCGGACTCGTCGTTTGGGGAAACGTTCTTCATGGGCCATCCGATCCGCGGGGAGCCCCGCTCGACGATTCGCCAGATCGGGCGAGGGTAGCGAAGGGGTCGGCACACCGGAACGGTTGTTTCCCACTTCGGATTTTCCTCCCATTCTCCCGTCACGAAACAAGATTCGATGACACTGTGTTTTCGAGTCGACACCCACTGCGATCATGGCGGGGTGTCGGCCTCGTCCGCACGAGTCGACGAAGTGGGAAGGAACCGACGTGAGTTCTCAGGAACCGCAGCCGACCAGCCTCTACCCCGAACTGGACGAGGCGACCTTGACGCAGGTCGTCGAAGCACTGGAGACCGGGAACACCGGCCGACTGGCCCCCGCGCGCGTGACCGAGGTCGAGGAGACCCGGGCACAGGTCGAGTTCAGCAAGGTTCGGGTGCCCGGCGCGGGAGGCGACGAGCTGGACGGCGCGCTCTGGCTGCACCGGGACGGCCGACCCCGACCGTTGATCGTGATGCCCTCGCCATGGGTGAACCTGGGCTGGGTCGTCTACGCGGTGCAGGCGACCCGCTTCGCGCTCAAGGGCTACCACGTACTGGCCTACACCGCGCGCGGGTTCGGCGAATCCCAGGGTGAGGTCGAGGTGGCCGGTCTCGAGGACATCGAGGATGGTCAGGCGGCGATCACCTTCGTGGAGGGCTTGGTCACGGGCGAGTTGACCGGCGTCGGCTTCATCGGCGACTCGTACGGATCGGGCATCAGCCAGCTGGTCGCCGCCGAGGAGCCCAAGGTGGGCGCGGTGGTGGCCCTGAGCACCTGGGGTGATCTGGGCGAGGCGTTCTTCGAGAACGGCACCCGGCACCTGGCCGCGGTGTCCACGCTCCTGGGTGCCGCCGCCGACGCCCGGCTCAGCGAGACGACACAGCAGGCGTTCCGGGACGTACTGACCAACCCGGACCCACAACCGGCGCTGGACTGGGCGGTACCGCGCTCCCCGCACGAGCGCGTCGGAAAGCTCAACGAACGCCGCGTGCCGATCCTGTTCGCGAACGCGTGGCACGAGACGCTGTTCCCCACCAATCAGACGTTGAAGATGTTCAACGCGCTGACCGGCCCCAAGCGCCTCCTGTTGTCCATCGGCGACCACTCGGGACCGGAATCGCCCGGCATCATCGGGCTGCCGAACCGGATCTGGGAGGACGCGCACCGGTGGTTCGACCACCACCTCAAGGGCATCGCCAACGGCATCGATGCCGAGGGCGAGGTCGTCACACAGATCATGTGGAAGGGCCCGATCGAAGAGCGGCCCACGTGGGGCGCGGTCACCGGGCGCACCGAACGGCTATACCTGACCGGCCCACAGAACGGCGGCGACGGCACGCTCACCGACAAGGCGGGCGGCGACACGGACATCGTCTTCCGGTCCGGCGCGGACACCCCGGCCACCGTCGCAAACAAGATCATCTTCTCCGGCTACCCGGAGATGGCCGGCTTCCCCAAGGTCTACCCGACCAACGAGATCGATCGGTCCCACGCGGGCGTGTGGGCCACCGCACCGCTACCCGTGGCGGTGAAACTGCGGGGCGTGCCTCGACTGCGGGTGACTTACACGATCGAGGGACCGACCCCGACGGTGATCGCACACCTCTTCGACGTCGACGCCGACGGCAACGCCCACATCATTACGCACGCGCCGTTCACCGGCCCCGAGGGCGAGGCGGAACGGCTGGTCGTCCTGGACATCGCCCTCCAGGCCACCGGCTACAACGTCCCGGCCGGCCACCGGGTACTGCTCGTGCTGGATACGTTCGACCCGTTCTACGGTGCGGCCCCCGTCGCGGGCACCACCATCACGGTCTCCCCCTCCGACGAGGATCCGTCCTACCTGGATCTTCCGGTGAGCTGATCGCGACCTCCGGGTGAGTCGTTCGCGCCTGCTGCCCGGCACCCGATGCGCCTCTCCGGTCGCCGCACCGGGTGCCGGGCAGCCCCGTCGACCGACTCCCGGAATCATTCTCCGATGCGCGCAACTCACTTGTGTGGAACGGAGTTTGACAGATTTTGCCGGCCCTTCGAGCGCGCATTGAACGGAACGGGCAGACCGTGTGAACGTGTGCCGATCGGGCACGAACCCGGCGGCCAGGCGCGTCGGCGGTTCGCTCACCTTGCGGACACGCATCGCGAAGGTCGGATTCGTGGTCGAGGTCTACCTTCCACTCGAGGAGCCTCGATGAATCGCAAAACGGTGACGGCCGGGACAGTCCTGGCCGTACTCGCCGGATTGGCGGTCTCCACGACCGCGCAGTCGGCTTCGGCCGATCCGCCTTCCCCTCCCGGCTCGCAGGCGCTGGCGGTCTCCGCCGCCGACCGAGCCGCGACCAGTGGCTTGGACACCCTCGCCAAGGGTCCCGACGAGCAGTACGAACGCCAAGCGGTGACCCCCTGGGTCAACGGCCTCTACTCGGTCGCCTACGAGCGCACCTACCGGGGCATCCCGGTGGTCGGCGGCGACGCCGTCGTGCTCGCCGACGGCCAGGGCCGGGTCCGCGCGACCCAGTCCGCCACCAGCACCCGCATCTCGGCCAAGACCACGCCCACGATCGACGCGGGCGCCGCCGAGACCACGTCCAGGGCCAGACTCGCTGCCGTGGACAAGGTCGAATCGCACCGCCTGGTCGTCCGGGTCAAGGACGGGCAGAGCAATCTCGCCTGGGAAACCGTCCTGATCGGTCGTACCGCGACCGCGCCCAGCAGGCTGCACGTCTTCGTCGATGCGAGCACGGGCACGGTGCTCGACACCGTCGACGACGTGAAGGCCGGCACCGGCAACAGTCAGTGGAACGGGCCGAACCCGCTCACCATCGACACCACCGGCTCGGGCGGTTCCTTCTCCCTGCGCGACCCGAACCGTCCCGGACTGACCTGCGCGGACTACAGCAACGGCCAGGTCTTCACCAAGTCCACCGACTCCTGGGGCAACGGCCAGGCCACCAGCAAGGAAACCGGCTGCGTCGACGCCATGTGGGGCGCGCAGAAGGAATGGAACATGCTCCGCGACTGGCTCGGTCGCAACGGGCACAACGGCAACGGCGGAAGCTGGCCCATCAAGGTCGGCCTCAACGACCTCAACGCCTACTGGGACGGCTCCTCCATCACCATCGGCCACAACCAGTCCAACCAGTGGATCTCGTCGATGGACGTCATCGGCCACGAATTCGGCCACGGCATCGACCAGTTCACCCCCGGCGGCGCGGGCACCGAACCGGGACTGGGCGAATCCACCGGCGACATCATGGGCGCCCTCACCGAGGCCTACACCAACGAACCCTCCCCCTACGACGTCCCCGACTACACCGTCGGCGAGACCGTCAACCTGGTCGGCCAGGGCCCCATCCGCTACATGTACAAACCCTCCACCAACGGCGACCCCGACTGCTACAGCTCCTCCATCCCGAACACCGAGGAACACGCCGCGGCCGGCCCGATGAACCACTGGTTCTACCTCCTCGCCGAGGGCACCAGCCCCGGCGGCGGCAAACCCAACAGCCCCACCTGCAACAACACCACCCTCACCGGAATCGGCATCCAACAGGCCGGCAAGATCTTCTACGGCGGCATGCTGCTCAAGACCAGCGGCATGACCTACAAGAAGTACCGCACCGCCACCCTCAACTCGGCCAAGACCCTCGATTCCACCTGCGCCCTGTTCAACAAGACCAAGGCCGCCTGGGACGCCGTCAGCGTCCCCGCCCAACCCAACGACCCCACCTGCACCGGCGGCCCGGGCCAGAACGACTTCTCGATGACCCTCAGCCCGAACTCGGGCACCGTACAGGCCGGCAACTCGGTCTCGTCGACGCTGAGTACGACCGTCACCTCCGGTGTGGCGCAAACCGTCGCGCTGACCGCGTCGGGTCAGCCCACCGACGTCTCCGTGACCCTGACCCCGAACTCCATCCAGTCCGGCGCGTCCTCGACGCTGACCGCGACCGCGGCGGCGAACGCGGCGAACGGCACCTACGTGATCACGGTCACCGGTACCGGCGCAACGGCCACGCACACGGCCCAGTACACCCTGACCGTGGGCAGCGGCCCGCCCGGCAACGCGCTGCGCAACGGTGACTTCGAAGCGGGCACCGCCAACTGGACGCAGAACGCCAACATCATCACCAACAGCAACCCGGGTTCCGCGCACGGCGGCTCCTGGTACGCGTGGATGATGGGCTACGGCTCCACGGCCACGGAGAACCTGAGCCAGGCCAACGTCACGATCCCGGCCGGTTCGCCGAACCTGCGCGCGTGGATCAAGACCACCACCCGGGAAACCGGCAACACGGTCTACGACACGCTCAAGATCAAGATCGGTTCGACCACCCTGGCCACCTATTCCAACGTCGGCGCCACCGGTGCCTACGTGCAACGCACGGTGAACCTGAGCGCCTACGCGGGGCAGACGGTCACCATCACCTTCGCGGGCTCCGAGGACTCGTCACTCGTCACCACGTTCCTCGTGGACGACGTGACCATCTCCTGATCGCACGCGACCGACAACGGCCTCGCTCCCGGCGCCCCACGCCGGGAGCGAGGCTTTCGCGTGCCCGCCGCCGGCGGCGGGGCGGGGCCCTGGTGTCGCCGGAGTCGTTGGGGGTGGGGTGGGTGTCGGGCGCAAGGGGGTTCGCTCGTCTCGCGCAGGTGGGGTTTCGGGGGGCGGTGAAGGGGTGACCATCTCGCGCACGGTGACCGTGTCCGCCCGCACCCGGCGCGGGTGGTCGGCCCGCCCCTCGGCTTCTCTGGAGAGTGATGGCATCGAACCAGTCCACCCCCTGGGTGGGTGCGTCGCGGGTGTTGCGCAACCCGCGGATCTGGGTGATGCCCTCGGTCATCGTGGGGCTGCTGGCCTTCCTGCTCTCCATCCTGTACATGGGCGGCATCCTCGATCCGCGCAGGGACCTGCACCGCCTGCCGATCGGCCTGGTCAACGCGGACCAGGGCGTGCCGTCGGCGGGCGGGACGGAGAACCTGGGCGCGCGCATCATCGCCGGCATCGCCGCCGCGCCCGACCCCGGGGACACGGTGTCCTGGCGCGTTCTCGACGAGGCGTCGGCACGCCGACGGATGGCCTCGGGCAAGCTGTACGGCGCGATCGTGGTGCCGGCCGACTTCACCGCGTCGGTGGCCGCCCTGAACACGCCCGCGCCGGCCGCGCCGACCCGCCCGACGGTCAACCTACTGACCAACCCCGGAGCGGGCAGCCTGGCCTCCTCGTTGTCCACCGCGATCGCCCAACAGGCCTTGCACGCCGCCTCGTTGCAGCTCGGCGCGACGCTGACCGGCGCGCCGCAGGCGGCTCCGGGGCAGACCACCACGGCCGGTCGCCTGCTGCTCGCGGACCCGATCGCGGTCGCCGTCGCGGTGGGCCACCCGATCGCCCCCCGCAGCGGACTGGGGCTGACCGCGTTCTACTACACGCTCCTGCTGGTACTGGCCGGCTTCCTCGGCGGCAACATCATCAGCAACGGGGTCGACGTCGGGCTCGGCTACGTGGCCAGTGAGATCGGCCCGTGGCGTACCGAACGCCCACTGGTACACATCACCCGCACCCATCAACTCGCGGTCAAGTGCGTGATGTCGGCCGTGTTGTCGGTGCTGACCGCGACCCTGATCATGTTCGCCACGATCGGCATCCTGGACATGGACGCGTCCCACCTGCCCCTGCTGTGGGTCTTCTCGATCTGCGCGAGCACCGCGGTGGGGCTGGGCGTCCAGGCGATCAACGCGGCCTTCGGCGGGATCGGCCAGTTGGTGAGCATGTTCGTGTTCATCGTGCTGGCGCTGCCGTCCTCCGGCGCGACCATCCCGCTCCAGGCGCTGCCGCGCTTCTACCGGGTGCTGTCCGCGTTCGAGCCGATGCGCCAACTCAGCGACGGCGTACGCGCCATCCTGTACTTCGACGCCCGCGCCGACGCGGGCCTGACCCGGGCCTGGGCGGGCATCGCCTTCGGCGCACTGGCGGGCCTCGCTTTCGGCTTCGCGATGACCACCTATTACGACCGCAAACAACTGCACCGCGTCGCCCCGACACCCGAGTAGCCCCACCGAACCCGGCCGCGAACGGGCGACCCGGGCCGATTCGGCAGGCGTCGGGATCGATGCTTCGTCTCGTCCGATATCCGCCGAACCCGGTGCCGATCCCGCTGATTCGGCCGGCCCGCGAGCACCGCGGGATATCGTGGTCGAACCCGTACCGGTGGCGAAGATCCCGGATCCGTGAGACCAAAGGACCCCTCCAGTGCCCGAGATTCGTGATTCGTCGTCGGATCGCCGTCGCCGTCGGGGGGCCGCCGCCGAGGCGCGTCCCCGGCGTGGCGAATATCTGGACGGCGATGTTCCGGACATCGACTACGACATGGAGCCGAAGTACACGGACAATCGTCGGGGAACGGCTACCGAGGCAAATGTCGGGCCGGACGTATATCGGGACGGCGATGTCCCGGACATCGACCGCGTCACCGAGCCGGAGTACAAGGGCACCGAGGTCTTGGAAGGCGACGCCCTGGACGACGAGGTGGAACACCACGCGCCGCGCGAACACACCTCGAGTCGACGCATGCTGGAGCAGGGCCCGGACGTCTTCGGAACCGATTCGACCGCCGCAACGCGGGGGCGCGTCCCGGCGGACAAGATCCCCTCCCCGTTTCTCTCCGCCCCCGCTCCCGCTCTCGGCTCCGGCTCTGCGGGGATCGCTGCCACCGGCATGACACCGGCCCGCGGATCGAACCCCTCCGTGAACCGAACCACCCAGGTCGCCCACCCACGCGCCACGACTCTGGGCGCGGGCAGCGACCTGAAGAACTCACCGCATCGCACCCCACAACGCGGCTACTGACCCGTCCCCGGGCCGGGCCGGGCCGACGGGCGTGAGTGGGTCGGTGGTCTGTCTCGGCAGGTCCCGGCTTGGGCCGGTCCTAGCTTCGGGTGGTCATGGCCAGGAGGCGCGGGCCCGCGACGTGGCGGAAGATCGACCAGTACTCGGCGTGGCCGAGCAGCGGGGAGACCACCCGCAGGTCGGCGGCGTCGCGGATGTCCTCGTCGGCGGCGGCCAGAAGGGCCTCCACGATCGCTGCGGTCCGCGCCAGCAGGTCGCCGTTCCGGGTCTCGACGGCCGGGACGATCACGGGCCAGAAGAGCGCGTCGGAGAGGATGCCGTACGGATTGAGCAGGTAACCGACGGAGGCGTCGGGGATCACGCGGCCTTCCTGCACGGCGTCGAGTTCGGCGTCCGCCTTCAGCTCGGCAAGGTGGGGGCGCGCCTCCGGGAGCCGTTCCCACAACCAGTCGAACAGTCCTCGAAACGTCAACGCGGGCTCGCGAGACTCCGGCACGTCCTGCCCTCTTCCCATCACGTGAACCACGGTGCCCGAAGCGGCATTTGCGGTGAGATCGTATCGTTCGACCGGCCGCGGATCCCGCGCGGCCTCGCACGGCGCGGTGCGGGGGCACCGTCAGGGGTCGGCCTCCGGGCCGTTGCGTCCGCGTTTCCTGGTCGAATCGTTCGAAGCCGCGAGCCCGCCACTGCGTCCCGGTTGTGGGCGCAGGGCCTCGGATCCCCGCGCGGTTTCGATCAGTGCCGCAGCCCGGCCCATGCCCCGGGCCGCGACGCGCGCGGCCTCGGACGCGAGGTTCTGCGGTTCGGGTCTGGCCAAGTGGCGCCGCAGATCCGCGATCAGACCCATGTCGGGAACCACCGCCTCGAGGGCGGGGCGCTTGAAAGTGGACGTGAGAAAACGCGACCCCGTCACCGACGCCAGCTCGGGTTCGGCCTTCACCGAACTCGACCGCGTTCAGCATGGTGTTCGCGCGCTCCGGATTGGCGTGCAGCCACGCGGTGATGCCACCCGCCACGTCGCGCATCTGAAGTGTCCGGTACAGCTCGCCGGACTCGGCCAGGATGACCGACTTGTCCCGGGCCGAGAGTCCGGGCTCCCGGAGCGCCTTGCGATATCGACCGAGCAGGTCGGCCACATCAACGGCGTGGATCTTCTCGCGGCCGGGAGGGCCCGTGGGTCGCCCGTCGTGCAGTTCGGCACGCAGGGCCGCGGCGGCCTTGCCATTGCCGACCCAGGTCCCGGTGTCGCCCGGCTTCGCATAGGTGTCGGCGACGACATGACGCAGCTTGTCGCTGTCCACTTCCGGAGGCGTCGCCTTGGCCAGTTGACTTCTCGGCGATCCGGTCGGCGGGCCCTGTGGCTGAGACATATACCGACCGAACTCCTCCCATGGGGAAACGAGGAAAACCTATCGAGGAGGACCTCGTGCCACATGCGATTGCGGCACATTGCCGGTCCGGACGAGGGACTTCCCTGGACGTTCGGCCTGTTGGCCGCGACCTGTACGGCCCGGCTCGGCTTCATCCCCCATCCTTACCAAAATGTAAGTACCCGACAAAAATGTAGGTACTTGAGGGACCGCATGTGCTCCTCCAGCATGGAAGCGAGCGGCGCGCCGAGTTCACCCGGACCGGCGGCGCGCACAAGCTCGTTCGTATTTTCCGGGAACACCGACGTGGAGTGGAGCGCACATGGCCGACGAGAATCGCACGCCCGTGACCGTGATCGGGCTCGGTTCGATGGGCCGCGCGTTGGCCGCGGCCTTCATCGCCGCCGGCCATCCGACGACGGTGTGGAATCGTACGCCGGGCAAGGCCGCCGCCCTCGTGGCCGCGGGCGCGGTCCACGCCGAGGCCGTGGCGGACGCGGTCGCGGCGAGTCCGCTCGTGATCACCTGCCTGACCACCTTCGACGACACGCTCGGCGCACTGGCACCCGCTGCGCGGGCATTGCGCGGGCGGGCCCTGGTCACCTTGAACAGCGGCTCCCCGATCGGTGCCCGCGAAACAGCGGCCTGGGCCGATGCGCACGGCGCCCGCTTTCTGGCCGGGGCGGTCAAGAATGTACCGGCGGCCGTGGGGGCGCCGGACACGCTGCTGTACTACAGCGGCGACAGATCCGTCTTCGAGGAGCACGAGGCGACCCTGAAGGTGCTGGGTGGCGACACCGTCCACCTCGGCGACGAAACCGACCTGGCCGCGCTGTACGAGATGGCGGTCGGTGCGATCCTGCTCCCCGCGCTCGTCGGCTTCTTCCAGGGCGCGGCCGCCGTCCAGGCCCGCGGGCTTCGGGCCGACACCACGGTGCGGTTCGCCGGCAAGTGGCTGGACATGATCAAGTCGCTGCTGCCGACCTTCGCCCAGGAGATCGACAGCGGCGACTACACCGACGCCGCCGCCACCGTGAACCTCTTCATCGCCGGAGCGGCCCACGACGAGGATTTGACCAAGGAGACGAACGTCGACACGTCCTGGCTCGCGCCACTGCACGACCTGGTGCGGCGCACGGCCGAGGCGGGCCACGGTGAACACAGCATCTCGGCCGTGACCGAACTCCTGCGCCTGCCGCCGACACAGCCGTAGACGCGACACCCGGCAACCGGTGCTCGGCACCCGGCCCCGGCACCGGCACCGGCACCGAAAGGGCGCGGAGCGCCGCGTCCGCGAGGGTCAGACGCGGCTCAGTTTGTCCGGGTTGGCCACCATGCGGATGCCGTGGATGAGGCCGTCCGTGCCGGTCTCCAGGGCGATCACCGTGACCACCCGACCGTATGCGCTGATCCGCAGCGCGGGCTCGCCGTTGATCTCGGCCAGGTCGGGCACCATGTCGGCGAGGTCGACGCCCTCGTACGGGCGTTTGGTGACGCCGGCGAGCCAGGCCGCGACCTTGTCCGCGCCGACGATCGGGCGCAGCGCGGCGCGGACCTTGCCGCCGCCGTCGGTCCAGATCGTGACGTCCGGGGCGAGCAGTTGCATGAGTTCGTTGATGTCGCCGCCCGTGGTCGCGGCGAAGAACTTCTCGGTGACGGCCTTGCGGGCGCCCCGGTCGGCCGCGTACCGGGGTCGGCGCGCCCGCACGTGCTCGCGGGCGCGGTGGCCCAGTTGCCGGACGGTCGCCTCGGGCCGGTCGATCGCCGTACCGACCTCGGCGTAGGGGAAGCCGAACACCTCGTGGAGCACGAAGACCGCCCGCTCCAATTCGGAGAGCGACTCCAGCACGACGAGCATCGCCAGGGACACCGAGTCGGCCAGCGCCGCGTTCTCGGCCACGTCCGGACCGGTCGAAATCGGCTCGGGAAGCCAGGGGCCGACGTAGGTCTCCCGGCGCACCCGGGCCGAACGCAGCGCGTCCACCGCGAGGTTCGTGGCGATCCGCACCAGGTACGGCTTGGGGTCGTGCACATCGGAACGGTCCGCGGACGACCAGCGCAGCCACGCCTCCTGGACGACGTCCTCCGCGTCGGCCGCGCTGCCCAGCATGCGGTAGGCCACCGAGAACAGCAGGTTGCGGTGGTCCTCGAACACGTCCGTGTCGACCACGTGTCTCCCTCGTCCCCTCGGTCATCGTGCCCGACGAGTGGCCCGGCCTCCGGTCGGCCACTTTACGGCTCCGCCGATCCTCTTCAGCAGGCGGAACGACTTCCACGGCGAGCTGCTGACGAACTCCTTGTACATCACCGCCCACCTGCCGGTCAGGACGAACCGGCGCGGCGTGTCGTCGGGGTGGGTGAACTGGATGACGCCGTCGTGGCGTCCCAGACTCACCGGCTGATGGATGTACCCGAACCGGAACGCCTCGGGCTCCCTGCCCTCCACCTGCCGGGCGATCGACGCCGCGGCGTGCGCCCCCGTCGGGATGCCGCTCTGACAGGTGCCGTGGATGACGCCGTACGTCTGGCGGACCGCCGCCGCGTCGCCGATCGCGTACACCTGCGGGTGGGAGACCGAGCGCAGCGTCGGATCGACCACGATCCGGCCGCGCTCGTCGACGGTGAGACCCGCTTCGGCGGCCAGTGGCGACACCCGTACCCCGGTCGTCCACAGCAGCGCGTCGGCGTGCACGAGCTCGCCGTCCTCCAGTTCGGCCGCGTCCGGGAGCACCTTGACGATCGTGGTGGCGGTGCGGACCCGGACGCCGAGGCGGTCGAGGGCCGCGTGCAGGTGGGCGCGCGCCTTGGCGCCCATCATCGCGCCGGGCTCGTGCCGGCTGAGCAGGACGACCCGCAGGGCCGGGTGGTTCTCGGCGATCTCCGCCGCGGCCTCGATCCCGGTCAGGCCGGCGCCGCCGATGACCACGGTGCCGCCGGTCGCGTCGAGCTCGGTGAGACGTTCGGCCAGCCGGCCGGCCGCGGCGGCGCTGTCGAGCGTGAAGGCGTGTTCGCGCACACCCGGCACCGTCACGGTGTCGGCGACACTGCCGAGCGCGTACACGAGGGTGTCGTAGCCGATCGACCGGTCGTCGTGCAGCCGGACGGTACGGCCGGCCGCGTCGACGTGCGTCACCCGCGCCTGCACGAAGTCGATTCCGGTGCCGCGGAGCATGTCGGGAATCCGAAGATCGGCGAGCTCTTCGCCGGCGGCCCGCTGGTGCAGCCGCAGCCGCTCGGTGAACCGGCCGATCGGGTTGACCAGGGTGATCCGGACGTCGTGTTTGCGGGTGCGCCGGGCCACACCGAGCACCGCGGTCATGCCCGCGTAACCGGCCCCGATCACCAGGATGCGCTGTGTCATGGTCCTTCCCTTCCTTGTTTGCCCCCGTGGACGGGAAGGGTCGGCAGAACGTGACATGACCTCGTGCGTGATCCAGGTCACATAAGTTCGGTCACTCCGGGTATCGGGTGCCGAGGTTTCGTTCCAGGAGCTCGGTGGCGGTTCGGACGCCGACCGCGGCCGGGCCGTCGGGCGCGGGCAACCGGCCGTCGGACCGGATCAGTTCGGCCAGCGCGGTGTCGATCGCGGTGTGCGCGGCGAACAGGCACGGCGTGCTGTAGATCGCCGCGTCCACGCCCAGGTCGGCCAGTTCGGTCAGGGACAGGCGCGGCGACTTGCCACCCGCGATCTGGTTGAACAGGAGCGGCTTGTCCGCGACCGCCGCGCGGATCCGGCGGATCCACTCGACGCTGCGCACGCCGTCCACCAGGACCACGTCGGCGTCGGTCTTGGCCAGCGCCTTCGCGCGGCGCAGGATGTCGTCCGGCTCGGTGGCGTCGGTGCGCGCGACCACGACCAGGTCGCCGCGGCAGTCCAGGACCCGGGTCAGCTTGTCCAGGTAGTCGTCCAGCGGCAGCAGCAGTTTGCCGTCGGCGTGACCGCAGCGCCGGGGCCGCGCCTGATCCTCCAGGATCACCCCGGACGCCCCGGCCCGGTCCAGCCGCCGCACCACATGGCAGGCCACCTCCGGATCGCCGTACCCGTCGTCGATGTCGACCAGGAGGTGCTGCCGGGGAAAGGCGAGGCGCAGGCGTTCGACGAACGCCACCATGTCGGGCCAGGCGATGAAGCCGATGTCGGGCAGCCCGTAGTACGAAGCGGCGAAGCCGAAGCCGGAGACGAAGAAGCCGTCGAAGTGGCTCGCCGCCAAGGACGCGGAGTACATGTCATGGATGCCGACCAGCGGCGTGGTCCGCGTGCCGGCCAGGTCGTCTCGCAATGCGCTGCCGTAGAGCACGAGTTCTCCGAGGGTCGGGCGCGGAGCCGAGGTCGAACCCGACACGTCTCCGAAGCGGGCGGAGCACCTGCGGTCGCCCGAAGACCCGGTCTCCATGTGTAGCCATGTGACTACACAGGCAGTATGGAGATCTTGGTCGATTCATGTCAATCCATACCAACCGCCCGCCCTGGGGGACGTATCGCGAGGTGGTCGGCGGGAGCGGGTGAACCTACGCACGCGCGCCGGTCAGGTCGCGGCTACCCGGTCGACCTCGACCACCTCGACCATCCGGCGCAGTCTCGCCTCGACCCGGGCCGCGTCCCGGGCGAGCACGGTGACCTCCACGGTGGCGGCCCCGAACTCGGTGGACACGTACGTGAGTCGGCGTACGCCGTGGTTGTTCAGCGTGGTGGCGACCCGGGCGAGCACGCCGTGGCCGTGGCGCATCCGGGCCACCAACCGGGCGGTCTCGCCGACGGGATCGACCGCGTCGCCCTCGGGCGCGGCGAGCGGTGCGGGCGCTGCGGCCGGGGCCGGATCGGCGAGGCTCGGAGCGGGATCGGCGAGGCTCGGGGCGGGCCCCACGAACCGGGGGGCTTCGAGGACCTGGGTGCCGTCGTCAACCATGAGTCGCTGTTCTCCTGTCGCTGTGCGGGGGATCGGGTGGCGTCGACGAGCGTCGGAGGCGGGGCCGGGCCGGGAAAACAGAAAGACCCCTCGCGAAGCGCGAGAGGTCTGCGTGCGGACGGTGGGCCGCAGGGAAGTGGTCGTCCTGGTCAGCCCGGTGTCGGCACGCTGCCGGTAATAATCATCCGACGTCGCATGACGTCGAACCTGGCACACCCGCCCCGCGCCGTCCAACGCGTCTCATGATGCGGATGCCGAGGACCGATCCCCGGACGACGACGCCCGGCCGGCGGATGCCTTCGTACCGATTCGGGTGCCGACGGCGCCCGGTCGAACGACCGGGCGCCGTCGGGGTGTCTCAGAACTTGATCCACTCGCTGGACGTGGTCACCGAGTCCAGGATGTCGACGATCGGGTCGATGCCCAGGCCGGGGCCGGTGGGCACATCGAGGTGGCCGTCGGCGAGTTCGAACGGCGTGGTGATGTCGGTGGCGTAGTAGCGACGCGAGGCCGAGGTGTCGCCGGGGAGGATGAAGCCGGGCAGCGCGGCGAGCGCCACGTTGGCGGCCCGACCCAACCCGGTCTCCAACATGCCGCCGCACCACACCGGTACGCCGTGCGCCACGCACAGGTCGTGGATCGCCTTGGCCTCCAGGTAGCCGCCGACCCGACCGGGCTTGATGTTGATGATCGACGCGGAGCCCAGGGTGATCGCCGCCGCGGCGTCCTCGACCGACTCGATCGACTCGTCCAGGCAGATCGGCGTGCGCATCTGCTTGGCCAATTGGGCGTGCTGGACCAGGTCGTCGTCGGCCAGCGGCTGTTCGATCAGCAGCAGGTCGAACGCGTCCAGCTTGGCCAGTTGACGCGCGTCGGCCAGCGTGTACGCGGCGTTCGCGTCCACCTGCAGCAGCAGATCGTCGCCGAACCGCTCGCGCACCGCGCGCACCGGCGCCAGGTCCCAGCCCGGCTCGATCTTCAGCTTGATCCGCACATAGCCCTCGTCGACGAACTCACCGACGGATTCGAGCAGTTGCGGGATCGAGTCCATGATCCCCACGGACACCCCGCACGGCACCCGGTCCCGGGAGGCGCCCAGGAACGATCCGAACGACTGTCCTGCGGCCCGCAGTTGGGCATCCAGTACGCCGGTCTCCAGCGCCGCCTTGGCCATCTTGTGGCCC
This sequence comes from Embleya sp. NPDC127516, assembly GCF_044765325.1. Classification (NCBI taxonomy): domain Bacteria; kingdom Bacillati; phylum Actinomycetota; class Actinomycetes; order Kitasatosporales; family Streptomycetaceae; genus Embleya; species Embleya sp. NPDC127516. Next base: position 243,607 of record NZ_JBIWJT010000007.1, on the reverse strand, counting down.
TTGAACGGCTTCAGCGCCCGCTTGACCGACAGGGCGTCCACCCGCTCCGGCAGCGCGGGGATGAAGAAGCGCTTGAGCACGTCGACCGCGCCGTCCACGTACTCCGAGTTGTACAGCGGATCGGACATCGCGACGCACTCGCCCCACCCCTCCGCCTCCGGCGTGACCACGCGGAGCAGCAGGATGTCGCGTGCGGTCTCGACGCCGAAGGAGGTGCGGAACGGCGCGCGCAACGGCATCGCGATCCGGCGCAGTTCGATTCCGGTGATCTTCATGGTGCCTGGACTCCTGATCGTTGGGGGGTCACGCGGCGGTGTCGCGCGTGAGGACGTAGCGGGACTTGTCCTGGAAGCCGATCACCCGCGCGCCGTCGGCCAGCAGGCCGCCCAGCACCTCGCGCAGGGCGATCCGCCAGTCCTTGGCGGCGCCGGGGTCGGTGCGCCGCAACTTCTCGATGTCCGCGGGGACCTCGACGAGCAGGTGGTCGGCGTCCGTCCGGCCCAGGACCGGCAGGTCGCCCTCGACGGACAGCGCGGCCACCGCACCCGCCGGCACCGCGACCGGGATCGGCGTAAGGTTCGCGGCCGCGACCACCCTGGGGTCGGACAGGTCCCAGATCACCAGCGCGCGGTCGGTGTCGGTACCGCCGTTGATCGCGTCGTCGACCGAGCCGTAGAAGTTGGGCAGGTAGCCGTCCGGGCGACCGGCCAGCTTGGTCACGTTGAAGTGGGCGTTGCGCCGGATCAGCGGATCGTAGGTCCAGGTGATCCGGGTCACGCCGCGGGCCAGGGCCCAGTTGCGCTGGTGCAGCTTGAGCGCGAACCCGGCCGCGTGGCCGGGGCGGGCGCCGGTGACGTGTGAGTGCATCGTGCGGGCGATGGGAGCGCCGAAGAACCCGACGGTGGCGCCGACGATACGCCCTTCCGCGTAGGCCCCGGCGACGTAGTTCCCGGCGTGCGAGAGTGCGCGCATCTGTTCGACGGACATCGGCGCGTTACCCGGTCCGGTCCCCCAGATCTCGCAGAACAGGGTGAACGCGTCTTCGAGCTCGTGGAGTTCGTGCAGCTCCCGAATGACCACGGCGCTCATCGGACCGCCTCGATCAGACCGGCGAGCAGCAGCGCGCGCGGCGCCAACTCGGACACGATCACGTGCTCGTGGTCGGCGTGCGCACCGCCGCCGACCGCGCCCAGGCCGTCCAGGGTCGGGCAGCCGACGCCGGCGGTGAAGTTGCCGTCGGAGGCACCCCCGACGGCCGCGGCACGCAGCGGCGGCAGACCGCTGCCGCTCGCCACCCGGTCCGCGAGGTCGAACAGCGCGCTGGAGGAACTCTCCTCCAGCGGGGGTCGGTTGGGACCGCCGAGCACCTCGAGCCGAGCACCCGGCACGGTCGTGGGCAGCGCCCGGATCAACTCGTCCACCCGCTCCTGGGCCTTGATCGTGGGCACCCGGACGTCCACGGTCACCCGGGCCCGATCCGGGACGGTGTTGGACACCGCGCCCGCCTCGACCACCGTGGGGGTCACCGTGGTGCGCCATCCGTCCAAGGCGCCCTCGTCCGCCAGATCGGCCAAGCCGCCGAGCGCGAGCACCAGGTGCGCGGCCTCGATCGCCGCGTTGATGCCCCTCTCCGGCTCCAGGCCCGCGTGCGCGGCCTTGCCGTGCACGACCAACTCGTACTGGGAGCCACCCTTGCGCCCGGTCTTCAGCGCCCCACCGTCGGCGGACGCCTCCAAAACGAAGGTCGCCGCGCAGCCGCGGGCCGAGTCCTCGATCAGGGCGCGCGAGGTGGTCGAGCCGACCTCCTCGTCGCCGGTGATCAGCACCCCGATGCCGTCCAGCGAGGGCAACGAGGCGAGCGCGTGGAACATCTGGACCAGACCGGCCTTCATGTCGAAGACACCCGGCCCCCGGGCGATCCCGTCCACGACCGACCACGGGTGGGTGGCCAACGAGCCCATCGGCCACACCGTGTCGTGGTGCCCAACCAGCAGGACGCGCGGTGTGCCGAACGTCCACTGCAGGTGGGTCACCCCGTCCAGCACGATCCGGCGCGGCTGCACGCCGAGGTGACGCGCACCCTGGGCGGCGACCACGTCCGCGCTGCGCGCCACCGCCGCCAAGTCGGCGGAGAAGGACTCGCAGCGCACCAACTCGGCCAGGTCGGCCAGCATCGCGTCGGTGTCGAACACGGGTGCACCGGCCGTCGAACCGGCCGTCGCGCCGCTCATCGGGCCAGGCCCAGCTCGGCACGGAACAACCTGTGCACATTGCCGCCGAGGATCGCCATGATCTCCTTCTCACCCAGTCCGCGCCGCACCAACGCCTCGGTGAGCGCGGGAAGTTCGGCCGGGCCGTTCAGCCCGGGCAGTTCGGTGGTGGCGTCCACGCCGGTGTAGTCGACGCCCTCGCAGCACGGCGGGGTGATGTCGGCGAGCACCTCGCGCAGGAAGTCGGGGCCGATCCCGACGTGGTCGACACCCACCAGGTCGATGATGTGCTCGATGTGGTCGACGAGCCCGTCGATGTTCTGCCGGTCCCGGTCCCTGGACAGGAAGTCGGGCACGAAGTTGACGCACACGACGCCGCCCGTGGCGGCCACGCCCCGGATCTGCTCGTCGGTCAGGTTCCGGTGGTGGTCGCACAACGCCCGGGCACCCGAGTGGGTGGCGATCAGCGGACGAGTCGCCTCTTCCAACACGTGTGCGACACCGACCGCCCCCAGGTGGGAGATGTCGAACACGATGCCGAGCCGTTCCATCTCGCGCAGCGCCTCGACACCGGCGTGGGTCAGCCGGCTGCCGGTGGCGTCCTCACCGCTGCCGTCGCCCAGCGCGGAGCGACCCCAGTGCGCGATCGAGGCGACCCGGACGCCGAGGCGGTACAGCGTACGGAACAGTTCCAGGTCGGCGTCCACGCCGGGCGCGCTCTCCAACGCGAGCACGAGCGCGATCCTGCCGGCGGCCAGCGCCGCGTCGATGTCGTCGCCGTCCAGGCACAGCCGCACCTCGTCCGGGTTGCCCTCGGCGATCGCGTGCGCGCACTCGACCATCCGCAGCGTCCGCCGCAGCGCGCCCTCCGGACGGAACTGGTCGTCCACGAACACCGGCAGGACCTGGATGTCCACCCCGCCCTCGCGAAGCTGGGGCAGCCATTGTTCCCGGAAGAAACTCGCCCACCGGCTTGGTGGTCGTTCGACCACGGCCATCAGGAGGTCGTTGTGCGTGTCCGCCACGACGGCACGGGTGTGCAGCTCGGCGCTCATATCGCGTCCTTCCGGTCGATGTGTGATCGACGCTAGGCCGCGCCGCGCACCGGGTGCTTCGTTCGAATGGCCAATGCCGGCGACACTTTCCGTCACCGGGCACCAAGCCACAGTGTGATCGCCTCGCTTCGATATCGACGGTTCACCACCGGATCCGCCCCCCGCGAGAGAGGGATTCGGACCCATAGGTGGGCCTCGACGAAGAACCCGGCTCGGCTTTGTCGCGCCGGACGATCCCGGGCCGGCGGCCGGGCACCTACCGTGCGCAGGTGTCCTGGCATCCCCCGGCCCGGGCCGGCCCGTCCACACCGCCGGCCCGGCTCGGGTCCTCGCCCCGATGACCCGGATTCCCCACCCGGCCCGACCGTCCACCCCAGGGATGCGCCCGTGCCCGTCGATCGTCTGCTCCCCACCGACGAAGCCCACGACCTGATCGCCCGGACCCGGGCGTTCGCGGACCGGGAACTCGCGCCCCGGGTAACCGGGTGCGAGGCCGACGCGAGCTATCCCACCGGCCTGTTCTCCGCCCTGGGCAGGGCGGGCCTGTCCGGCCTGCCCTACCCGGTGCACTACGGCGGCGGCGGTCAACCGTACGAGGTCTACCTCCAGGTACTGGAGGAACTCGCGGCCCGCTGGCCGGCGGTGGCCGGCGCCCTCGACGTACACACGCTGGCGTGCCTGCCGACGGCGGCGCACGGCAGCGCGACGCAGCGCGAGCAGTGGTTGCCCGGGATGCTGGACGGCGCGCTGACCGGCGGCGGCAGCCGGTCCGAACCGCACGTGGGCGCCGACCCCTCGGCGGTCACCTGCCGAGCCGAACGCACTCGCGGCGGACACCTGCTCCAGGGCACCCAGCTCGCCCTCGTGCACGGGGGCCGCGCGCACTTTCACACCGTGTTCGCCCGCACGGGTTCGGCCCGACCGGACATCTCCTGTTTCCTGGCTCCCGGTGCCGACGAGTACCTCTACTTCAGCGCGCCGGAACCGACGACCGCGCTGCGCGCCATCCCGACCACGACCGCCTACTGGGACGGGGTGTACCTGGAGCCCGAGCGGTTGATCGGCGCACCGGGCCGGGGCCTGCGGATCGCGTTCGACCTGTTGGACGCGGGCCGCCTGGGCACTGCGGCGTGCGCGACCGGACTGGCCCAAGCCGCGCTGGACGTGGTCGGCGACTTCGCCGGCGGGGGCGATCGGCACGCGTTGGCCGAGCCCGCGGGCGCGGTCGACTCCGCCCGGGCGATCTACCTCGACGCGGCCCGCCGGCGCGACGCGGGCATCTCGTACACGCGCCAGGCGTCGGTGGCCGAGTCGGCGGCGGTCGAGGCGGCGGTCAGGGCGACCGCGGCCGCGGTGCGAATCCTGGGGGCGGAGGCGGACACCGACGAATTCCCGGTGCGGCGCTATGCGCGCGAGGCGGCGGCGCTGCGCGGGCGGATCGCGCCGGTGGGGACGGGTGCGGGCGCCGGCGTGGGTGAGGGTACGAGTACGGCCGTGGGCACGGGCGCTGCCGTGGGCACGCGCGGGGCTGTGGGCACGGCCTCGGGTACGGGTACGGGTGCGGACTCGGGTGCGGCGCCCGTGGGTTCGTGTGGTCCTTCGACCTTGGCCACCGTGGGTCCTTGAGCGGCTTCCGGTCACTTTCGGGGGATCTCGGCGGGCCCGGGCCCGTCCGGGGGCGGCCGAACCGACCCGACCGGGGTTTCGGCGCCGGGTCCGTCCCGGGGGCTCGGCGAGGCCGGGTTTCCGGGGTCGCGGCCCGTGAAGCCTTGGCCGGAAAGCGAGTTACCCTCGGCCGCGAACTGTCCGTAGAGTGCGCAGCGTCTCGCCCGAGGATCTTCGGCGCGACGGCGACGTCCGCTTTCGGGCCCGCCGTGCCCGTTCGATCCGGGGTGTGGCGACCCGCGTCATCTTCGGCCGCAGGGGAAGTCCGGTGCGAATCCGGCGCTGACCCGCAGCGGTGGTCCGTCCGCGTGACGGCGAGCCCGAATGCCTGGGGCCGGAGCGTTCCCTCTCCATTCCCCGTCGTGGCCTACGGGGCGGAGCCCTCGCGCCGCCGTGCCGAGGCCGTGTCGCCCTCCGGGTCGCGGTCGAACGCGCTGCGTGTCCGCCGGGCATGCCGCGTCGCAGGCCCGGAAAGGCTCCACCATGACGCTCACCCGACCCGGCCGGAGGATCTCCGCCCTGCTCGGCGGTCTGCTCCTCGCCGCGGCAACCGCCATCGTCCCGGCAACCGCCTCCGCTGCCCCGGCGGACTCCGCGCCGACGAACTCCACGCCGTCGGAAGCCGGTTCCATCCTTTCCGGCAATCGCACCCAGGCCGCCGCCGGTTGGCTGGCCCGGCAACTCGTCGACGGAGAACGCTTCGAGGCGACCTTCGACGGGGTGACCTACCCCGACCAGGGTCTGACCATCGACGCGATCCTCGCGTTCGCCGCCGCCGGGGTGGCCGAGCAGAACGCGGCCAAGGCCACCACATGGCTGGCCCGCCCGGAGATACTCTCCGGCTACATCGGCGACGGCGCCACCAACGCGTACGCCGGCGCCACCGCCAAGCTGCTGCTCGCGACCGAGGTGCGCGGGGTGAACCCGAGCAGCTTCGGCGGCGTCGACCTGCCGACTCGGCTGCGCTCGCTGCAACAGCCCTCGGGCCGGTTCACCGACCTCTCACCGTGGGGTGACTACAGCAACGCGTTCAGCCAGTCCCTCGCGCTGCTGGCCCTGGACCGCTCGCCGGCGGGCGCACCCGCCGGCGCGGTCGACTTCCTGGCCGGCGCGCGTTGCGCGGACGGCGGGTTCCCGCTCGACTTCGGCAAGCCCACCTGCACCAGCGACGCGGATTCGACCGCGATAAGCGTGCAGGCGCTCGCCGCCACCGGCCGCCCGCAGGAGGCGGCGGCCGGCCTGAACTGGCTGGTGGGCCACCAACTCGCCGACGGCGGCTTCGGCACCCCCGGAGCCGGCACGTCCAACGCCAACAGCACCGGCCTGGCCGCGCAGGCGCTGCTGTCCTCGTGGCGGGTGCTGCCCGGACTGACCGCGCGACACTTCATCACCCAGCGCCAGGTCCCCTGCTCCGGCACGCCCGCCACGCGTGGCGCGATCGCGTACGACGCCACCGGATTCGACCCGTCCACCGCCACCCGGGCCACCGCCCAGGCGGTACTGGGTCTGGCCGGCACCGGCTTCGCCGGGCTGAGCGCCGCGGGCGCCCGACCCGACGCGCCGAACCTGCACTGCCCCTCGCCCACGTCCTGACCCGCGATCCGGTTCGCCCGCGCCGTCGACCGCCGATCACGGCGGCCGCCGGCGCGGCGCGCCCCGGAACCGGGTGCCGAGCCGGTTCATCTGCCGGCTCCGGTCGATCCGGAGCTTGAAACCGAGGCTTTGTCGGGGTGGGTGCGGTGACGTCGCCGGCGAGGCCCGGGCGGGCTCGCCGGCGACGGTTGGTCATGGGTTCATGGCTTCGCGGGTGCTGCGGGGTCGCAGGTCGGTCCAGACCTTGTCGATGTGGGCCAGGCAGGCCGGGCGGGTGCCGGTGAAGCCTTCCGCGCGCCACCCGGGTGGGATGTCGCGGTCGGTGGCCCAGACCGAGTATTGCTCCTCGTCGTTGATCACGACTCGGCAGTGGCGCTCGGGGAGTTCGTCGGTGGTCATACCTTCTCCAGTTCGGAGGTGGGTTCGCTTTCGGGTTCGCTTTCGGGTTCGGATGCGGGGGACTTCCCGGTGGGCGGCGACGGGGGCGCGGCGTTGGTGCGCTTTTTGCGGCGTTCCTCGATGCCGATCAGGTCGTCCGGCATCGCGTCGGGGACGTCGTCGTCGAAGCGCGCGATCACCCGGTGGCGGAAGGAGGCGAGCGCGAGCAGGATCATCGCGGACGCACACAGCAGGTACAGGAAACCCGTGCCGCGGCCCTCGCCGACCCCGATCACCCGGCCGACGCTGGAGGCCAACGCGCCGTCCGCGGTGAACAGTGGTTCGAGCAGGTGCACCGCCAGCGGCGCGATCACGCCGAAGCCCAGCGGGAGGGTGGACCAGGCCACCATCGTGTTCAGCGCGATCACCCGGCCGTGGAACCGCTGCGGCACCTTGACCTGGATGATCGTCGCGTAGATGCCGTTGAGCAGCGACAGGCCGAAGAACACCCCGAAGAAGCCGACGCCGACCAGCACCGGCGAGGGCCGCAGCCCGGCCACGAAGGCGAACACCGCGATCAGCACGGTGGCCAGCAGGATGCCGTGCATCCGGCGGTGTCGGGGACCTCCCCACACCCCCATCGCCAGGCCACCGAGCAGCGCGCCCGCGCCCGCCGCGACGCCGACCGCGCCCGCCGTGTGTACCGACCCGAACGAGAGCACCAGCGGCGTCATCAGCACCAGCATCGGCGCGAGGAAGACGTTCAGCAGCGCGAAGTACAGCAGCATCGTGCGGAATCCGGCGTGCCCCATCGAGTAGCGCACCCCGTTGGCGATCTCCTTCACCATGCTCTCGCGCCGGGTCTGCGCCATCGTGTCGGGGAAGGGCACGAACGCGACCACCGTCACCGCGATCACGAACGTGGTGATGTCGATCACCAGGATCCCGCCGAGTCCGATGCTCGCCAACAGCGCGACCGCGATCAGCGGCACCACCAACTGCGCCATCCCGGTGCTCATTTGCACGATGCCGTTGGCGTGCCCGAGGTAGCGCTTGGGCACCAGTTGCGGAACCGCCGAGTTGTAGGCCAATCGTTGGAAGGTCGCCGTCACCGACAACACCACCAGGAGCCCGTACACCGCTCCCACGCCCAGGTGACCGCCCCACAACAGCAGCGCCATCACCACCTGCACCGCGCCGGCGGCGCAGTCCGCGGCCAGCATCACCGAGCGCCGACTGTTGCGGTCCACCACCGCGCCCGCCAGCGGCGCGACCACGATCCCGGGGACCAGCGCCAGCACCGAGAACAGTGCGAACTGGGTGAGCGAATCGGTGCGCAGGTAAATCCAGATCGGGATGGCGAACTCGGTCAGCGCCGACCCGGTGATCGAGGCGAGCTGCCCGAGCGCCACCGCCATGAACCGGCCCATGCTCGGCCGTACCGCCGGTGTGCGCGACGGTGTGGCCCCGACTGCGAATCCCGGCTTGTCCGCGGCTCCCGGCTTGTCCGCGAACCCCGGCCCGTCCGCGGCTCGCGCCTCGACGTCCGGGCCGGACACCCCGTCCAGCCACCAACCCGCGTCCTCCCCGCGCGCCGCCCGGGTCAGCGGTTCGGTACGGTCCCGGGCCACCGCCTCGTGGGTGGCGGTGATGATCTCGGCGAGTTCGTCCGCGCGGTAGCGCAGGAAGTAGTGGCCGGCCTCGTCGATCACCACCAGCGCGGTGGAGTCGGCCATGAAGTGCCACTCCCGGTAGCGCTCCTGGTAGAACTCGGTGCTGGGGTCGCGCTCGCCGATCACCGAGATCACCGGCGCGGCCAACGGCCGCATGCCCTCGGCCATCCGCCTGGTGAAGTACTCCTCCGAGGTCCGGCCGTCCTTGCGCATGTTGCGGACGATGAAGGTGACCTGTTCCTCGTCCAGGTCGCCCAGGTCCGCGCCCATCGAGGTGAGCCAGTTCAGGTGCACCCGGTCACCGCGCAGACGCTCCAGTCCGGCGAACCGGGACAGCGCACCGAGCACGCCGCCCTCGGGTCGAGCGAACGGGAAGATCGCGCCGAGGTAGACCGCCTCCAACGTGCGCCCCGACTCCTCCAGGAGGTGGGCGATCTGCGCGGTCAGCGCGCTGCCCACCCCGCAGTGGCCGTACAGCGCCAACGGCCCCTCGACCCGGGCCAGGATCTCGTCCACGCACTCCTGCGCGACCTCCTCGATCGGCCGGGGCGCCTCGGGCATGGACAGGTCGTGGCCGGGGATCGCCACCGAGTACAACGAGTGGCCGGCCGGAAGCGCGTCGGCCAGTGGCTGGTACACCACCGCGCTGCCGCCGCCGTAGGGCACGCACACCAGCGAGAGCACACGCTGCGCGAGCGGTACGGGACGGGTCAACTCGTGCAGCAGCGAACGTGGTTCGTCGGCACCGCGTGGGCGGTCGATCAGCGCGGCCAGTTCCCGGATGGTGCGGTGCTTGAACAACTCCAGCAGGCTCACCTGCCGACTGCCCGGCGGCAGTGCCTTGCGCAGCCGGGCCAACACCTGCATCGCCAGCAGCGAGTGCCCGCCCAGTTCGAAGAAGTCGTCCGTGACGCCGACCGCGGCGAGGTCGAGCACCGCCGTCCAGATCCCGACCAGGGCTTCCTCGGTCGCGCCCGTCGGGGCCACCCGATCCGTGTCCCCCACGCCCGCGCCCGCGTCCGGTTCGGGCAACAGGGCCCGATCCACCTTGCCGTGCGCCTTCAGCGGCATCCGGTCCAGCCACACGAACCGGGACGGCACCATGTACTCCGGCAGCCGAAGCAGCAGGTCGCGGCGCAGCTCGGCGGCGGCCGGCGGCTCGCCCGGATGCTCGTCGGCCGCCACCAGGTAGGCGATCAACCGCTGAGCGCCGGCCGGGCCACGCGCGTCCACCACGGCCTGCCCGACGGAGGGCAGGCTCCGCAACGCCTCTTCGATCTCGGCTGGTTCGACCCGATAGCCGCGAATCTTGATCTGCTGATCGCTGCGACCCAGGAACTCCACGTCGCCGCCGGGCAGATACCGGCCCAGGTCGCCGGTGCGGTACAACCGGGCGCCCGGCGGTCCGAACGGGTCGGGCACGAACCGGTCGGCGGTCGCGCCGGGTTGCCCCAGATAGCCGCGCGCCAACCGGTCGCCGCCGATGTGGATCTCGCCGGTGACCCCGATCGGCACCGGTTCCAGGTGCTCGTCGAGCAGGTACACCCGGGTGTTCGCCAATGGTCGCCCGATCGGCGTCACGGTGGAGGTGGGCTCGTCCCGCGGGCCGACCCGGTAGGTGGTCACGCCCACCGTGGTCTCGGTCGGCCCGTAGTGGTTGACCACCGCGCACGTCCCGAGCCGGGCCAGGTCCCGCGTCCACTCCCAGGACGAGCCCTCGCCACCGAAGATCAACAACCGTCGGGGCAAAAGGCGTTCCGGGTCGACCTCGGCGGCCAGCCCGGCCAGATGGGACGGCGTCATCTTGAGGTAGTCGACCGGGTGCCGGGCCAGGTGGTCGGCGAACTCGGCGCCGGACAACCGCTTGGGGATCAGGTGCAGTTCGCCGCCGGTGGTCCAGGCGAGGTACAGCGCGGTGATGGCGAAGTCGAAGGACAACGACTGGGCCAGGCCGTGCACCGATCCGGGCACCACCTCGAATCGTTCGCGCACGCCGTCCAGATAGGTCAGCGCCTCGCGGTGCTGCACCGCGACGCCCTTGGGTCGGCCGGTGGATCCGGACGTGTAGATGACGTAGGCCAGGTTCCCCGGCCCGGCCGGCACGGGTGGCGGGCCGCTCTCCTCGGCGACGGTCGCGTCCGGTTCCCGATCGAGCAGGATCACCGTGCCGGGGTGACCCGCCGTGCGCTCGCGCAGCGTCGTGTCCGTCACCAGGACCCGCACCTCGGCGTCCGACAGCATGAACGCCAGTCGCTCGACCGGCTGTTCGGGATCCAGCGGCAGGTAGGCCACGCCCGCCTTGAGCACGGCCAGGACGGCCACCGCGAGGTCGAGCGACTGTTCCAGGCACAGCGCGACCGGCGTCTCCGGGCCGACCCCGTGCCCGCGCAGCCGACGGGCGAGCCGGGCGGCGCGCGCGTCGAGTTCACCGTAGGTGAGGCTCTTCCCCCGGTAGGTCACCGCCGGCGCACGCGGATCGCGGGCCACCTGGGCCTCGATCGCCGCCGTCAGCGTCGGGTGTTCGGGCGGTGGCGCGGCGGTGTCGTTCCAGCCGGTGGTGACCTGGGCCCGCTCCGTCGGCCCGAGCAGGTCGATCCGGGACAGCGGCGTATGCGGATCGGCGACCACCGCGCGCAGCAGGGTCTCCAGGTGTGCGGCCAGCCGGGCCACGGTGCTCGCGTCGAACAGGTCGGTGTTGTAGGTGAGCAGGCCGTGCATGCCGGTCGCGGTCTCGAACACGAACAGGCTCAGGTCGAAGCGGGTGACCCGGGAGTCGCCGGTGAACCAGTCGTGGGTGAGCCCGGCGAAGCCGCGCTCGCCGCGCCCGTAGTTCTGCAGCGCGAAGGTCACCTGGAACAGCGGCGTGCGGCTGACGTCGCGGGTGACGTTCTGGTCGCGGACCACCTGGTCGAACGGGAGGTCCTGGTGGGCGTACGCGTCCAGGCAGCTCTCCCGGACCCGGCGAAGCAGTTCGGTGAAGGTGGGGTCTCCGTCCAGCGGTGCCCGCATGGCCAGCATGTTCACGAACATGCCGACCATCGGTTCCAGGTCCGGGTGGGGGCGTCCGGCGATCGGGGATCCGACCGCGAAGTCGCGTTGTCCGCCGTGCCGGGACAACACCGCCTGCCACGCGGCGAGCAGTGTCATATAGGAGGTGGCGCCGTGCGTGCGCCCCGACTCGGCAATCGCGGCGCAGAGTTCGGGGTCGAGGGTGAAGGTGTGCGCGTCACCGGCGAAGGTCTGCCGGGCCGGGCGGGGTCGGTCGGTGGGCAGTGCGAGCGTGCCGACCCCGGCGAGCCGCTCCCGCCAGTACGCGGCTGCGCGTTCGCCTTCGGGGCCGGCCAACCGCTCGCGCTGCCAGGCGGCGAAGTCGCCGTAGCGCACCGCCGGCGCGGGCACCTCGGACTCCCGACCCGCCGTGAACGCGTTGTAGTCGGACATCAGTTCGTTCACCAGGAGGTGGACCGACCAGCCGTCGCCGACCAGGTGGTGCAGGACCACCACCACTACGGTGTCCTCCCGGTCCAACCGCACCAGCGCGGCCCGCATCAGCGGCGGCACCTCCAGGTGGAACGGCCGGGCGAACTCCGTGCCCACCAGCGCCGCCGCCCATTGCTCCCGCGCCCGGGCATCGAGGTCGCGCTCGGGCGAGTGCCGGGCGACGGTGATCGGCATCGGCGGGTGCACGGTGGCGATCGGTCGACCGTCCGCGCTGGTGGCGAACGTGGTACGCAGGCTGTCGTGCCGGGCCGGCAGCGCGTTCAACGCGCGTTCCAGCGCCTCTTCGTCCAGCCGTCCGCGCAGGCGCAGCGCGAACGGAATGGTGTACGCGGCGGTGCCGGGGGTGAGGTTCTCCATGAACCACAGCGGGATCTGCGCGGACGACAGCGGTACTTCCGCGCCCTCCGGCAGTCGTGGTATCGACGCCGGGGCGGTCGTCGCGGATCTGCGCAGCCGCTGTTCGAGCAGGGTGCGCTTGGCGGCCGACAGTTCGCCCGGCCGGGTCGGCGGCGCCGGGGTGAGCGTCATCGCGGGTCTCCCGTCTCGGCTTGGTCCAGCACCAGTCGTTCGGCGTCCGCCTCGGAGAGCGTGTCCAGTTCGGCCACCAGGAGTTCCTCGACCGAGGCGGCCAGTCCGGCGACCGTGGGGTCGGCGAACAGGGCCCGGATCGGCACGGTGAGTTCGATCGCCACGCCGAGCCGGGCCACCGCCCGGGTGGCCAGCAGCGAGTGCCCGCCGAGCGCGAAGAAGTCGTCGAGCGCGCCGACCCGTTCCAGGCCGAGCACATCCGCGAAGGTCTGCGCGACCAGTTCCTCGGCGCTGCCGCGTGGAGCCACGAAGGACGCCTCCGGCGCGGCGCGTTGCTCGGGTGCGGGCAGCGCGGCCCGGTCCAGCTTGCCGTTGGCGGTCAGCGGCAGACGGGGCAGCACCACGAAGGCGGCGGGCAGCAGGTAGGCGGGCAGCGTCCGGGCGAGCGCGGCACGCACCGCGTCCGGGTCCGGGGCCGCCGCGTCGGTACGGGGCACCAGGTAGGCGACCAGCCGCCGATCGCCGCGTTCCTCGCGCAGCAGCACGGCCGCCTGGCCGATGTCGGGCCGGGCGACCAGGGCCGCCTCGATCTCGCCGAGTTCGATCCGGTAGCCGCGCAGTTTGACCTGGTGGTCGGTGCGGCCGAGAAACTCGAGTTGTCCGTCCGGGCGTTGCCGGGCCCGGTCGCCGGTGCGGTAGAGCCGGGCGCCGGGTGGACCGTACGGATCGGGCACGAAGTGACACGCGGTCAGGCCGGGGCGGCCGAGGTAGCCCCGGGCCGGCCCGATGCCGCCGACGCACAGTTCGCCGGGCACCCCGGGCGGCACCGGTTCCAGATGCCGGTCCAGCACGTGCACGCGCGTATTCGCCAGGGGCCGTCCGATCGGCGGGCGGGTGCCGTCCCACGGCTCGGCCAGGGGGCCGGCCAGGGTCGCCGAGGTGGCGATGACCGCGGTCTCGGTGGGGCCGTACGTGTTGACCAGGTCGACCCGATCGCCGAACACCTCGCGCCAGCGCCGCATCGAGGCCACATCGGCCTGGTCGCCGCCGATGATCAGCAGCCGCAGCGCCGGCGGCCACGGCAGGCCCGGCGTTTGCGCGACCAACTCGTGCCAGTACGGCGTGGGCAGGTCGAGCACGGTCAGCGTGCGGCCCGCGTCCGTGGCGAAGAAGTCGGGCAACAGCGCGTCGGCGGGGGCCAGTACCAGTGTCGCGCCGCCGAGCAGGGTCGGATAGACCTCCTCGACATGCGTGTCGAAGCCGAACGAGGCGAATTGCAGGACCCGGTCGCCCGGGCCGGTCCGGTAGCGCTCGCGCATCCAGGCGAGCCGGGCGCCCAACGCCGCACGGCTGATCAGGGTGCCCTTGGGTCGGCCGGTGGACCCGGAGGTGTAGACGAGATAGGCCAGGTCCTCGGGGCCGGCGACAGGCGCGAGCGGCTGCGTCTGTGCCCCGTCTCCCCGACCGTCGTCGGCTCCGGCACCCTCCAACGCCAGTATCGGCCGCCCGAAGTCGGCGAAACGGTCCGCGAACTCGGCCCGGCACAAAAGTTGTTCGGCGCCGCTGTCGGCGAGCATGTAGGCGATCCGCTCGGCCGGCAGCGTGGGATCCACCGGAAGGTATGCGCCGCCCGCCTTGAGTACGGCCAGCAGCGCGACGATCGTCTCGATCGAGCGCTCGGCGCACACCGCGATCACCGAGTCCGGCCCCGTGCCGCCGCGCCGCAACACCCGGGCCAGCCGGTTCGCCCGGGCGTCCAGCTCCGCGTAGTCGATGCGATCGCGGCCGGACTCGACCGCGTCGGCATGCGGGGTGCGCAGCGCCTGCACCTCGAAGGCCAGCACCGGGTCCGGGCATTCGCCGAGCGGCGGACCGGCCGCTGCGGCCAGCACCCGCGCGCGGTCGGTCGCCGGCAGCAGCGGCAGCCGGGACAGCGGCGTGTCCGGGTCGGCCACGGCCCCTTCGAGCAGTGTCTCGAGGCAGCGGGCGAAGCGGGTGACGGTCTCGGGGACGAAGCGTTCGGTGTCGTAGACGAACTCGACCACGAGTTCGTCCCCTTCCGGCCACACCTCCAGCGCCAGATCGAACTTCGCCTGGCGAAAGCCGGATTCGAAGACCTCGGCGCGCACCTCGCCGAGCCGCAGCCCGGGTCCGGCGGGTGGTCGCAGGGTCAGCATGGTCTGGAACACCGGCGGGCTGTCCGGATCACGCTCCACGTCCAGGGCGCCCAACAGCCGCTCGAAGGGTACGTCCTGGTGTTCGTAGGCCTGGAGCGCCACCGTACGGGTGCGGGCCAGGAAGGCCCGGAAGGTGGGGTCCTCGGCGGTGCTCCCGCGCAGGACCAGCGTGTTGAGGAAGTAGCCGACCAGCGGCTCGTACTCCTCCTCGTCCCGGCCCGCCAGCGGCGAGCCCACGCACACGTCTTCCTGGTCGCAATACCGCGAGAGCAGGGTCTGGTACGCGGCGAGCAGGGTCATGTACAGCGTGACCTTCTCGCGGCGGGCGAGTTGCTCGAGGCCGGTGCGCAGCCTTGCCGGCAGGTGGTGGGTGACGGTGCCGCCTCGTGCGGTGTGGGTGCCGGGGGTGCGCGGGCGGTCGGCGGGCAGGTCCAGGGTCGGCGCGCCGGCGAGTTGCCCGGTCCAGTACGCCAGTCGCGCTTCGAATCCGGGCGAGTCGACGAGTTCGCGCTGCCGTCGTACGTAGTCTCCGTAACTCAGCGCCGGCTCGGTCAGCGGCGACGGCTGCCCGGACGCGAACGCCTGGTACAACGCCGCCAACTCGGTGTCCAGGACATTCATCGACCAGCCGTCGGCCACGATGTGATGCAGGATCAGGCACAACACGTGGTCGTGTGCGGCGTCGTCCAGGCGCAGCAGGCTCGCCCGCAGCAGCGGGCCCCGGGCCAGGTCGAACGGGCGGTTGGTGCGCTCGGCGACCAGTTCGCGGGCGTGGCGCTCGCGTTCGCCCGGGACGCCGTCGACGCCGACGCGTTCGAGCACGAAGCCGCCGGGCGGGCCGATCACCTGGGTGGGCACGCCGTCGCGGTCCGGGAAGGCGGCGCGCAGGCTGCCGTGCCGGGCGACCAGTTCGGCCAGTGCGCGTTCGAGCGCGTCGGCGTCCAGCGGGCCGCGCAGGCGGTGCACCTGGAACATGTTGAACGCGGCGTCGCCGGGGTTGAGCCGGTCCAGTAGCCAGAGCCGTTCCTGGCCCGCGGACAGCGGTAGGTGTTCGGTCCGCCCCGGTTCGGGACGGTGCGCGGGCCGCACGGCCGGCGCTTGCCGGTAGGTGTGCGGATCGTGGGTCGGAGAGGGGTTGTTCATGGCCGCCGTTCGCTTCGCATCGCGGAGACCGCGCTGGTGAGTCCGGTGATGGTCGGGGATTCGAAGAACACGTGCAGCGGTACGTCCACGCCCAGGCGTTTGCGGATCCGGGCGCCGATGCGGGTGACGGTGAGCGAGTGCCCGCCCAGGTCGAACAGATCCTCGTCGGGGCGGATGTCGTCCAGACCGAGCACTTCGCGCCAGATCGCGGTGATCTCGGCGGTCGGGCCCGGGTCGACGGGCTCGCGTTCGGGGTCGGATTCGCCGCGCTCTTGCCCTGCGGGCGCCGGGCCCGGATGCGACCGCGCGGTGCGCAGGCGCGGCGGAGCGGGCAGCGCGGCCCGGTCCAACTTGCCGTTGGGCGTCAGCGGCAGGCACTCCAGCACGACATAGGCGCCGGGCACCAGTGCGCGCGGCAGGGTCGCGGCCAAGTGCACGCGCAGTTCGGCCGGGCTCGGAGCGGGGCCGCCGCGCGGTACCAGATAAGCAACCAGGCGCGGGCCTTCGGCGGCGTCCTGCCGGGCCAGCACGGCGGCCGCCGCGATCTGCGGATGCCCCAGCAACGCGGCCTCGATCTCGCCGAGCTCGATCCGGTGACCGAGGATCTTGACCTGATGGTCGACCCGGCCGAGGAACTCGATCCGGCCGTCCGCGCGGTAGCGGGCCCGGTCGCCGGTGCGGTACAGCCGGGCGCCGGGTGGTCCGAACGGGTCGGGCCCGAACCGATCGGCGGTGACGCCGGGCAGGTGTCGGTAGCCGCGGGCCACTCCACTGCCGCCGATGTACAGATCACCCGCGACGCCGACCGGGACGGGCTGCGACTCGTCGTCCAGGATGTACATCCGGGTGTTGGCGATCGGGCGACCGATGCTCACCCGGTCCTCGTCCACCCCGATCTCCGCGACGCTGGACCACACCGTGGTCTCGGTCGGGCCGTACGCGTTGACCAACCGCCGCACCCGGCGGCGCAGTTCCCGGGCCAGCGGTAGCGGGAGCGCCTCGCCCCCGGCGACCGCGAGCACGGCGGGCTCGCGGAAGCCGGCGTCGAGCAACATCCGCCAGCCGGACGGGGTGGCCTGCACGTGCGTGACGCGTTCGGCGCGGATCAGTCGCAGCAGCGCGCCGCCGTCGCGCACCTCGCCGTCCTGCGCGAGGACCAGTCGCCCGCCGGTGATCAGCGGCACGAACAGTTCCAGGGCGGAGATGTCGAAGGACGCCGAGGTCAGTCCGAGCCACACCGCGTCGCGATCGCTGCCCAGGATGTCGCGCATCGATGCGAGCAGGTTGCCCAGCGCGCCGTGCTCGATCTCCACACCCTTGGGCCGGCCGGTGGATCCGGAGGTGGCCAGCACGTAGGCCAGGTCGCCCGAGCGCGGCGGCGCGCACGGCCCCTCGGCGTCCGCCGCCGGCGTCCCGATCTCCTCGATCAACAAGGCTCCGGCGGCGTGTTCGGGGAATCGGGTGAGCAGGTCGTGCTCGGTCAGCACCATCGTCGCCGCGCAGTCGCCGAGCACCGAGGCCAGCCGCGCCGAGGGGTACTCGGGATCCAGCGGCAGGTAGGCGGCGCCGGTCCGCAGGACGCCGAGCAGGGCCGTCGGCAGTGCGGCGGTACGCCGCACGCAGACCGCCACCAGGTCGCCGGGTCCGACCCCGGCGGCACGCAGGCGCCCGGCGACCGCGTCCACCGCCGCGCCCAGGTCTGCGTAGGTCAGCCGCTCGGCGCCGCAGTGCACCGCCGGCGCGTCCGGGGTGCGGGCGACCTGCGCGGCGAACAGTTCCGGCAGCGTCGCGGGATCGTGTTCCCGGGCGGTGTCGTTCCAGTCGCCCAGAATCGCGGTCCGCTCCCGGTCGGACAGCAGCGTGAGCCGGGACAGCGCGGTGTCCGGGTCGGCGACGATCGCGCGCAGCAGGGTGGTGAGGTGGTCCGCGATGTCCAGCGCCGTGCCCGGATCGATGGCCCGGGCGGCGTGGTGCAGGGTCAGCGTGAGTCGGTCGGGGTCGTCCAGGCATTGCAGGTGGAGGTCGCCGCGCGCGGACCGGTTGAACATGGTCCAGTCGATCGAGGTCGGCAACTCGGCGAAGCCGGGCACCTCGGTGCGGCGGCGATAGCTCATCGACACCGGGGCCAGGGCCAGGCGCGGGGTGAGGCCGGGCACCGCGCGGCCGAGCGGCACGTCGCGCACCGTGTACAGCCCGCGCAGGTCCGCGCGCAGCGCCCGGGCGAAGGCGCCGAACGGCGTGTCCGGCAACGGTCTTGTGTGTACCGGGAGTTCGTTGACGTAGGGACCGATCCGGTCGCGGGTGTGCAGGGTGCGGGTGCCCAGGTCGATGGCGACCGTGGGGTGTTCGTTGCCGTAGCGCCACAGCAGTACGTGCAGGGCGCCCAGCAGCAGAGCGAACGAGCTGACGCCCAGCGATTCGGCGGTGTCGGCGATGCCGTGGCGCAGCTCGTCGTCCACCGGGATCGGCACGGCCGCGCCGGGGCCGCCGTCGGTGCCGGTGCGTCCGGACCCGGGCAGCACCACGCCGGGTGGCTCCTGTGGCTCGGTGGCGAATCGGGACCTGGCGAGTGTGACGCGGCGGGCGAACTCCACCGCCTCGCGGGCGGCGCGCTCGGCGTCCCCGGGATCCGCCGGGTCCGGGAGAGCGGGCAGGTCGGGCTTGGTTCCGGTGCCGAACGCGGTGTAGTGCGCGGCCAATTCGCGGACGAGGATGTCCTTGGAGCCGCCATCGAAGGCGAGATGGTGCGCGACGATCAGCAACACCTTGGGCCCGGTGCCCGCGTCGATCAGGGTGAAGCGCACCAGCGGGCCGGCGGCGGGGTCGAACGGGCGCACCGTCTCGCGTCGGATCAGCTCCGCCGTCGCGGCCTCGCGCGATTTCGCCGGTGTGTCGGCGAGCCGCTCGGTGACCAGGCGGGGCGGGTTGTCGGCGGGGACCAGCCACAGGTCGCCGTCGGCTTCGCGCAGCGCGCTGCCCAGGACCGGGTGGCGGGCCACGAGCGCGTCGCACGCGTCGGCCAGGGCGACCGGGTCGAGGTCGCCGGTGAAGCGGATGGTGAGCGGCATGTGGTGTGCGGTGCCGGTGCGACCGGCGAGTTCGGTGAACCGGATGCCGTGTTGCGCCGGGGAGACCGGGGCGCGGTGGACGGGTTCCGGCGGCAGGGATGCCGGCTGGGACTTGCGCATCGTCAGCCCTTCTCGATGGCGGTCGGTGAGTGCGCCAACGCGTCGGTGTCCCCGAACACCGGCGCGTGGGGGTGGTCGAGCGCGTGCCCGCAGGCGTCGACGAAGGCCCGGGCGAGGCCCTCGACGACACCGCGCTCGAACGCCCGGTCGTTGTACAGCAGCCAGCCGGCGATGGTGCCGTCCGGTTGTTCGGCGAGCGCCAGTTCCGGCACACCCAGGTCCGGTCGGCCGCCGGGGGTGCCCCATTCCGCGTCCAACTCGCGGGGCAGCTCGAAGGGTTCGGAGAGCAGGCCGAGGAAGTGCGCCGGGTTGGTCCAGCTCTCGTAGCGAATCCAGGCCGCGTCCGGAAAGCGCGGGTAGAACTCGGCGAAGGGATAGCACTGATGCTCGTTGGCGGCCAACGCGGCGCCGCGGACCCGGCCGACCAGGTCCTCGAAGGAGGGGTCGCCGTGCAAGTCGACCCGGATCAGCAGGGATTGCACCAGGCAGCCGATCAGGTTCTCGCTGCCCGGTCGCGAACGTCCCGGGACCGGTGACATCACCACGATGTCGCGGGTGCCGGCCGCCTTGGCCAGCACGCTCGTCCAGCACGCGGTGGCGAGCATGAACGCGGTCGCGCCCTGCTCCCGCACGCCGGCGCGCAGCCGGGCGACCAGGGCCGCGTCCAGGGCGAACCGTACCGAGCCGCTGTGCAGCCGGTCGGTGACGATCCGGTCCGGGAAGGGATCGATCGCGGAGGGTGCGCCCGCCAACGACCGTTCCCAGAACGGCCGGGTGCGCGGCCACTGCGCGCGGGCCCAGGCCAGATGCTCCGAGCAGGTCGGTGTCGGCGGCGGCAGCGGGCCGGGCCGGCCGGTGCGGGTCGCGGAGTACACGAGCGCGAGTTCGCGCAGCAGCACGCCCATGGACCAGCCGTCGAAGACCATGTGGTGCACCGCGAGGATCAGGACGTGGTCCTGGGTGTCGAGTTCGATCACCAGGGCGCGCACGAGCGGACCGGCGGCCAGGTCCCAGTCGTGCTCGCGCTCGCCGCGCGCGTACTCACGGGCGAACCGTTCGCGCTCGGCGGTCGTCGCGCCCTGTGCCCGCACTCGGCGTACCTCGGGCGGCAGTTCCGCCAGGACGAGCGCCTCCGCGGCGCCGTCACGATAGTGGAACACCGTGCGCAGAGCCTCGTGTCGGCGCACGATTTCGGCCAGTGCCGCCTCCAGCGCGTCCGGGTCGAACGTGTCGGTGATCCGGATCCCCACACTCACCGGACCCACGTCGCGCGTCTCGTCGGTCGCGTGCATCCAGACGAGGAAGTTTTCCTGCTGCGAGCTCAGCGGCATTCGGGCGGGCGCGGTCGCCGGCTCCGGCGCGTTCGGGCGCCCGGTTTCGGGTCCGGTGCGCGCGCTGTCGATCCAGGCAGCCTGGGCGGCCAGTTCGGGGTGGTCGAAGGCCAGCGACGCGGGCACTTCCAGGGCGAACAGGCGTTCCGCGGCGGCGGCCAGTCGGCCGGCCTTGAACGAGTCCCCACCGAGTGCGAAGAAGTTGTCCTCGGCTCCGGCGCCGGCGGCGCCGAGCACCTCGTTCCACAACCCGCTGACCGCGACCTCGGTCGCGGTCGCCGGGGCTCGCCCGGGGGATGTGTCGGCCGCGGCCAATCGGGCCCGCAACTGCGCTTTGCGCACCTTGCCGGCCGGGTTCCTGGGCAGGGTGTCCACGCGCAGGAACCGGGTCGGGATCTCGTGCCGGGCCAGCCGTTCGCGCAGGAACACCCGCAGGTCCTCGGCGGACGCCTCGGCGCGGAGCACCAACGCGGCGGCGACCATGGTGCCCATCGCCGCGTGCGGCACGCCGAACACGGACGCGTCCGCGACGGCGGGGTGTTCGTACAGCGCGGCCTCCACCGCGAGGGTGGACACGCGCAGCGCGCCGGACTTGATCAGGTCGCTTTCCCGGTCGACGAGGTACAGGTAGCCGTCCGCGTCGAGCCGGCCGATGTCGCCCATGCGCACCCAGCCGTCGGTGAACACCGCCGTGTCGGCCCCCGGGTCGCGGTAGTAGCTGCGCGAGGCGGTGGGCGAGCGCAGCCAGATCTCGCCGGTCTCGCCGACGGGCACGGCCTCGCCGTCCGGGCCCAGGATCCGCAGGTCCACGCGTCCGGTGCCGCGTCCCACCGAGGTGGGCCGTTCGGGGTCGAAGACCATGGTGGTCTGCGCGGGCGCCGCCTCGGTGGAGGTGTACGCGTTGACGATGGTGGCGTCCGGGAACGCCTCGGTCAGCGCGAGCGCCGTGGCCGGGGGCAGCGCGGCGGCGGTCGAGCCGAACAGTTGCACGGAGCCGACGTCGTGCCGGGTCCAGGCCCGGGAGTTCACCAACTCGCCGGCCATCGCGGGGACGGTGAACACCGTCCCGACCCGATGGGCGGCGATCAGCGCGCAGAACTCCTCGGCATCGAACGTCGGTGCGCACAGCGCGGTCGGCGCGGCGGTCAACGCGTTGAGCAGCATCGTCTGGCCCGCGTTGGTGCCGATCGGAAACGCGTGCAGGAAGTGTCGCGAATGGGCCAACTGGCGTCGGCGGGGGGCCACTTCGTGGCCGAAGGCGAGGTTGGCGTGGGTGGCGGCGACACCCTTGGGGGTGCCGGTGGTGCCGGAGGTGTACAGGATCTGGGCCAGGTCGTCGGGGCCCGGCGCGGGCGGGTCGGGTGGGTCCGCGGGGGCCCGAGGCGGTACGGAATCGCGGTGCGCGGCCCGTTGTGCGGCGGCCTCCAGGTCGGCGGCGGGGGCGGTCCACGCATCGGTCGCCGGTGGCCGGATTCCGGCGCCGTGCAGAACGGCGCCGGCCGCGCAGTGGGTGAGCATGGTGCGCAGGGCGGCGGGCGGCAGGCGCTCGGGCAACGGAACCGCGACCGCGCCGGCGCGTTGCACCGCGCAGTAGGCGACGGCGTAGTCGGCCCATTCGGAGCCGGTGAAGATCAGCCCGATCCGGTCCCCCGCGAGTACCGAGCGGGCTCTCAACTCCATTGCGAGCAGCGTGGATCGGTGGTCCCAGGCGGCGAAGGTCAGGCGACTTTCGGACCTGCCGGGCACCAGGATGGCGACCCGTTCGGGGTCGACGAGCGCGCGGGCTGCCAACAGGCCCGGCACGGTCGGCCCCGACGCGGTCGGGTCGGTGGTGGTGGCGCCGCTCGTGGAGCACGCCGGGTCGGTGGGTCCGCGGCGGGTGTCGGCGGCGGTCATGTCGCGATCCGATGCGGCGCGATCGGGTCCGGACATGGGTGAGCTCTGGCTCTGCGCATGGGATATCTCCGGGGTAGGAGCGAAACGCGGAACGCCATGGGCAACATCGGCCCATGCTGAGCGGCGGAAAATGCCATACGGGAACCGCCGATCCGGTCATGGAGCGATGACCGTCGGCGACGACTCCAAGACTGTCAATGGACTAGACCAATGACAAGAGCCGGCCGGAATCCCGCTGCCGATCCGGGGCAGAAACCGGGCGGTGGGCGGCGCGGCCCCCCGTCGCACGAGACCACCGGTTGGTCGGCCGGCGTCGCGCGAACGCCCCGATTCGCTTGCCTGGACGGCGAATTCACCCGCCGAAAACTGGGTCTGTCGCCGCCGTCCCCACGGCGCTACCGTGAGCCTGCCGCACTTCCCTAACCCAGGGTCGATGACCGGTGCACCCGGCGTACCGGCCGGGTCGTCCGGCATCGGCGGAAAGGTATCGCCATGCGCACCGCATCGAATGCCGCTCGGAACACCGTCGTCAACGCCTGGCGCTCCGGCGCCGCATCGGCCGACGTCGAGAACCCCGCCGGTTCGCTCTACATCGGCGGATCCGCAACCGAACAGAGCCTCACCGAGATCGACGTCGCCGCGATCAGCTGCGGCACCGCGTGCTCCGGGTCGCGCACTCGCCCCTGTTGTTGATCCGTTCCGCACCGACCCGCCGCCCGGAACGGTCGCCTGTCGACCGGTTCCGGGCGGCGGGTCCGTCCTCGATGGGTGGCGATCCGCGCATGGCAATCCCGGTCCGGCCCCGCCCCGTGGTGACCTACGACGACGCCGGCGAATTCGACGCCGCGTTCGAGCCGTTGATCGGCCCCGCGCTGGACCGCTTCCGACGCCGACTGCGGGCGATCCCCGATCCCCTGTCGGCGGTCGAGCGGGAGGTGCTGCTGCGTGCCGCCCACCGCTCGCTGCTGGACGTGGTCCGGCCCAAGGCCAACCGGCTGCTGCTGCTCGAACTGCACGCCGCCCGGATGTCCGGCCGCCTCACCCGAGACACCAGCGCGCAACGCTGGGACGAGTTCCTCGAACTCGCCTCCGGTGCCGAGTTCTGGAGCGAACTCGAGCTCGACTACCCGGCGTTCGCACCGCGGCTGGAGCGGGTGATCCGCAATCGATGCGCCGCCCTGCTCACCCTGGCCCGCCACCTGGCGAGCGACCGGTCGCGCCTGGCCGACCTGCTCGGCAGGCCGCCCGGCGATCTCGTGCAGATCCGCCTGGACGCCGGCGACTCGCACCGCGGCGGCCGTACCGTCGCCGTGGTCCGCTTCGAGGCCGGCCGCGTGGTGTACAAACCCCGCTCGCTCGACGTGGACGCCGCGCTCGCCGCGACGCTGGACGAACTCCTGGCCGGCACCCCGCGCCCGGATCGCATCAAGGTGCCGCGGGTGCTGCTCGGCACCGACTACGGCTGGGCCGAGCACATCGAACACCGCTACTGCGCGAACCCCGCCGAACTCGCCCGCTTCTACCGAGGTTTGGGCGAGTGGATGTGCGTGATGCAGCTGCTCGGCGCCACCGACCTGCACTCGGACAACGTGATCGCCCAGGGGCCGGTGCCGTGGGTGGTGGACTGCGAGACGCTGTTCAGCCCGGAACCCCCGATGGCCGCCAGTGGACTCGGCGACGCCTTCGACACCGCCGCCGCCTCGGTCCGCCGAACCGTGCTGCGCACCGGACTGTTGCCCATGCGACTGGCCCAACTCGTGCTCCAGGGCGTAGACATGTCGGCCGTGGGCGCACTGCCCGAGCAACAGCCCAGGATCCCGGCACCGGTGATCGCCGGAGCCGGAACCGACCTGGCCCACCTGGCGATGGAGCCCGCCGACGTGGGCGGTTCGGCCAACCTGCCCGCCCCCGACACCGATCCGATCGCCCATCAGGACGACATCGTGCGCGGCTACCGCGACCTGCGCGACCGACTCGACACGCTGGACCGGGACGGCCGGCTGCGCCCGATGCTGGACGGCTTCGTCGGCTGCGACCTGCGCGTGGTGCTGCGGCCCACCCAGGTCTACGTGGAGATCGCCCGGATGTTGTGGCATCCCGCGTCCCTGCACGACGAACCCCCGGCCGTCGAACGCGCCACGGACGTGCTGACCCGGCAGGCGAAGGCACTGCACGGCGCGCCCTCCACCCCGGAAGTGGTCGGCGCCGAGGTCGCCGACCTTCTGGACGGCGACATCCCGTTCTTCGGTGTACGGCCCGAACACGGCCGGATGGACGGGCCGCGCGGCACCACATGGGGAGAGCCGGTCCACCTGATCGACGCGAGTGTCGAGCGCTGGCGGGCGGGCGATCCGCGGTTCGAGGAGGTGATGATCCGCTCGTCGCTGCTGGGCGTCTACCGCGACCGCAGCGCGATCCCCGAGGCGGAGCGACGGCACGACACCCCGCTCCGCACCGGCGACCTCGCGGAGCGGCGCCGCGACCTGGCCGCCCGATTCGCCCGGGACCTGTGCGCACGAGCGGTGATCGGCGCGGACGGTACGGCCACCTGGATCGGGCCGGTCTACACCGAAGGCGGGTTCAGCGTGCGGCCGTTCGCGGCCGACTTCTACAGCGGGCAGGCCGGGGTCGCGCTGGCACTGGACACCTACCTGGCCCGCTCCCGCGCCGGCCGGGTGCCGACGGTGCCCGGTCTGCGGGCGATCGCCGACGGCGCGATCCGGGCGCTGGCGGCGATGGAGGACGCGGTTCCCACCGGCCGGCTCGGCGCGTTCGACGGGATCGGCGCGGCCGTACGCACCTGGCTGGCGCTGTACGCCCGCTCCGGCCGACCGGCGGACCTGGAGCGCGCCGTCCGGCACGCGGAACGCGCGCCGGGCCTGTTGGCCCGGGACACCATCCTGGACGTCGCGGGCGGCGCGGCCGGGCTGATCGTGCCGCTGCTGGCCCTGGCCGGCGTGACCGGCGACGGCACATGGCGCGAGGTCGCCGAGTCCGCGGGGGCCCTGCTGGTCGAACGCGCCGTCGTCGAGGAGGCCGACGGGGGCCGCACCGCGCGCTGGCCGACCGCGCTCTTCCCGGACGGCATCGGCGGATTCGCGCACGGATCGGCGGGCATCGGCTGGGCACTGGACCGCCTGTCCCTCGCGACGGACGATCCCGGGCCGCTCGAACCGGCGTCCCGCGCCTGGGCGTTCCAGGAGCACCTGTATC
Organism: Embleya sp. NPDC127516; assembly: GCF_044765325.1. Classification (NCBI taxonomy): domain Bacteria; kingdom Bacillati; phylum Actinomycetota; class Actinomycetes; order Kitasatosporales; family Streptomycetaceae; genus Embleya; species Embleya sp. NPDC127516. The sequence continues at coordinate 218,056 of NZ_JBIWJT010000007.1, read as the reverse complement.
GGCCGGAGGCCGCCGCCTGGCTGGACGGCCGGGAAGCGGACCAGGTCCTGTACCTGGACTCCTGGTGCCACGGCAGCACGGGCATCGGCCTGGCCTCCTGGGACCTGTACGCGCGCACCGGCGCCCCCGCCCACCTGGACCGCGCGCTGCGCGCCGCGGCGGCGACCCGGCGTACCGGGTTCGGCTGGGACTACACGCTGTGCCACGGCGACGCGGGCTCCTGGGAACTCCTGGACACCCTCCTGCGCGGCGCCCCCGACCGGCTGCGTGCCCACCTCCCGGACACCCCCACCCGGGACGACCTGGACGCCCTCCTGCTCACCGCGCTGGAAACCTACGGCCCCCTCACCAAGTCCATCACCGACACCACCACCGGTCTGCTCCCGGGCACCGCGGGCGCCCTGCACCAACTCCTGCGCCTGGACCACACCGACCCGGAACGTGCTCCGTCCCTGTTGCTGCTCGACGAGTTGTAGGACGGCCCGGGGCGTGTCCTCGATGCCCGCCGTGGTGCTCGGCGGGCATCGAGGACCCGCCCCGGGCCGGTCTCACCCCGCCGGGTCGGCGTACGCCTGGGCCTGGAGGCGGTACAGCTCCGCGTACTCGCCGCCCTCGCACATCAGTTGCTCGTGCGTGCCCTGCTGGACCACCTCGCCCGCCCGCAACACCACGATGCGATCGCATTCGCGTACCGAGGCCAGGCGATGGCTGATCAGCACCACCGTGCGCCCCGCCGCCAAACGCCGGATGTTCGCGTACACCGCGTGCTCCGCCCGCGCGTCCAGGGCCGCCGTCGGCTCGTCCGCGATCAACAGACGCGCGTCCCGGTAGAAGCCGCGCGCGATGCCGATCCGCTGCCACTGACCGCCGGACAGATCCACCCCGGCCCGGAACTTCTTCGACAACAACGTGTCGTACCCGTGCGGCAGACGCTCGATCAACCCGTCCGCCCCCGCGTCCCGCGCCGCCCGCAGCATGGCCGCACCCTCCGGATCCACCCGATCGGCCCGCCCCAGCACGATATTGCCGCGCGCGGTCAGCGGCCAGCGGGTCGGCTGCTGCATCACCAGCGCCACCTGCTCGCGGATCCCGGCCGGATCCACCTCGGCCAGGTCGGTGTCGTCCCAGTGCATCGTGCCCTTGTCCGCGTGGTACAGCGCGGCCAACAAGAGTGCGAGCGTGGTCTTCCCGGACCCGTTCTCGCCGACCAGGGCCACCGTCTCGCCCCGGCGGATCACCAGATCCACCCCGCGCAGCGCCGACTGCGCACTCCCGGGATAACCGAAGTGGACGTCCCGCAGCCGGATCTCGGCGAACCCGACCGGCACCGCCGCCGTCGTCCCCGGCCGTGCGCGCGCGCTCGCCTGCTCCAGGAACGCGTGATAGTCGGCGATATACAGGGACTTCTCGTAGAGCCGGTCGACCGCGACCATCAAGGTGGCCAGCGAACCGCTCGCGGTACGCACCGCCAGCACCGCCGTGCCCGCCACCGCGAGCGGCACGACCTCGGCACGCACCAGCAGGCCAAGCGCGACGTACGTGGCTCCCAGCGCCAGGCCGGAGAGCGTCCGTCCGATCAGCCCCACCCGGACCTGCGCGTAGCCGACCCCGACCTCCGCCCGCTCCACCGACCCGGCCAGCCGCCGGAATTCGGCCAGCAACGGTCGTTCGGCGGTACAGGCCCGAACCTCCGCCGCCGCCTCCCGGGCGCTGAGCAGGTCGGCGAACAACCACAGTCGCCGATACAGCGTCATGCGCCGGACCATGCCCTCGAAGCCGATCCGGGCCGAGCGCAGCGCCGCCCACCCCTGCGGCGCGATCGACAGGGCCAGCAGCGGCAGCAGCACCGGATGCAACCCGGTCACCACCCCGATCCCGACCAACAGGCCCACCAGCGCCCCCAACAGCTCGACCGCGTGCCCCAGGGCCAGTTGCGCGTGATCGATGCCGCGATCGCGGGCCCGGGCCAGCGCGTCGTGCCAGTCCGCGTCGTCGAACGCACCCAGATCCGCGCCGACCGCCGCGGCGTGCAGCCGATTCTCGGCCACCCGGCGAATGCCCGGGGACAACCGCGCCTGGGTCGCCGCCACCACGGTCTCCAACCCCGCCCGCACCGCCGTGGCCGACACCACCGCGATCACCGCCGGCAGCGCGGCACCGACCCGGTCCGGCGCCGGCCCCGAGGCGAACAGCGCCCCCAACGCCCGCGCGGTGGCCAGCAACGCCAGCGCCGTGGCCACCCCGGCGGCCGACTGGGCCAGTATGAGCAGCCACGTCGCACGCCGACTCGCCGCCCGGGACAGTCGCCACACCTGCACCAGCGCGACCGGCAGCCGAGTGAGCATCCGACCCAGGCCCGCGTTCGCCGCGTCCCCGTCGAACGGGGTGTCGTACCCCTCCCCCAACTCGTCGAACTCGCCCATCCCCGAAGGCACTTGCCCAGCCATCCCGAACCCCTCCCGGCCGACAGGTACGGTATGCCCGGGACGGGGGTGCGCTACGGGTACGGATGGGATCCGAACCCCGACGGGGCAACTCCCGCCGCCGCGTCCGGCCCCGGCGCCCGGGATCGACGCCGCTCGGTCCGGGACCGACCCGAATGCGCTCGGCCGGGGATGACCCCACCCGGCTCAGTCCGGGAGCAACCCGCTGCGCCGGGCCAGGGCCACGGCCTCGGTGCGGCGGGACGCGCCGACCTTGGCCATGATGTTGGAGACGTGCACACTCGCGGTCTTGGCGCTGATGAACAGTTCCTCGCCGATCTGCCGGTTGGTCCGGCCCTTGGCGAGCAGTTCCAACACCTCCTGCTCGCGCGCGGTCAGCATCGCCTCGCCGGCCGGCGCCCGGTTCGGATCGCCCAACCGCGCGCGCCGCACCGCCGCGTCCACCGCGTCCCCCAGCGGCACCGACCCCAGCCGATCCGCCGTCGCCCGCGCCCGCCGCGCCAGGTCGGCCGCCTCCTCCCGGCGTCCGGCCGCCACCAGCGCCTGGACCAGCCGCAGTTCGCTGCGCGCGCCCTCGAAGACGTTGCCGTAGTCGAACGCCCGGACCGTCTTCTCCCACAGCGCGACGTCCGAAACGCCGGACACCCGCGACCACTCGGCCTCGACACGCAGCAGCCAGGCGGTGCCCTCCGCCCCGGTGCGCGGATAGCGACGACCGGGCCAGGTCGCCGTGGTGCGGGCCAGTTCGATGAACTCCCGTGCCGTCGCCATCTCCTGCTCCACCCCCTCGGCGTCGCCCGCGGCCCGCAGCTCGGCCACCGTGTCGCCGATCGCGGACAGCACCAGGGCGGACAACCGCACCCCCACGTCCGGGTACCGATTGTGCTCCTCGGACAGTTCGGACAGCGTGCGTCGCGCCCAGTCGGCCGCCGCGCGGGAATCCCCGCGCCAGACCGCCTCGTCGGTCAGCACCAGACCGCCCACGAGCACGCCCATCCAGTTGAACGGCCGCCCCTCGAACAGGATCCGCGCCCGCTCCGCGGCACCGGGCCCACCGCGACCCAGCAGCACGTACAGCTCCGCCGCCGCGACGTGGCCGAACGCCGAGGGCACCGTCGAGGGCACCTCGGCCAGGGCGTCGTCCCAGCGTCCCAGCGTGTACAGGAGCTGGGCGCGCAGGTAGCGCATCTCGAGCGGATAGGGTGACGTGGTCCTGGTGCTGCTGCGGGCCAGTTCCAGGCCCTCGTCCAACCAGCGCAGGCACTCCTGGAGCAGTCCCGACTCGAACGTGCCCATGGCCAGGTTCATCAGCGCCCGCAGCTCGATCGTCGGATTGCCCGATCGCCGTGCCAACTCGCGTGCCTGAACCAGCCGTTGGCGTCCCTCGTCGGACTGCCGACTGGATTCCAGACCGGTCAGCGAGATGATCGCGTCGGCGAGGGCGTCGTCCGTGCCGAGTTCCTCGGCGACCGCCAGCACCTGGCGACCGACGCGCCGGGCGGTCTCGTCGTCCTTGTAGTAGTACGCGGCCTGCACGTACGTGGCCGCCGCCCACAACCAGGTGTGCGACGGCGGCTCGGCCGGAATCATCTCGAGCGCCTGTCTGCTGTACTCGAACGCGGCCTGGAGGTCGTCCACGCTCATCAGGCTGGAGGCGAGCGTGTAGCGCACGGTCACCGCCAGGTCGACGTCCGCGTGCTCACCGAGCCGATCCAGTGCGGTACGCGCGAACGCGACGGCACGGTGCGCCTCACCGGCTCGGACCGCGGCCGCGGACGCGCGCAACATCAGCGACACGTTGTCGCTGTCGACCAACTCCCGCGCGTTCGGCACCGCGTCCCATACCTCGAGGGCCGTTTCGACCCAGCGCATCTCCTCGGCGGGCGCACCCATGCGCGCGGCGTGGTCGGCCGCCTCGATCGACGCGGTGAGTGCTCCGGGCAGGTCGTGCGCGGCCCGGTGGTGGTGGGCCCGCTCGGCCGGACTGGCGACCCGGCGCTCCGCGGCGCCGAGCAGGCGGCCGAACACCGCGTGGATCCGTACCCGTTCGCCCGGCAGCAGGTCCGCGTACGCCGCCTCGCGGATCAGCGCGTGGCGGAACGCGTAGGTGTCGCCCTCGCCGGCCACCAGAAGGTGCCGTCCGACCGCCTCGCGCAGCGCCGCCTCCAACTCGTCGTCCGGCAGCTCGACGGCGTCCCGGAGCAACCCGTGCTCGACCCGGCGACCGGCCACGGCGGCCGTGCGGATCACCCGCTGGGCGGTGCCCGACATCTGCTCGATCCGAGTGAGCAGCACCTCGGCCAGGCCGCTGGGCACACCGCCCACCGCGGTGTCGGTGGCGGCGCGCAGTTCCTGGGCGTAGAACGCGTTGCCCTCGGCCCGCTCGACGATGGCCCGTACGGTGTGCTCGGGCAGCGGGTGGGCGTCCAGGCCGCGCACCAGGCTGGCCACGTCCTCGTCGTCCATCGGGCGCAGGTCCAGCCGCCCGACCGAGGGCAGGCGGACCAACTCGGCCAGCAGCGGGCGCAGCGGGTGCCGCCGATGCAGGTCGTCCGAGCGGTAGGAGGCCAGCACGGTCAACCGCTGGTATGCGGCGCCACCCGGGCGCTGCGGCAACAACCGGCTCAACAGGAAGCGCAGCAGGTCGCGGGTGGACTGGTCGGCCCAGTGCAGGTCCTCGACCACCAGCAGGACGGGAGCCGACTCGGCGAGGTCACCGAGCAGCGCCGCGACGTCCTCCAACAGCCGCAGCCGCACCCCGGAATCCGGCATCGTGCCGGCGTACTCCGCCGCGCCCCCGCCGGCGCGCAGCAGCCGATCGACGGCCGGGTGCGCGGCCAACAGGTCGGCGTACCGCTCCTCGGCGTCCAGCCGGCGCAGCACCTCGACGAACGGCAGGTAGGGCAGACCGACGTCACCGAGATCCACACAGTGGCCGGTCAACACGGTCATGCCGGCGCCGGCCGCCCGTGCGGCGGCCTCCGCGAGCAGCCGGGTCTTGCCGACTCCGGCGTCCCCGGCCAGCAGCACGGCACAGGGATCACCCGCCCGCCCACGCGCCAACGCCTCGTCGAGCCGGGCGACCTCCTCGCCCCGCCCCACCAGCGCCGCATCCCAACCCACGTCAGTCACCGCGCAATCCTGACACGTGCCGGCGACACAGGACATCTCGCCCCACAACCGTGTCCTGCGACGACACGCGGCGGCGACCCGCAGGCTCTCCCGGGGTGGAACGCGCGCGCTCCGCGTGGGGCCGATGTCACGGATCGTGCGCGAAAGGCCACCGCGGGCCGCGGTGGCCTTTCGTCGTGCGGGAAGAGCAGGGTGGCTGGGTCGGCTCGGCCGTGCTTCGGGCCGGGGCCGGGCGGGGCGCCGAGTGCCGGGTGTAGCCGGGGTCGCGCTCGGGGGTGGTCGGGCTCGGGGGTGGTGGGTCCTCGGGTGGTCGGTGCGGCCTCGATCAGCTCTTGATCGAGTAGCTGTCGCCGTAGACCTTCCAGTTCAGCGGCGGGTTGAGGTCGAGGTTGCCGGCCTTGAGGAAGACGCGCTGTGCGGTGTCGACCCGGCTGGTGTCGCTGTGCGCGTCCTCGTGCTTCATCGCGACCTTGCGGGCGTCGAGGAAGGCGTTGAGGTAGGTGGTCTCGTTGCCGCCCTGGGCCGGCGGCTTGGCCTTCTTGAGCGCGTTGGCGCGGATCGAGCTGAAGCTGTCCCGGTCGCCGCCGTCGCCGTGCATGACGATCGCGTCGTAGTAGATGAACTGGCCGAGTGCGCCCAGCCCGTCCGACTTGCCGCGGTTGACCGCCGGGTTGAAGTACACGCGGTCCCGCTCGTCGTTCTGTGCCTGGCGGAAGTCGGCGTCGCCGGCGGCGGTCACCCAGGCCTTGGTGAACGAACTGCCCAAGCCGGCGTGTGAGTCCGTGCCGTTGACCTTGCGAAGTGCGGGCAGGAACTTGGCCAGCACGTTGCCGGGCTTGCGCGCGGTGTACAACTCGACCAGGTCGAGCATGTCACCGGTGCCGGAACAGAAGCCGATGATTCCGGCCGTGTATCCGCGCCCGTCGTCGATGTCCTCGATGTACTTGTACTGCGCCTTCCAGTCCAGGGTGGAGTTCTCCGCACTGGACACCAGTTGCATGGCGATGTCCTTCTTGTGCGGGTCGTCCAATCCGATCCGCGCGGCGGCGACCTGGGCCGCCGCGCCGGTCGAACCCGACTGCGCGGCGTCGTTCGTCGCCGCGTGGGCCAGCGGCCCGGGTACCGCGATCAGCAGTCCGGCGGCCACAAGCAGAGTCAGGCGCTTGCGGCTTCGTCCGAGGTGAGAGTGCACGTGCGTCTCCGTTCCGGCTCTACGGCCACGTTCGGGGGGCTCCGTGTCCATCCTTTGTTAGGAAAGTTTCCTAACAAGGACGAGTCACATTGAAGCACTGCCGGGATCCGCCGCCAAGGGGACCGAGGACATCACCTGAAAACTGATGTGCCGTCATCCGGGTTGGTCACAAAGCGACCTGATGATCGATCAGGTTCGAAAGAGGGCGCGCACGGAAGGGCCGTCCAACACCACGATCCGGCCCGAGCGGTCCCAGGCGGTGATCCGGCCCGCGTGTTCCCGGAAGCCGATGGTGTCGGGGGCGGCACCGGGAAAGGCGATGTCCGCGATGGCGTCGGTGTCCGTGCCCGGGTACACCGACGCCGAGCCCTCGCTCGACACGAGCAGGTGGGCATCACCGGAGACGAGGACCGCCTCGAAGACGGTGGGAACGACGACACCGGTACCGGTGACCAGAGAAGGTGGCATCGCGCCCTCCAGGATGGACCGTTCCCGCAGCGTCCATCCCGGCATGTCCCAGCGCCACTTGACGAGTTCCGTCATCCGTTCGGCACCCTCCCGGGTCTGTGCCAGGGCCGCGCAGGAGGTCGCGGTCCGAGTCACGCCGAGGAACGGCGCGGGTGCGGCGTCCTCACGCCAGACCACGCGCGGTCGCGGGGTGGTCGTGTCGAGCACCGTGATCACCCCCTGATCCAACGTCACCAGGTGTGCGCCGTCGAACGAGTCGGGGAACTCCCGTGCCGACACGGTGGCCCAGTGGCGGATCCGACGGGTGAGCACCTCCAGTCGGTGGATGTCACGGGACACGCCGCGTTCGGCGACCAACAACGCGACGGCGCCGTGGTCGGCCAGGACGATCCCGTGCGCCGGCACGTCCCAGCGAACCCGCTCGCGGCCGTCGGGGCCGAACAGTCGGGTACCGGCCGCGCCGCACGCGACCAGGACCGTGCCGTCGGGCAGGGCGGCGGCACTTCGGACCGACACCCGCCCCGGGAGGTCGCCGGCGGTCACCGCGACCGGGCCGTCCCGCCGCCCGCGCCCGGGTTCCTCGGGCGGACGCAGATCGACCGCGGCGAGCGGATCGGCGCGGACGCGGAGTGCGTCGAATCGACGGCGCACGCTTCCGGGCGGCGCGGCGATCATCCCGGCGGGCCGTCCCGAAGCGCGGGCCAGGGCCCGGGCGGCCAGGGTGGCCAGTTCGCGATCCCACGCGGGGTCGGCGGCCGACAACTCGGCCAGTGCGGACGTGAAGGTGTCCAGCGCGGTGCGGTCGGCGCGGACCGCGATCGGTCCGGAGCCGGCGCCGCTTCCGGCTGCCGACTCCGTGGTCGAGGCCCGGTCGCCGGGCTCGACCCCGCTGTCGCGCGCCTCGGCCCCGCCCGCGCCCACGTCCGCGTCCAGGAACGCCACCACCGCAGGCCTGGCCTGCTCGACCGGCGCCTCCGTGGCGAGGTATGCCAGCAGCCGTGCCCCGGTCGTGCCGCCCAGTGCGATGCCGGCCGTCACATCGGCGGCCACCGCCGGGCGCAGGTCGCGGTCGGGCCAGGCGGCCTCCACCGCGCCCAGATGATCGCCGATCGCCCGGCAGGCCGCGACCCACTCCGCACGCAACGCGGCGGCCGTCTGCGGGTCGGTCGGCGTCAGCCGTCCGATCGCGGTCGCGAACGCGCCGTGCAGCCGCGCGTGCCGCACCGCCCGCTCCCGCTCGCCGGCGCGCCACCACAGCCCCACCACCAGGTCCGGTGCCGCCATGCGGCTCTCGGCCAGTTCGGCGGCCTCACGGAAGCGACCGTGGCGGGTGTACAGGGCCACCGCCGCGTCCGGTGAGCCGAGCAGGTCCGCGAGCGCGAACGCGGCCTCGTCGATCCGGTCGTCCCGCTCGAGGCGTTCGGCCGCATCCGTGTACAACACGCGCAGCCGGGCGAACATCGCCGGTTCGGCCCGCAGCGCGGCGCCCACCGGGCCGACCCGGACGGCCGGCCTCAGGTCGCCGGTTCGCGGCCTCGGCACCCCGAGCGCCGGCGGAACCCGCCGCCCTTCGGCCGACGCCTCGGACAGCGCGATGCCGTTCCGCAGCCCCTCGTGGTAACGACCGCGCTCGAACTGCCGGGCAAGGTCACGCAGATAGCGCTCCTGCCGATCGGCGACCAAGCGGGCCATGGGGCTTCGCATCAGCAACTCGGCGAGGCGGGCGCCGGGGGCGCCCAGGAGCCGTGCGAGCGGACGGCGAGGGCGGGTCCCGTCCCGGGAGCCACCGACGAGAGGGGCCTCCGCTTTCCCGGTGCCTCGATCGGCCGTCGTGTACCGGCCCGCAGGGGCGCCGCGAGAGCGTCGACGCCACAGCAGCGCGGCCGACACCAGGACGGCACCGAGCAACGCGGTCGGGGCTCGGCCGTCGGTCACCGTGCCGAGGACCGCGACGGCGCCACCGACGACCAGGGCGAGGACACCGACCGAGGCGACGATCCCGAGGAAGGCGAACGGTTCGCGCCCCGCGTGCGGCAGCGATCGCGCGGAGCCTCGCCCGAACCCCGCGAAGGCTCGCCCGAACCTCGCCGAACCCCGGCCGCCGACGCGGGGGTTCGCCAACTCGGCCGCGACCCGTTCCGCCCGCTCGTCGCGCCGGCCCACCCCCGCCCTCGCCCGCAGGTCCGAAGCGGCTTCCGGAGCCGGCTCGATCGGGGCTTCGGGGCAGGCCTCGACCGCGTCGAGCGCGGGCAACCGCCGGATCGGCAACCCCTCGACGCGCAGCCACGACGCGGGCGTCAGGACCGGCAACCCGGCCAGGGCGACGGTGACCCGCCGCCCACCGGAACGTCCCACCAGGTATCCCCGGTCACCGGGACCTGGCCGCAACCCCGGTTCCGCCAGGGCCTGATCGATCCCGCACAGCGGCGTGCCGGGCGCGTGCTCGGCCCGCACGACACGCTCCGCCCCGAGCCGCATCAACCAGCGCCCGTCCGGCAGCGCGTACAGCCGGGCGCCGGGGTCCCACAGGGTCAACACCCGGGCGGCGGCCTCGTCCCGCCCCAGGACCGGCACGTCCAGGAGGAATCCGGCGGCCCGCACCGAACCGCGATACCCGGTCGCGCCGCGGCCCGGCGACCCGTCGGGGGTCCCGCACGGCAACCTGTCCGACGACCCATCGGGGGTCCCGCACGGCGCCCCTCCCGGTGCCCCGTCCCGCGTCCGGTCCCCTGTCGCGCCCGTCATACCGCCGCCAAGGTCGCCAGGACCCGGCCGGTCACCGCGTGGCCGACCCTGATCCGCCCGGTCCGGTCCCGCATGGCGATCAGCGGCAGCGTCGGATGTACCGTCAACGGGTCCGTCGCGTCCGACCAGGCGCCCAGCACCCGGTCGCCGTCCGAGGTGTGCGCGCGCACCAGCGCATCGCCCGCCGACGTGCTCACGATCGCGGCCCTGCCGTCCTCGACGACCAGACCGATGGGTCGCACCCCGAGCGGGACGTGCAACACCTGCTCCGGGGCGTCCGGCGCGGTGTGGATCCGCCACCTGGTCGGATCCTCGGCGCACCACCCGAACGCGCCGCCGCCCAGCAGGTGATCGGTGACGTCGACCGCCGTGATCGGCCTGGGCCCGCCGGTGAATCGCAGATGTCGGGTGCCGGTCGGAGCGGTCATCAGCGGTTCGTCCCGGAACGAACCGACACCCGGCGCGATCGAGACCTGCTCGGTCCGAACCGGTGACTCCCGCGCGCACAACCGCCACCACGCGTCGCCGATCCGCCAGAGCACCGCCCCCGGTACGTGCAGGACCGGCCGGATCGGATCGTCACCGGTCATCGCGCCCGGGTCCGCGTCGAACCCCTCGATCGGCCCACCGATATCCTCCGCGTCCCAAAACGGTCGCCCGATCACGTGTACGGCGAACTCCCCTCGGGCGAGCGTCACCACGATCAGTCGGCGGCCCCACCAGGACGCGGCGTGGACGGTGCCGCGGAAGCCGTGCCGGGTCGGTCGGCCCAACGGTCTGCCGTCGGTGGGGATGTACACCGAGAGCAGCTCGCCCGGCCCCTCGCCGCGCATCAGCAGGTATCGCGACCCCCCGGTGAACGCGGGCAGCCGCAGCGGGCCCACCGGGGGCCGCGGCGGGGTCGACACGATCGCGGCGAACTCGCGTCCGCGCAAGGCTCGGACCGCGATCTCGGGCGCGGGCAGGGGGAGTTCCACGGTCGCCCCGGCGATCGACACCAGGACGCGCGACGCGCCCGCGGCGGTCCATTCCGCCTCGCGCGCGGTGATCACCCGAGGTCCCGTGGCGGTGGTGCCCAGGATCCACACCTCGTCGGCGGCGTCCGTCTCGGCCACGCGCGCCGCGACCTGCCCGGGTGTGGGTGGCCGATCCAGACGGATGTTCAGCCAGGAGCGCAGGATCCGACGCAGATCACCGGTGAGCCGGGTGCCCGGATCCGTGCCGAGCACTTCGACCACCAGCTCCATGTCGCGCGCCCGGGCCTTCGCGGCCAGCACGATCAGGCAGGCGAGTTGCACCAGACGCGGCGCACCGGCCTGGAGCGGTCCGGCATCGACCAGCACGACCACCCGACCGGTCGTTCGCGGGTCGACGAAACCACGCTCCAGGTAGAGCAGTTCACCGGACACCGCACGGCGCAGGAACTCCGTCCCGCACTCCTGGGCCCACAACCACTCGGATGCGAGCAGCCGCTCCGGGTGTCCGCGTCGGCCGATCCCGCCGTAGCCCGCGAACTCCCCGGCCGGGGCGGCGCCTGGTTCGGCCGCCGACAACATCGTGTCCAGTCGTCGAATCATCGGCCCCAACGCGGTGCCGAGTTCGGGGGTGAGTGCGCGCAACGGACCGGCCCAGGGCGCGAGCGCGTCCGGCAGCCTCACCCGGCGCCGCCGGCAGCCAGGGTCGCCAGCGCGTCCCGGTCCGCCGGACCGGCGGGCATCGGCGCCACGAGAACTCCGTCCGGCAGCAGAACCACGAGGTCGCGGGGCCCCAGCGCGAGACGCCACAACTCGGCCGAGGGCGCCGGCCGCATCGTGGTGGGCGTCAGGGCCTCCCCGTCCCACCCGAGATAGCGCAGCCCGTCCAGCCAGGGCAGGTCCTCCCCCACGACGACCAGCCAGTCCCGATCACCGACGGCACGCAGGACGTCCCCGCGCTCCAACCGATCGACGATGCGCAGCGCGAGGCCCGGCACGGCCGAACCGCGGGCCAGGACGGCGGCGATCGGAAGCGGCGGTTCCCGGGGATGCCACACGGGCGCGGCGGGGCCGGCCGCGAACGGCTCGTCGCGTGGACCGGAGGCCGTCGCAGGCACGGACCCGGCCGGGTCCCGGGGGCCGATCACCTCCGCGGGGCCGGCCGGGTTGATCCGCCCCGGCGATCGCGCATGCCCGCCCTCCGCGTGCCTCGTCGGCTCGGCGGCGTCCGTCATCACGACCCCACGGCCGCGATCAACCGCTCGCGGATCGCCGCCAGTTCCGCGCCGAGGTCGGGTGTCGCAAAACCGGCGTCGATCTCGCGCAGCACCGCCTCCAGCCGCAACCTCCGGTCCTCGTCGGCCGGTTCCGTCCCATATCGATCGAGCAGGTCCCGGCCGGCGGCCACCAGGCGCAGTGCCCGGGCGGCGCTGCCCCGCGAGTACTCCTCGGCGGCATGGAACAGGCCCCGGTTGGCCGCGTCGCCGATCAGGTCGGCCAACACCTCGCGTGCCGCCGTCTGCGCGGCCGGGTCCGGCGCGATCAGCGGCAGCGTCCACAGGTCGCCGGCCTCCGCGACCACCCGCCCGTCCAGGACGGCGGCCGAGGCCACCAGTCGTTGCGAGCGCACCGCCCGCCGGTCGGTGATCGGTACGCCCGCCGCCCGCATGCGCCGGATCGCCGTGGCCAACACCGGTCGAAGCGAACCGAGTTCGCAGGCGAGCGCCGCCGCCGCGAGGCGATCGAGCCCGGCCCACGCGTGCGGGGCCGGCACCTCGGGCCGAGCGGCGGCGCGGGTGTCGCCCTCCTCCAGCAGTTCCTCCAGCCGCGCGTCCGCGACCGGTTCGACGAACACCCGGGCCAGGAACCGGTCCGTGAAAGCCGCCTGCGCGGGATCCTCCGGAACGTGGTTCGCGGCTCCGACACACACCCGCAGCGGCGCCGCCAGCACGGTTGCGCCGCGCCGGAAGACCCGTTCGTTGAGCAGCCCGAGCAGCGTGTTCAGGATCGCGGTGGAGCCGAGGAACACCTCGTCCAGAAAGGCGATCTCCGCCTCCGGCAACATGCCGGCCGTCTCGATCTCGACGACGCCCTCACGCAGTCGGCGCAGGTCGACCGGGCCGAAGATCTCGTTCGGCTCGGTGAATCGGCCCAACAGGTACTCGAAGTAGCGCCCGCCGAGCTGCTCCGCGATCCGGCGCACCGCCAAAGACTTCGCCGTCCCGGGTGGACCGACCACCAGCAGATGTTCACCCGCGACCGCGCACAGCGTCACCACCTCGGCGACCACCTCGCGATCGACCAGACCCACCCGCGCGGCGGCCAACGCCGCCCGCACCGCGAGCGCGTCCTCCCCCACCTGCGTCGGCTCCGAAGCGATCATCCGCGAAGTCTATGCATCGAGCCCCACACGCACATTCGCGTTTCCGAAGCACCGCGTCGGAGCCGGCCAAGCCACGTCGGAGCCGACGAAGCGCTGCGGCGGAAGCGCCGCATCGCCCGTCCCGGCGGGTCGCAGGCCGGCCCGAGCCGGTGCGGCCTTCACGCCGTCGCCGCGTCGAACTCCGCGCAGGGCACGAGTCGATGCGGGTGCCCCGACAACCCGTTGGACCCGATGTCGGCCGGTATGCGGCGGCCGGCCCGTGCCATCGCGGGGAAGTCTCGAATCGGCCGGGTAACCGGTTGATTACGGACTGATTCGGATCCGATGGCAGCCAACCGCGCCGTCGCGTGGCAGCATCGTGGCATGGACGAGCATCCGCAGCCCGAAGGCGAGCCCGAGTGGCTCGACCACGACGACTTCGAGCGGCTCTTGGCCGAGGTCCTCCCGGACCCCAAGCCACAGTTGCCACCGCTCGCCGACAAGCGGGTCTACGAGCGCGCCGCCCGAGGCGACACCGGCAGTTGAGCGACCCGGTCGGCCCGAGGCCGCGCGGACGCCCGAGAACCGGGCGTCCGGCGTCGGCCCGGCCGGCCGGCGCGGTTCATCGGCGGAACCAGGTCGAGTCGCGTACCGCGCGGGAGAATTCGGCCTGATTCAGCGGCGGCGCCGGCAGCAGCGGGCCGTGGGCCGTGGGTCGGACCACCGACGATGCCGGCGGTGACGTGGATCTCGATGCTCCGGCCGTCCGCGCGGGTCACGCTCGCGCCGAAGCCCTCCGGTCGACCGGTGTCCGGCCTCGGGTTGCTGTTGGTCCGGCGGCAAGGTCCAGGTCTTGAACAGCGACCCGTCGGACAACGTGCCGTTCACACGAGACGTGTTCGGCGCGACCACACCCAGGCCCGCGCACCAGTCCCGCCCCGCCTCGGCCATCCCGGCCAGGAGTCGGTCCACGGCGTTCTCGACGGCCGGTCGCAGCGCGGGGATCCGGCGCGCGGTGAACACGGCCGCGATCGGCTTGCGCAACCTGGTGTGCACGGGCGGGTTGCTCTGCAGGATCGAGCGGCCGAGCAGCCCCCAGGACGGCGGTTCCTCGGTCCCGCCGAACACGGCCGCGGTCGGTTCGCGGTCGAGTACGCCGAAGTCCCGGTCGCGCAGCACCCGATCGGCCTCGGCGTAGCCGGTCACCACGACGAACGTGTCGCTCACCCACAGCACGGGGCCGAGTCGGTGGGCCTGTTCGTACAGCGGGTAGGGGTCCGCCCGGGTGTCCGGTGCGGTGAGTCGCGCCACGAGTGCGGATGCGTCCACGAGCCGGCCTCTCGTCCCCCGTCGCCGGCCGGCTCCGTGTCCGGGGCCGGCCGCCTGTCATCGGGTCAACCGTGGGGAGCGGGCCAGGAGTTCCTGTCCGCTCGGGCGAATCACGCCGCGTGCCGCGGGGCGTGGCTCAGGCGGTCGTTCGGTCGGCCTCCACACCCAGGACGAACTCCCGTATCGCCGCGCCGATCTCGTGTGGCGAGTCCTCTTGGACGTAGTGGCTTCCGGCGACCGTTACCTCGCTCTGCCGGGGCCAGCTTCGGGCGAACTCCAGTGCGCGGCCGACCAGGATGGCCCCGGGTTCGGCGGTGATCAGCAGCTTCGGGACCGGGCTGTGCGCAAGCCACCTCCCGTACTCCTCCACCGTGTTCGCGACATCGGCGGGGGTACCGTCGATGGGAAGTTCGCGGGGGAAGACCAGGGTGGGCACGCGGGACTCGCGGGTGCGGAACGGCGCGCGGTAGGCATCCATCTCGGTCTCGTCGAGCGTGCGCAGGATGCTCTTGGGCAAGACCGTCTCGATGAAGAAGTTCTCCTCCAAGACGAGCTGTTCGCCCTGGTCCGAGCGCATCGCCCGGAACAGGGTGTCTCGCCCCGGCGGGAAGTCCGACCACAGCCGGGGCTGCACGATCGCCTCCATGTACGCGATGGCGCGCACCCGGTCGGCGTGCCGGCGGGCCCAGTCGAAGCCGAGCGCGGAGCCCCAGTCGTGCAGCACGAGAGTGACCGGACCGGCGGGCAGTACGGCGTCGAACCAGGCGTCGAGCCGGCGGCCGTGGTCGGCGTATCGATAGGCGCCGTCGGGTGCGGCGTCCGAGGCGCCCATGCCGATCAGGTCGGGTGCCAGGCAGCGTCGTCGGTCGGCGAGGTGGGGGATCACATTGCGCCAGAGGTAGGACGACGTCGGGTTGCCGTGCAGGAAGACCACGGGGCCGGGGCCGGTGTTCGGATCGTCGGCATTGCCGTCGTCGGGGCGCGGGCCGGTGTCGACGTAGGACATGTAGGCGTCGAGCACCCGGATGCGGCGGCGCGGGTGCGGGTCGTGTGCGGCGATCGCGGGGAGGGTGGTCGGATCGACATGGGACATGACTGACTCCGATTCCGCTCGGTGGGACCGAGCGCGCCATGGGTGTGTGTGGTGGTGATGTGGGCCGGGTCGGGGCCGGGCCGTCGGGCGCTGCGTGCCGGTCAGCCGGCGGCTGGGGCGAGCACGGTGGCGAATGTGACGGTCTTGAACCGCTCCAACGGCCCGGGGTCGCGCTCGACCTTCATCCGCAACATCGCGCCGTGCCAGGACGCGAGCAGATAGTCGGCCAGGTCGAGCGGCGGCAGCCCGGTACGGATCTCTCCGGCCGCCTCGGCCTCGGCGAGGCACCGCGCGAACGGCTCGCGCCATTCGGCGAAGATCTCCACCAGGCGCTCGCGGATCACCTCGCTGTGCTCGGCCGAATCCACGCCGGTGTTCCCGATCAGGCAGCCGTCCCGCCACTCGCGGCCGGCCAACCTCTCGGTGACGACGTCGAAGTACGCACGCAGCCGCTCGACCGGCGGCCGACTCGCGTCCTCCAGCGTCGCCGCCACGATCGTCCGCACATCCGCGAAGTAGCGATCCAGCACGGCCAGCCCGAACGCCTCCTTCGAGGCGAAGTGGTTCGAGAACGACCCCAGCGGCACGCCCGCGCCTCCGGTGATGTCCCGCACACTCGCCCCGACCAGCCCCAACCGACGCACGGTCTCGGTCCCCGCGTCCAGAATCTGTTCCTTCTTCGATGCCCTCGCCATAACTCCAATATGGACGACCATATTGCTTCTGTCAACGCCCCTCCTCCCGACAACGCCCCCACCGTGGCGCCGCGCCGCGCGGGCGGGGCCGCGGTGCGATCAACTCGCCGTTCGTACGCGGGAGACCTGGGCTGTGGCGGCTGGGGCTACGTGTTCGGTGAAGAGTTTGGCGACCAGTTCGCCGCGGCTGGTGACGCCGACCTTGGACAGGACGGACTTGATGTGGTCGCGCACCGTGTGTTTGGAGATGTGCAGTCGGCGGGCGATCTCGTCGGTGCCCAGGCCGCCCGCGATCAGACGGGTGATCTCGGCCTCGCGCCCGGTCAGTTCGTACGCCTCGACGATGATCGCGGCCACCTCGGACGCCGGGGCCGCCTCGATCATCACCACCGTGAAGGGGTCGTCGCCGCTCAGCCGGGACGCGTGGCACACCAGCCAGCGTCCGGCCCGGGTACGCACCCGCACCCGACCGGTCCCGGCCGCCGCCAGGGTGGCGATCCACATCGGCATCGTGGTTTCCGCGTCCTCGCCGGCCACACTCGCGATTCGCTCGCGGGCCTGCGCGTTGGCCGAGATCAGGCGTCCGGCGCGGTCGAAGAGCAGTACGCCGGTCGCCTCGTCCGTGCCGGCCACCTCCTCGACGGTGACCTCGCCCGGCCGCAGGAAGCCGCGCAGCCGCCTGGCGAGTGGCGCGGACAGACCCGCGACCAGTTCGGTGTCGGCGGAGGTGAAGGCCGGCCGATCCCGGTCCCGGAACAGGCTCACGCTGCCCCACGGCCGACCCGCCGTCCGCAGCACCGCGCGCAGTTCGTCACCGAACCGGCGCGGGCGCAGGTACGCGTCGTAGAGCGGACCGAGCTCGGGCCGATCGCCCGTGCTCTCACGCAGCGCCGCCGCCGGAACCCGGGCGTCCACGAGGGTACGGAAAGCGTTGATCGTGCCCGGGTCGGCCTCGCTGGTCCAAAACGCCGCGCAGCCACCCGCGTCGATGTTCTGCACCCGGATCGGCGCGGCGATCAACCCGGTGAGCGGATCGGTCGCACGCCACACGGCGGCGTCGAACGGGACCAGGCGCCGCAGCCGCACCGACGCGGTCGCGAACAGCGCGAGCGCGTCGGGCGCCTCGGCGGCGCGGGCGAGCAGTTCGTCCCGCTTCCAGCCGTCGGTGTCGGGTCGGCGGGTCATCGGCGCTTCCGTTCACTGGTCGGGTATCTCGGGCGCAGGCGAAGGCCGGCGCGGCAATCGGGTCGGCGGGTCGGTGGGCCCGAGTCGGTGCACTGTGAGTCGGCGGTCGGCCGTCGGTGTGCCGGCGGGTCAGCGGGTCAGCGGGTCAGCGGGTCAGCGGGTCAGCCCAGCAAAGGCGTCAACCCGGGGAATCGGCAGAAGCTTCCCCGTCGTCCGCCGGCTCTTCGCGCGCCGGACAACGTGCGCTCGAACACGTCGCGCATCCGGCGAGCAATTCCACGCGGCCACGGACACAGCCGGCGAAGCCCGGCCGGGTGGCGGCTCGGCGTGCCGGCACGTCGGCGGGCTCACCCCCCAGCCACGGCATCGACCCGGAGCATCAACAGAAGTCTCCCCGTCGTCCGCGGGCTCCCCGGGCCCCGTGCACACCACGCGCCCGCGCCGGGCGGGCAGCGCCCACCCCCGTACGGCCGCAGCGCGCCGGACAACGTGCGCTCCAGCACGTCGCGCGCCCGGGCGAGCAATTCCGCACGGTCGCGGAAGTAGTCGGCGATGCCCGGCCAGGTGGCGGGACGGTGTTCCGGCAGGGGCAGCAGGGGGCAGCAGGGTCACCCCCCGGCGAAGGCGTCAGCCCCGGGAATGAGCAGAAGCTTCCCCGTCGTCCGCCGGCTCTCCAAGTCTTCGTGTGCCCGACGTGCCTGCGCCAGCGGGTAGCGCCCGCCCACGTGCGGCCGCAATGCGCCGGCCAGCGTGCGCTCGAACACGTCGCGCGCCCGGGCGAGCAATTCCGCACGGTCGCGGAGGTAGTCGGCGATGCCGGGCCGGGTCAGGTACAACGAGCCCGCGCCGAGCAGGCGGCCGGTGTCGAAGTCTCGTACCGGGCCGCTCGCACCGCCGAGCAGCACCATGGTGCCGCGGGTACGAAGGCTCGCCAGGCCGCCGTCGAAGGTCGCCGCGCCGACCCCGTCATACACCACGTCCGCGCCCCGCCCGTCGGTGGCCTCGCGCACCCGCTCGGCGAACCCGTCGTAACCGAACACGAGATCGGCCCCGGCCGCGCGGGCCCGGGCATGCTTGGCCGGGTCGGACACGGTCGCGATCACCCGCGCGCCGCGGGCGACCGCGTACTGGGTGAGCAGTCCGCCCAGGCCGCCCGCCGCCGCGTGCACCACGACAGTCTCGCCTTGGCGTATCCGGTGGGTGTCGTGGGTGAGGTAGTGCGCGGTCATCCCGTGCATCAACACCGAGGCGGCCGATTCGGCGCTCAGCCCCTCCGGGATCGGCACCGCACGATCCGCGGAGACCACGGCGCGCTGCGCGTAGCCGCCGTACGCGGTGGTCACCGAGCCGTCCATGGCCCAGGCCACCCGGTCGCCGACGGCGACGCCGGTCACGTCCGGGCCGAGTTCGGCGACCGTACCGGCGCCCTCGACGCCGGGGACGAACGGCGTGGGTACGGCGAACACACCGCGGCGCTGGCTGATGTCGATGAAGTTGACCCCGCTCGCGGCCACGTTCACCAGCACCTGCCCCGGGCCGGGACGCGGTTCGGGATGGGCGTGGACGGCGGTCAGTACCTCGGGACCACCGTATGCGGTGGCGATGACGGCTTGCATGACGCGTACTCCTCGGCCGGATCGATGCGGACGTCGTCGATCCTGCGCGTCCCGGCCGCACGCGCCCATCCCCCAGGTGAGGGATGGGCGGCGGCCGGGCGCGGGCCGAGAGTGGCCCGGGTCGGTGCCCGGGGCTCGATGGTCGAGGACACCCCGGCGGCATCGCGGACGAGGAGCACGGTCGTGACGACGAGGCAGGCGGCGCCGGACGGGAGTGCCGGGCAAGCGGGGCCGGTGCCGATCCGGACGGCAGCGGAGCCCGGTGCGATTCGCGGGGAGGGGATCCGGCTCGGACTGCTCGGCGGGCCCTCGGTGTTCGGGGTCACCTCGGCCGGGGTCGCGCTGCCGGACGTGGGTCGCGCGCTGGACGCCGGGCCGACGACCGTCGGCTGGGTGCTGACCGCGCACGCGCTCGCGCTCGGCATGGGGACGGCCGTGTTCGGTCGGCTGGCGGACGCGCGCGGCGTGCGGTTCTCGCTGTCGGCGGGCGGCGCGCTGCTCGCGCTGGGCATGGCGGTGTGCCTGGGGGCGCCGAACCTCGGTGTCCTGGTCGCCGGTCGGTTCCTGGCGGCGGCCGGTTCGGGCGCGATGGTCTCCGCGGCACTGGCGCTCGCGGTGGCCGCCGATCCGGCTCGGCGGGCCCGGATCCTGGGCGGCTTCGGCGGCACGATGGCGGTCTTCGGGGCCGGCGCCACCCTGGTCGGTGGCGTGGTGACCGAGTGGATCGGCTGGCGGGCCACGCTCGTACTGCCCGCGCTGTCCCTGCCGGTGATCGCCCTGTGCCTGCCGCTGATCCGCCGTGCCGGGACCGGTTCGCGCCGCGCGGTGGACGCGGTGGGTGCCGGACTGGTCGCGCTCACGGCCACCACGTCGCTGGTGCTGATCCAGTCCCCCACGCTGTCCCTGGGCACGCCCGCGGTCTCGGCTCTGGGTGCCGGCGCGGCGCTCGCCCTGGGCACGCTGACCTGGTGGACCCGGCGCCGTCCGCACGGTTTCGTGCCGCGCGCGCTGATCGGCGACCGCACGATCGTGCTCACGGCGGTGATGGGGATCGGCGTGTTCGGCGCGCTGTTCTCGGTGATGTACGCGGCGCCGCAACTCTTGGTCCGGGAGTACGGGTGGAGCGTGCTCCAGGTCGGCGCGGCGCTGCTGCCCGGCGGCCTGATCGGCTTCGTGCTCGCCCGTCGGGCGGTGGGATCGCGCGGGCGCGGGTTGTTCGCGGCGACCACGGTGGCGGCCTCGGCGGGCCTGCTCGCGGTGGGCCTGAGCTCGGGCGCGGCGGTGATCGTGGTGGCCGCGTCGCTGTGCATCGTGGCCTTCGCGGTGAGCCAGGTCGTCACGACCGGGCGGGTAGCCACTCTGGTCGATCCCGCCGTACGCGGCGGGGCGGTCGGACTGCTCAACCAGATGTACTTCGTCGGCGGCGGGATGGGCGCGGCAGCGGTCGGCGCGCTGTCCGAGACGATGGACCCGGCGCGGGCCCTGGCCCTCGTCGCGCTGCTACCACCACTCGCGGCGAGCGCGGCACTGTGGCCGACCGGGACGAACGGGCGCGCGGCCTCGGGAGGATGACACATGGCGCGGCAACAACCCACCTGAGGCGGGTATTTCGCCACAACGCGCATCGGCAGGGATTCGGCCGGCGCAGGCGCTCGGGCTGCCGAACGAATTCGGCCACGACCGGCGCTCGGACCGCCGACCGGCGTACCGCCGATCCCTTGCGTCAGCGGGTCGGTGCCACGTTTTGCGTGAAGGAGCCCGTCAGATTGCCCGGTGCCCGCCAGTTGACCACGATGTAGGTCTCGTACCATTTCGAGCCGCGACCGGCGGAGCGGGCCGCGCCGATCCTGGTGCTGCCCTTCCAGACCAACTGGGTGAAGTTGCCCGTGGCGCCGCTGAATCGGCCGGCCTCGAAGTCGTACGCGGCAACCTCGTCGTACCAGGCCCGCGCCGCCGCTCGGGCCGAGACCGGGCCCGGCGCGGTGGCGCCGCCCCAATAGAGCGTCTCGCCGGTGCCGGGGTCCAGCCCGCGATGGTCCTCCGAGAGCCCCTCGAAGGCCGAGATCCGCGCCGCGCGATTCTTCGCGTACGCGTTCAGCTCCGGGTCGAACCGCACGGCCGGCGCGCCGTGCCGACTCCGGTAGGTGTTGATCGCGGTCAACATCTCGTTCAGGTAGGCACCGTCGGTGGCGTCCGGCAGCGCGGGCCGGGCGTACGCGGGCGCGGCCCCGGCCACCACCAACAACGCTGCCGCGACCATGACTCCGAAGCGTTTGCGCACGCGTGTCCCTCTCGATCCCGGACCGCCGGTTGCGACCGCAGGCTCAGCATGGGCTCGGGCGCGGGGCGGCACGGGCGACTCGAAGTGGGTTCACCCGTCCGGAGCAGGGTGAACGGCCGGGGGAGCAGGACCGGAGGCGGGGCGGAAGCGGATCGGAAGCAAATCGGAAACGCGTCGCAGGCGGGTCGGAAGCGGGTCGGAAGCGGCTTCGGGCGCCGGCGAGGCGCGAGAGCACGGAGAGCACGCGCGGGCGACGTCAGGTCGTCGTGGCCGCGTCGCCCAGCGCCGGGACGTCGGCCGCGTTGGCCAGGGTCGACTCCCGGCTGATCCGGAGCGCTCCGCGCAGCGTCGCGTCCGGGCCCAACACCCCTGCCACGATGGCCGGTTGCAAGCGTGGCGCGAGCGCGCGGCGGCCGGCCAGCGTGGCGTCGACCCCGGGGGTCAGCCATGCCTTCCACGTCGCCAGGTAGCCGCCCAGGATCACCTCGCCCGGGTCCACGAGTCCCGAGATCGCCAGCACCGCCGCGCCCACCGCGCGGCCCGCGACGGCGAGCGCGTCGACCGCCCGCGGGTCCCCGGCGGCCAGTCGGCGGTCGAGTTCGGCCAGGGCCGCGTCGATCCCGTCCCGGGCGGCGAGGTCGGCGAGCCCGGCGGCGGCGGTCAGCGGCTCGGGCCCGACGTACATCGCCAGGCACCCGCGCGCGCCGCACGGGCAGTCGGGGCCATCGAACGCGAGCGGGATGTGGCCGACTTCGCCGGCCATGCCGTGCGTACCGATGTGAATGCGGCCGTCCACCACCAGACCGCCGCCCACGCCGGTGTCGGCCTTGATGTACGCGACGGCGTACGGGAGTTCGCCACCCGGTTCGGCCCGGGCGTGGTATTCGGCCAGGGCCGCGACGTTCGCGTCGTTGACCACGTCGAGCGGGCAGGCGAGGTCGGGCAGGTGCGCCAGCACCAGCGCGCGCAGGTCGGTCCGGGACCAGCCGAAGTCGATCGCGGCGGCAACGGTGTGGCCAGGCCCGGTCACCGGCCCCGCCATCGCGATCACCACCCGGGCGAGATGTACGTCGGGTCGGGCGCGCACCACCGCTTCGGCCCGGCCGATCTCGCGCGCGAGCACGGCGGCCGGCGGTTCGGGATCGCCGAACGGCGCGTGATGCGGCACGGACGCGCGGTGCACCACGGTGCCGGCCAGGTCCGCGGCCATCACCTCGACCCGCTCCAGGGTCACCTGCACCGCGATCGCCACCACCCGTTCCGGCACCAGGCGCAACAACCGGCGCGGCCGACCCCGCCCCCCGGAGGACGCGGAGCCCACCTCGGCCACCAGACCACGCCCGATCAGGTCGGCGGCCAAGCCGGTGACCGAGGCGGGCACGAGTCCGGTGGCCGTCGCGACCTCGGTACGCGCACAGGGGCCGTGCGCGGCGATCTCACGCGACACGAGGGCGAGATTGTGCCGGCGAACCGCGGCGGTGTCGGTGGGGGCGGGGGCGGGGGTGTTCACCCGAACGATTCTGCCCCAGTCGAATCCGGACGCTTCCGGTCGACATCGGGGCCGATGGTGCCGAGGTCGGGCGACGCCCCGCGGTCCCACCGACCCGTGGGTCGGCAACTCGGCGCCACCGTGGCCCAACGGCTCTGCGGCTCCGCGGCTCCGCGGCTCTTTGCTCGCGTGGCCGGTCATATTTTTTTCAAGACTTGTAATATTTATGAGTCGCGGTCGATACTCGGCCATGGACCGCTCGGGATTCGCCCCCGTGTGGGCCGCTCGACCCCTCCGCGCAAAGGATGAACCCGTGTCCAACCAGCCGCTCGTCACCACCACCCTCGGCCCCGTCCGGGGTTCGTGGCAGGGCCGGTCCGCCCGCTTCCTGGGCATTCCGTACGCCAAGCCTCCCGTCGGCGACCTGCGCTTCGCCGCGCCCGACGCCCCCGAGGCGTGGACCGAGCCGCTGGACGCCACCGCGTACGGCCCCACCGCCCAGCGCCGCAGCTTCGGCGACGGGCCGACGATCATCCCGGAACCGTCGATCCCCGGTGACGGCGTGCTCAGCGTCAACGTGTTCACCCCGAACCCGAGCGCAAACCCGAGCGCGAACCCGAGCCCGGACACGGACGCCGGGCTGCCGGTCCTGGTCTGGATCCACGGCGGCGGCTTCGTGGCCGGTTCCGCCGCCAGCCCCTGGTACGAGGGCGGTGCGTTCAACCGGGACGGCGTCGTCCTGGTCTCGCTCGGCTACCGGCTGGGCATCGAGGGCTTCCTGCACCTGGAGGGCGCCCCCGACAACCGAGGCGTGCTGGACTGGATCGCCGCGCTGCGCTGGGTCCGGGACAACATCGCGGCCTTCGGCGGCGACCCGGCCAAGGTCACCATCGCCGGTCAGTCGGCGGGTGGCGGCGCGGTACAGACGCTGATGGTCACGCCGTCCGCGCACGACCTCTTCCGGGCCGCGATCTCGGTCTCCGGCGCCGTGATGGAGCCGCAGAGCCGCGCGGCCGGCCTCGCCGTGTCCGAACTCTTCACCGCCCGCACCGGTCTGCCCGCGACCGCCGCCGCGCTGCGCGACGTCTCGCACGACGAGATGCAACGGCTGCAGGACCTGGTCACCGCGCCCGAGGAGGGTTCCGCCGCACTGCCCGGACTGCTCCTGGCGCCGTTCACCGACGGCGAGTTGGTCCCCGAGGACGTACACGCGGCCTTCCGCGACGGCTCGGCTACACCCGCGCCGCTGATGCTCGGCGCGACCCACCACGAGTTCAACGCCGCCGCCGAGTTCGGCATGCCGAACGCTCCGATCGAGGCCGCCGTGGGCATCCTCGGCTCGGTCGGCCTGCCGCCCGAGGGCATCGAGGCGTATCTCGCCCTGCACGAGGGCGCGACCCCCGCCCAGGTGATCGGCCAGGCGCTGACCGACACGCTGTTTCGGGGCGCCGCCGTCTCGATCGCCGAGGCCCGCGCGGGTCAGGACCGGCCGACCTGGCTGTACACGTTCGAATGGCTGTCCAGCGCGCCGATGTTCGGCGGCAAGGCGTTCCACTGCCTCGACCTGCCGTTCGCCTTCGACCTGCTCGCCGCCGACGGCGCGGAGAACGCGACCGGCCCCGACGCCCCGCAGAAGCTGGCCGACGCGATGCACGGCGCCTGGGTGGCCTTCATTCGCGACCTCGACCCGGGTGCCCAGTGGCCGCGCTACACCCACGAGCACCGCCACACAATGGTGTGGGACACCACCCCGCGCGTCGTCCGCGACCCCCTGGGCGCCGAACGCGAGATCTGGAACACCCGCCGGGCACCCGCCGCCTGAGTCCAGCGACCCCGCAGCCGAGCACGAACGACCCGCCGACCCGCCGACCCGCCGACCGTCCGGCTTCCGGCTGTCCCGATGTGCTCGACACAGCCTTCACGGACCCCGCCGGGAAAGTGTGACGGCCCTTCGGCACACGCATCGTGAAAAGCGGTTCGAGGACGGACCGGAGCGGTCCCGACGGGTCGGCGAAGGCCCGAGCGGTGGGTGATTCGGGCACGGTGGCGGCCGCGCAACACTTGAAGGCGCGCCCTCGGATCGGCGCCGCCGGGTCGGGGTGCGCCATACGAACGACCGAGCAACCGAGGCGCATCGTGGCCATCCTGATCATTCTGGGCGTCGTTCTGGCGGTTCTCCTCCTGCTGTGGTTCGGCTTCGCCGTGAAGATCGTCAAGCAGTACGAGCTGGGCGTGCTGTTCCGGCTCGGCCGGGTCAGGGGAGTCCGGGCGCCCGGATTCCACCTGATCATTCCGTTCGTCGACATCCTGCACCGGGTGTCGCTGCGGATCATCACCAAGCCGATCCAGTCGCAGGGCATCATCACCCGCGACAACGTCAGCGTCGACGTGTCGGCCGTCGCCTATTTCCGGGTCGTGGACGCGGTGAAATCCGTGGTCGCGATCGAGAACGTGCACGCGGCCATCGACCAGATCGCGCAGACCACCCTGCGCAAGGTGGTCGGCCGGCACACGCTCGACGACACGTTGTCCGAGACCGACACGATCAACCTCGACATCCGGCGGATCCTCGACGTGACCACGGCCGAGTGGGGCGTCCAGGTCACCCTCGTCGAACTCAAGGACATCCAACTGCCGGAGACGATGAAGCGCGCGATGGCCAAACAGGCCGAGGCGGAGCGGGAGAAGCGCGCGAAGATCATCAACGCCGAGGGCGAGTCGCTCGCGGCGGCAGCGCTGGGCGACGCGTCGGACACCATGACGGCCCACCCGCTCGCCCTGCAACTGCGCAACCTGCAGAGCCTGGTCGAGCTCGGCGTGGACAAGAACACCACCGTCGTCTTCCCCGCGCCGTTGATGAGCACGATCG
This sequence comes from Embleya sp. NPDC127516, assembly GCF_044765325.1. Lineage (NCBI taxonomy): Bacteria > Bacillati > Actinomycetota > Actinomycetes > Kitasatosporales > Streptomycetaceae > Embleya > Embleya sp. NPDC127516. Next base: position 192,182 of record NZ_JBIWJT010000007.1, on the reverse strand, counting down.
CCGAACTCGGCTCCTTCATCGCCCGGGAAACGGCCGCCGCGGCACCCTCGGCCCGGCCCGATCCGCCGCCGACCCGTGCGATTCGGCCGACCGGGCCGGATCGGGACGTACCGGCCGGCGACGAGCGGCTCGCCACCCGCGCGTAACCGCCCGCCACCCGCGCGCGAGCGTCCACCCGGCCACCCCGGCGGACACGCGTCGCACGTCGGGTCGAAGGTCACATCGCCCGGCGCGGGCGGGGTCGGGCCGCGATCCGTCTCCCGAACAGGCCCTCGGTCTCGGTCAGTGCCGGCAGCCGGGCCACCACCGGAGTGACGCCACGGGGGTTCCGCCCCGTTCACCTCTCCTGCCGGCGCCCTGTCAACGCCCGCACCCGGCAAACCGACCCGACGACGACACGCTCCCCCGACCCGGAATCGAGGCGTGGGGGGAATCGACCATCGGTTGACCACCCGCTTCATTTGGTTGTACAACAGTAATGATTGTATTGCTATAACGATTGGGGTTGGTCCATGTCCTCCGCCGAGAGCACGGCCGGATCCGGAGGCGGCGGCGACGGGTCGGTCGGTCGGCGCAGGAAGCTCGTAGTCCTGGTGACCTGTTGTCTGAGCCTGTTCATCGTCGGCCTCGACAACACCATCCTGAACATCGCCCTGCCCGCGATCCGCAGCGACCTGGACGCCTCGGTGTCCCAACTGCAATGGACCATCGACGCCTACACGCTCGTGCTCGCCGCACTGCTCATGCTCGCCGGCTCGACCGCCGATCGCATCGGCCGGCGCCGGGTCTTCCAGACCGGACTCGTGCTCTTCGCCGTGGGCTCGCTGCTGTGCGGCCTGGCCCCCGGTCTCGAGTGGCTGATCGTGTTCCGGGTGGTGCAGGCCGTCGGCGGGTCGATGCTCACCCCCGTCGCGATGTCGATCGTCACCAACACCTTCACCGAGCCCCGCGAACGCGCCCGCGCGATCGGCGTGTGGGGCGCGGTGGTCGGGGTGGCGATGGCACTGGGTCCGATCGTGGGCGGCGCCCTGGTCGACGCGGCCGGCTGGCGCTCGGTGTTCTGGATCAACCTGCCCGTCGCGCTCGCCGCGATCGTCCTCACCGCGCTGTTCGTCCCCGAGTCCAAGGCGGCGCACCCCAGGCGCGCAGACCCGGTCAGCCAGGTACTGGTGTTCGCGTTCCTGCTGTCCCTGACCTACGCGATCATCGAAGGCCCCGAGGCGGGCTGGTCCTCGCCCCCGATCATCGCGCTGTTCACCCTCGCCGCCGGCTGCGTGGCGGGCCTGCTCCGCTGGGCACCCCGGCGCACGGAACCCCTGATCGACCTGCGCTTCTTCCGCAGCGTGCCGTTCGCCGGCGCGACCGTGATCGCGGTGTGCGCGTTCGCGGCGATGTCCGGATTCCTCTTCCTGAACACGCTCTACCTCCAGGACGCACGCGGCTTCTCGCCGACCGAGGCCGGTCTGCACACGCTGCCGATGGCGTTGGCGACCGTCGTGTTCTCGCCGATCTCCGGGCGCCTGCTCACCCTGGTGGGCCCGCGCCTACCGCTGATCGCCGCCGGCCTCGCGATGGCGGCCGGTGCCGGACTGCTGGTCGGACTCGGCGAGGACACCTCCACCGCTCGATTGATCACCGCCTACGCCCTGTTCGGCAGTGGATTCGGACTGGTGAACGCGCCGATCACGAACACCGCGGTGTCCGGGATGCCGCGCGCCCAGGCCGGCGTCGCCGCCGCGATCGCGTCCACCAGTCGCCAGGTCGGCCAGGCCTTCGGAGTCGCGGTGGTCGGCGCCACGATGGCGTCCGTCCTGGCCGCCCCCGGCGCTGCCGGCCTGGCCGCCGCCACGCACACCGGGTGGTGGATCGTGCTGGGCTGCGGCGTCGCCGTCGCGGGCCTCGGTATGCTCACCACGGGCCGCTGGGCCCGGCGCACGGCCGAGCGCACGGGCGCGGAACTGATGCCCGCGGCCGCGCCCGCCCAGGCACGCGATACGACGGACGTGAGGCAATGAACGCTTCCCCCGCGCGCGACACCGCGAGCGACACCCCCGCCGACGCCGCGGCACGGGTCTGGATCGGGATGCGCGCCCTGGTCGTGGAACGCCACGACCGCCGTCGCGAGGTCACCGAGGCCACCGGGCTGAGCTTCGTCCGTGTCAAGGCGCTGCGCCGGGTGGCCGCCGGTCCGATGTCCATGCGCGAACTGGCCGCACGGCTGTCCACCGACAAGCCCTACACGACGCTGGTCGTCGACGATCTCGAACGCCGCGGCCTGATCGAACGCACCGTGCACCCCGACGACCGCCGCCAGCGCATGCTCACCGCCACCCCGGAGGGTCTGCGCCTGGCCCGCATCGCGCGCGGCATCCTGGACGAGCCCCCCGAGTCCCTGCGCGACCTCGCGCCGGCCGATCTGGCCACCCTGGACCGGGTGATCGGCGCTCTCGTCGAGTCGGACCACCCCGCGCCATCGCACTCCCCGCACGGCGACGGGGCCGACGGGGCCACGGGCTCGACCGCGAACGAGTAGACCCGCTCCGCCACCCGGCACCGGTCGTCCGGTTGGGACCTTCCCTCGAACCCGGGCGAACCGACCCCCGCGCGGAACCGGTCGGCACCGCGGCCACGTCACCCCGGGCAGTCCGCCGGCCCACCGGGGAATCCGGGGTCGGCCGATCACCGGGTCCGGGACGCCAAGACGCCGGTCCCGCCGGTGGCGGGCCCGAGCGAGGAGGACGCGCGAACCAGGATCCAGGCCGCCGGCCTGCTCCCGACCTTCACCAGAACCAAGACCCCGGACTCGCGGAACCACGGCAAGGCACTGCGTACCGACCCCGCCGGCACGTCGGTCACGGTCCTCACCGCGGTGACCGTCCACCTCGGCATCCCGGACATCCGCTGACGGCAGGCGCCGACGAAGGCCGCCCGCGAAAGGTCCGGCAACCACGGACCCCGAAGCGCGACGACCGGCAACTCACGGGCGGGCGGGCTCGTCGAGGACCACCGGATCGGCGGAGTCCGCACACGCCGGCGAAGGGCGTGCCCACAGGATCACCGCACCGACCGCCCCCGCCCGGGGTACACACCATCGACGCGACCACACCCGGCGGCGCGCCGAAGCGGGACAGGGAGGCGAGAGGACGATGGCACCCGGCAACACCGACATCGCCGCCATCGAACGTCTGGTGGGCACCGGCGTCCGGGAGCGGGTCTACCCCGGCGCGGTGTGGGCCCTCGGCGACACCGAGGGAACCCGGGCGGCCGGCGCCACCGGCACCCTCGACCCGCTCGGGCCCACCGCCGCCGGCGACCGGCGGCTGCCGGCCCCGGACACGATCTTCGACGCGGCCAGCCTGACCAAGATCATCGCCGCCTGGGCCTGTGTCGGCGCCCTGTGGGAGGACGGCGTCCTGCCCCTGGACGCTCCGCTCGCCACCTACTGGTCGGAGGTGGACGACCGGCCGCTCGGCACCGTCACCGCGCGCGAACTCCTCACCCACACCGCGGGCGTCCCGCCGCACGCCGACCTGGCGAGCCACTACGGCACCGAACCCGGGCACATCCGCGCCGGCGTACTGGGCGAGGTCCTGCACCGGCCGGCCGGTGAGGCCGTCGAGTACACCGATCGGGCCGCGCTCATCCTCGGCTACCTCGTCGAACACCTCGCCGGCCGACCGCTCGACCGAGTCGCCACGTCCCGGATCTGGCGACCGCTCGAGATGCGCGACACCCGGTTCGGCCCGCTCCCGACCGCACTCGCCGCCCGCTGCGCGCCCACCGAGCCCGATCCGGCCACCGGGGTCCGGCTCCGGGGCACGGTGCACGACCCGTCCGCGCGCCTGCTCGGCGGCGTCTGCGGCGTCGCGGGTGCCTTCACCGTCCGGGACGACCTGGCCCGCTTCCTCCGTCGACTGCTCGGCGCGCCCTCGGCCGCCGGCGGAGCCGAACCCGGATTCGGCCCCGCCTGGGTCGCCGAATCGCTCGCCGTCCACACCGGAGACCTCGAACCCGCCCGGGGCCTGTTCTGGCACCCCGCCCCCGGTACACACCCGACCGAAGGCATCTACACCCACTACGGCTTCACCGGTACCGCCATGTGGGTCTCCGCGAAACGACACCGCTGGGCGGTCCTGCTCACCAACAAGGTCTACTACTCCCGCGAACGCGAACCACTGAACACGATCCGCGACACGTTCCGCGGCCTGGCCTTCGACGCGTAGCCGCCGCGCACCCGGCCGCCCCGTCCGCGGCGCCGCGGCGGTCGTCGACCCCATCGGTTCGGCCGAACCGGCCACCGGGCAGGATGGGGTGCCATGACGGAGAAGACGGAACCCGTGTCGGCCCTGATCGTCGTCGACGTCCAGATGGCATTCGTCACCGGTGCCGGCGCGGTACCCGCGGCGGAGCGGGTGGTGGACCGGGCCGCCGCGTTGGTCGACCGCGCCCGGGCGGGCGGCGCGCTGGTGGTGCACCTGCAAAACGACGGGCCGGTCGGTGCGGACGACGAAGTCGGCACCCCCGGCTGGGAGTTGCGCCTTCCGGTACGGCCCGGTCCCCGCGAGTTCGTGGTGCGCAAGACCGAGGACGACGGCTTCGACGGCACACCACTGGAGGACCTGCTGACCCGCGCCGGCGTCACGGACCTGGCCGTATGCGGAGTGATGTCGGAGATGTGCGTCGGCGCCACCGCACGCGCGGCGCTGGAACGCGACCACCGGGTGGTGCTGCCACACGACGCCCACGCCACGTACGACATCCCCGCCGCGCCCGGCATCAGCGAGGCGGTCCCGGCCCACATGGTCTCGCGGGTGGCCGAATGGGCCCTGGGCGACGAGGTCGAGATCATCGCCCACGCCGACGACGTGACCTTCACCGCCGCGAAGGACGCCACGCACACCGAGAGCCCCGCGCCACCGGCATAGGGCCGACCCGGAAACCCGGTGGCCCCGAGCCGGGCAGGGCCCGGTGGTGCCGTTCGGATCACGCACCGACGGCACCACCACCGCACGCATCGAGGCCACCCGCCTACTCGGCCGCGCGAATCACCGTGTCGGCGGTCGGCAGCGGCACGACTCGGGCGGCGGCCACCCGTCGCGCCAGTTCGCGGTCGAACGCGGCCGACAGAAGGTCGAGTCGAAGGCGATCGCGAGCCTGGTCGAAGGCCGGTGCCCCGGCCGACGGCGAAGCGGCGGCGAGCAGTTCGGCGTATCGCTCGCGCAGCCGGGATTCGGACAGGTCCACCTGGCCGGCGAGCGATTCCCGTAGCGAGGCGGAGAGTTCGGCCACCTCGTTGCGGGCGAAGCCGTCCTCGTCATAGCTCGGTACACCCGGCATCGGGCGCCCCTGAGCCCGGGCCGCCGCGCGGCGGGCGTTCTCGGCGTCCAGGCGGGCCCGGAAGCCCGCCTCGGACGGGTCGGTCGACACACCGGCCTGCCGGGCCCAGCGGCGCAGCACCGCTTCCCCGACGGCCGCGCGCAAGGACCGCTCCCGCAGCACCTCGTGCGGCGTGCGACCCACGATCGGGGTACGCCAATAATCGGCACGCGCACCGGCGATCGGGAACTCCGCCACCACCTCGGCCCGCAACCGCACCACGGCCCGACGCAACTCACCGGCGGTAAGCGGTACTTCGTCCACCGTCGCGACCACGACGGCCCGATCCACGACGGCGGCCGGCAAGGCCGAGCCCGGAGCGGGAGCGGGGTTGCGGTCGGGTGTCGCCCGTCCGGATGCCGGGGACGGGCCGAGCAGGGCCACCAGGATGCCCACCACCGCGACCGCGAGCGACGCGGCGATTACGGCGGGCCGGCCGAGCCCGCGTCGCCGACGACGACGTACGTCGCTCGTCCGCGACCCGGTCCCGCGTGGTGGCCGTACGGCCCGTCCCCGGCGGGACATCAGACGACCTTCAGGTCGAACACGTGCAGTCCGGGTCCCGCGATCGGACTGCCCGCCGGCAGCGTCACCGACGCCACGGTCCGCCCGGGGTCGATGGCGAGCGACGCGACGCGTACCGTGACGTCCTCCTCGGAACGTGCCGTGGCCGGATTGCGGTAGTCGGTCTGCGGCTTGTGGTGATAGGCGGCCCGGACCGCGACCTGGTCGGAGGGGCCCGCCGCGGTGCTCCACCAGTCGCCGAGGGCGAGCGTCGCCGTCGTCGACGTGCCGTCGGTGTAGGTGACGGTGACCGTGCCGCTCTGCGCGCCGTAGGCGCCCGCGCCCAGCACCACCAGGCGGCTGCCGCTGCCGGTCAGCGCGATCCGCTGGCCGGCGACCTTGACGTTGTCCGGCAGGCCGTAGGCACGGGGGTGCCACGTGAACGCGGCGCCGCCCGCGGTGACCCTACCTCCCGGGACGTATCCGGCCGCCGCCAGCGCGGGTCCGGAGTAGCTGCGCCCGGAGAGCCCGAGGCCGCCGGTGTTGGGGTTGGCGTCGTCGCCGACTCCGACGTTGTTGTACGCGGCGGCGATCGACGGATACAGCGGCGCGCTCACTGCGGCGCCGTTGTACGCGCCCCGGTTGACGCCCGCCCCGCCGGCCGCGACGGGGTTGCCGAAGTAGTCGCGCGAGCCGATGCCGGCTATCGCGATTCCGGTGCCCAGCGCGGGAGATCCGGCGAGCAGCGCGTAGCCGCCCGCGTCGCCGCGGCCGGTCGCGGTACCGGGTGCGGCCAGGCCGGGATCGGTGGTCACCGCCGAGGTGTCACCGGTCGGCGCGGTGAAGCCGCCGTGGTAGACGTTGGCCTGGTAGCTGACGCCCGCCCCGGTGGGCAGCGCGCCCTGACCGGCCACGAACACGTTGTTGGCGACGAGCGTGTTCGCCGAGGGGCCGTTGGGCAGTTCGACGTCCAGCTTCTTGCTCGGGCAGAAGAACGTGTTGTTGTACATCCGCAGCGGGCTGGTGTTGTCGCCGGACGCGTTGGCCCGGATCCGGCAGTCGTCCTGGGCGATGTTGAAGCGCAGGATCTGGGTGGCGTGGAAGTTTCCGAACGCGGTGCAGTTCTGGCAACCGAGGTAGAAGCCACCGCCGTTGTCGTGCGAGTAGTTGTACTGGTAAGTGCACGAGCCGGTGATCGCCCCGTCGCAGTCCCACGCGGTGGAGTCGAAGATGGAGGGCCGCTGCCGGGTGACCTCGTTGTACTGGAACACCGGGTCGCGCGAGTTGATCGGCCACATCCCGGCGAAGTTGCCGTTGACGTACGGGTACTTGCCGCCGCCACCGTCGTCGAAGAGGTTGTACTCGACCAGCGGTGCGTCCGAGCCGTGCACCACGATCCCGTCGCCGCCCACGCCGCGGACGGTGTTCGCCCGGATCAGGACGTCGCGGTGGAAGTCGGCGGGCTTGACCGAGATCTTGATGCCGCCGCCACCGGTGTCGTGCACCTGGTTGTCGGCGATCGTGAGGCTCTCGATCGGTCCGGCGCTCGCCCGGCCGAGCACGACGATGCCGGCCGAGGCGGAGAACCAGCCCGCGTTGGCGCCGGTCTTGTCGCTCCAGCCGGCGACGTCGGAGACCTCCAGGTCGCGCAGCACGATCCCGTACTTGCGGTCGGGGGTGGTGGTGTCGATCTGGACGCCGGTAAGGAGGGCCTGGGTCGGCGCCGGGTTGGTCACGTGCAGGCCCTGGACGGTCCACCAGCTCTGGTCGACCAGGCGCACGGTGGAGGGGCCGCCCGTGCCTTGGACCACGGGACGCGGGCCTTCGCCGTAGGCGCCGATGGTGATGGGGTGGCCCGGGGTGCCCGAGCCTTTCGGGGTGAGGGTTCCGGTGCACAGGGTGCCGGCGCGCAGGAGGATGCGGTCGCCGGGTTGGTGGGTGCGGGTGTTGACGAGGGTCAGGTCGCCGAGGGGGTCGTCGGGCGAGGTCCCAGTGGCGTTCGGTCGGCCGACGCCGCAATCCACGTACGTGGCCGTGGGCGCGGTTGTGGCCGTGGGCGCGGTTGTGGCCGTGGCGCTCGCGGTTTGGGCCGAGACCAGGCCGATCGTGGTGGCCAGGAGGGTCGCCGAGAAGGCGAGGGTCAGGGGTCTGGTGCCGTGCATGTGACCTCCGGTCTGGGGGGTCGTGCAGGTGCCTCCGGCTGGGGCCGGAAGTTGTGTGGGCAAGGTCCCCGACGGCTTCGTTTCGGCCGACGTTCGGCATCGGTCGGGCTGCGTTGGCCTCAAACGCCGGCCGGGCTGAATCTCTTTCGGCGGGCCTCGCGGCTCGGTTGTCTCAGGTGGCCTCGAACGCCGGCCGGGCTGGATGTGGCCGGATCTCGCGAATCGGGGGCCGCGGACGCCGGGTTGAGGTTTCGGCGGACCTGCCGGCTCGGTTGTTTCGCGTGGCCGTGAATACTCGCCGAGCTGCGTCTTTCGACGGACTTCGCGGGTCGATTGCTTCAGGTGGCCGCAAACACCGGCCTGGCTGGATGTGGCCGGATCTCGCGAATCGGGGGCCTCGGGGCCCCGAACGCCGGTCGGGCTGGGGTTGGCCATGTCTTGTGAATCGGTGGCCTTGGGTGGTCCCGAACGCCGGCCGGGGTGGGAGGTGCGTTCGGCCGGCGTTCGTGGGCCTGTTAGGCCGAGTGGGTGAGGGTGGCTGGTTCTACCGCGTGGGTGAAGGGGAGGCCCCTGGTGTAGCGGTCGAGTTCGTCGAGGGCCAGGGCGACCATGCGGCGGAGTTCGCCGCCCAGGGAGCCGGCGATGTGTGGGGTCAGGAGCACGTTGGGCAGGTCGTACAGCGGGGAGGCGGCGGGGAGGACGTCCGGCTCGGTGACGTCGATGACCGCGTCGAGGCGACCGGCCACCAGTTCCTCGGTGAGCGCGTCCTGGTCCACGAGCGAGCCCCGCGCGGTGTTGATCAGCGTCGCGCCGTCCCGCATCAGCGCCAGTCGGCGACGGTCCAGGAGGTGCCGGGTGGACTCCAGTTCGGGCGCGTGCACGCTGACCACGTCCGAGCGCTCGACCAGTTCGTCCAGGTCCACCCGACGCGCGCCCAGTGCCTGGGCCTGCTCGGCGCTCACGTACGGGTCGTGCAGCAGCAGTTCGAAGTCGAACGGGCGGAGCAGTTCGAGCACCCGGCGACCGATCCGCGAGGCCCCGACGATGCCGATGGTGCGCCGGTAGTTGCCGAATCCCGGGAAACGCGCGTCCCAATCGACGAGTCGCCGCTCGGCGCGGTACGCGTCCCGGATCCGCAGCACCTTCTTGTTGGCGAACAACACCGCGGCGACCGTGTACTCGGCCACCGGCAGCGCGTTCGCCGAGGCTCCCGAGGAGACGGCCAGGCCGCGCTCCCAGGCGGCGTCGGTGAGGTGGTGCTTGACCGAACCGGCCGCGTGCACCACCGCGCGCAGTCTCGGGGCCCGGGCCAGTACCGCCGCGTCCAAGGGCGCGCTGCCCCAGCAGGTGAACAGTACTTCCGCCTCGGCCAGCGCGGCGGCCACGGCCGGCGTGTCGAAGTCGGCGGCGATCAGGTCGAGATCGACGTCGGCCAGCGTGCTCAGCCGGGCCCGCGCCTCGCCGTCGAGGATGCGCGTGGCCACGGAGGGGTCCATCGCGAGCAGCAGTCGCGGCCGGTGCCGGCGCGGCGCGCCCGTACCGCCGGCGGACTCGAATCGGGTGGTGCCGTCGCTCACTTGACGCTCCCCGCGGAGAGCCCCGAGCGCCAGTGGCGCTGGAGCGAGACGAACGCGACGACCAGCGGAACCACGGCCATCAGCGATCCGGTGATCACCAGCGGATAGAACTCGGGGAAGGCGTGCGCGTTGGTATTCCACGAGTACAGGCCCAGGCTGACCGGGTAGAGCTTTTGGTCGGAGAGCATCACCAGGGGCAGGAAGAAGTTGTTCCAGATCGCGGTGAACTGGAACAGGAAGATGGTCACGAAGCCCGGCATCATCATCGGCATCGCGACGCCGAAGAAGGTCCGGATCTCGCCGGCGCCGTCCATCCGGGCGGCTTCGAGCACCTCGCCGGGGACGTATCCGGCGCTGAACACCCGGGCCAGGTAGACCCCGAACGGGTTGACGATGACCGGGATGAACACCGCCCAGAAGGTGTTGACCAGGCCCACCTTGGACGCGAGCAGATACAGCGGCAGCGCGACGGCGGTGGTGGGTACGAGCACGCCCAACAGCACGCCGCCGAACAACTTCTCCTTGCCGGGGAAGTCGAATTTGTCGAACGCGTAGCCGGCGAGCACGCTGATGAACGAGCCGAGCCCCGCGCCGACGCCGGCGTAGAGCAGGCTGTTGAGATACCAGTGCCAGTAGATGCCGTCGCCCTCGGTGCTGACGGCCTTGACGTTCTCGGTGAAGTGGAACCCCTCGAACGCGAAGCCGTCGCCGCCGAACAGGCCGCCCATGTCCTTGGTCGCCGCGATCAGCAGCCAGGCCAGCGGCAACATCATGTAGAGCGTGACCAGCACCAGGGCGCCGTTGACGGCGACCTTGCCCATCAGCGCCTCGGTGGCGCGGCCCTTGGCGCGTGGGCGGCGGATGGGCTTGGCCGCGGGTGTACGGGTCGGCGCGGGAGCGGGGGCCGCGGCCCCGTCCGGTTGTTGCACGGTGGTGCTCATGCGGTCCTCCGTCCGGACGACAGGCGGGTGACGCCGAACGACAGTGCCGCGGCGAAGACGGCGAGCAGCACCGATGCCGCCGCCGCGAGGCCGAAGTCGTTGGCGCGGAAGGCGGCCGAGTAGGCGTACATGTTGGGTGTCCACGAGCTGCCCACGGCGGGGTTGGCGTCGCTGAGGATGGACGGCTCGGTGAACAGTTGCAGTGAGCCGATGATGGTGAACAACATCGTCATCGCGACGGCGGCGCGGATCATCGGGATCTTCACCGAGACCGCGATGCGCACCGGTCCCGCGCCGTCCACCGTGGCCGCCTCGACCACCTCGCGCGGGATCGCCTGGAGCGCGGCGTAGAAGATGATCATGTTGTAGCCGATCCACTCCCACGTGGCGATGTTGACGATCGAGAACAGCGCGGTGTCCGAGGCCAGGAAGTCCCAGTGGATGCCGCCGGATTCGAGCAGTTCGATAACCGGGCTCAGGCCCGGTGTGTAGAGGTAGACCCAGATCAACGCGGCGATGATGCCCGGGACCGCGTGCGGCAGGAACAGCGCGAGTTGGAAGAACCGGCGGGCCCGGGCCAGCGCCGAGTCCAGCAGCAGGGCCAGCGCGAGCGCGGTGCCGACCATCACCGGGATGTAGAGGAGGCAGTACAGCCCGATCGCGACGAAGCCGTCGCGGAACTTCTCGTCGCCGAGCGCGTCGGCGTAGTTGCCGAAGCCGCTGAACACACGTCTGGTGCCGCCGAAGCCCAGTCCCGAGGTCTTCTCGGTGAACAGGCTGAGCCAGATCGCGTAGCCGATCGGCACGACCATGGTGGCGATGAACAGCGCGTAGAACGGGGTCAGGAACAGCGCGGCGGTGGTCTTCCGGCGCCGGCGTCCGGCGCGCAGGGATGTGTTCATGGAACTGCTTCCTCGTGGCGGTCCCCCGGTACGCGGTGGCGCGGGGCGCACCGGGGGCCTGCGGATCACGGGTCGGGCCGAAGGACGGCCTCGCGGGGCGAGCGGTCTGCTCTCGGCCCGTCGCGGGCGAGCGGTCAGCTCTTGACCGAGATGCCGCGCTTCTTCAGGTCCTCGACGGTGGTCTTCTGGGCCTCCTCCAGGGCGCCCACGATGCTGCCGCCGCTGGAGAGCTTGCCGAACTGGTCCTTGAGGATGGTGTTGGTCTGCGTCATCGACGGGCCCCAGGTCCAGCCGGTGCCGATCTTCCCGGTGGCCTCGGTGAACAGCGGGTAGATCTCCTGCTTGCCGAAGTAGCCGGTGTCGAAGGACTGCGCGGCGGTGGGCACCAGCTCGGTGGCGGCGGGGTACGCGCTGGAGGTGCCGCTGGCGATCCGCGCGGTGATGCCCTCCTTGGTGGTGGTCATCCACTCGATGAAGGTGAGCGCGGCCTTGGTCTTCTTGCTGTCCTTGCTCACCGCGAAGGTCGAGCCGCCGAGCATGCCGTTGGACGCGGTCCCCCAGTCCGGCAGCGGCGCGACCGCCCACTTGCCGGCCAGGTCGGGCTGGCTGCTCTTGAGCACGCCCGCGCTCCACGAGGCGCCGACGATGCCGACCGTGCCGCCGCTCTTGAGGTCGGCGTTCCACTGCTGGCTGAACGAGGGCTGCACGCGCACCAGGTCGTCGGAGACCAGTTTGTTCCAGTACTCGCCGACCTTGCGCGAGTTCGGGTCGGTCAGCGAGACCTTCCAGGCGTCGCCCTCGGTGCCGAACCACGAGCCGCCGGCCTGCCAGGTCAGCCCGGCCATGGTGCTGGGGTCGTCCGGGTAGAAGGTGCCGATCCGCGCGTTCGGGTCGGCCTTCTTGACCTGCTCGGCGGCGGCCCGATACTCGTCCCAGGTCTTGGGCACCGGGATGTTGTGGTCGGTGAAGAAGTCCTTGCGGTAGTACAGCGCCATCGGCGCCGCGTCCAGCGGCACGGCCCAGGTCTTGCCGCCGAGTTCGGTCAGCTTGTTGACCGACGCGGGGAATTTCGACTTGAGGCCGGATACCTTCGACGAGAGGTCCTGCACGGCCCCCTGACTGACGAAGTCCGGCAGCTGCGGGTACTCGATGGTGAGCACGTCGGGGGCGTTGCCCGCCTTGACCGCGTTGGCCATCTTCGCGTAGCCGCCGGCGTTGCCGGAGGGGATCTGCTCGTACTTGACCTGGATGTCGGGGTGCGACTTGTTGAACGCGTCCACGACCTCCTGGGTGCCCTTGGTCCAGGACCAGAAGGTGAGCTCCTGCTTCTGGCCCGGGCCGCCGCCCGCGGCGGGGGCGGCCCCGGCGTCCTTCTTGTTGTCGTCGCCGCCGCCACAACCGGTGACGAGGCTCAGGGCGGTGACTATGCCGACGAGAGCCGTGCCGAGTCTGATGGATGTGCGCTGCATGGATGCTCCTGGGTCGAACCTGCATCGAAGGCGATAGCGAGCATCATTCGGTCAGGAGCGAACAGCGTCAAGAGCAAATGAACAATCGATGAAAAACGAAACTCGCTATGATCGTTCGATCACAGAATGGCTTGTTCGCTTTCGCTCGCTCGGATCGAATCGGTCGGGTCGGTCGAATCGCTCGCGTCGCCCGGCACCGGGCCGGCCGACTTCGGGTCGCTCGGCTGCGCTGCGCTCGGCTCCGTGGTGGCGCGCAGCCGCAGCCTGGGCACCAGCGAGATGTGTCGGGGCGCGCGCCCGTCGTCGCCGTCGGCCAACCGCGCGGCGAGCAACTCGACCGCGATCCGGCCGACCTCGTGCTTGGCCGGCGCGATCGCGCTCAGCGGCGGATCGGCCAACGCGGCCACCTCGTCGTCGTAGGCGATCAGCGCCAGGTCACCGGGCACCTCCAGCCCCGCCGCACGCAGCCGGGACACCAGCAGCAGCGCGTCCTGGTCGTTGTGCACCAGCGCGGCGGTGGCGGCCCCCGAGCGGGCCGCCTCGATCACCCGGGTGACCGCCCGGTCGAAGCCGTCCGCGTCCTCGCCCGGATGCGGTGTCTCCACCCCGGCCGGATCCGGCGGGGTCAACGACAGCGCGGCCATCGCGGCGGTGTAGCCGGCGTGCACGGCCGGCGTGGTGGGACTGCCGAGCCGGGCCACCAGCAGGATGCGCTCGTGGCCGAGCGCGCCCAGTCGGCGAACCGCCTGCGCCGCGCCCAGCGCGTGGTCGGAGGCCACCCGGTCCAGGTGTTCGAGCCCGGAGCCGATCTCGGCGCGCCGCTCCACCAGCACCACGGGCACCGGCAGGCGTCCCATCCACGCGTCCTCGCCGCCCGGCCCCGGCGCGCGCGAGGGAGTCAGCAGCAGCCCGTCCACGCCGCCGCGCAACAACTGGTCCACCTGGTCCCGGTCCTCGCTGGGCAGGTAGCGCGAGATGCCCAGCACCAGCCGGCCGCCGATCGCTTCGACCGCGTCCCGGGCGCCGCGCACGACCTCCGGAAAGTAGTAGGTGGCGGACGGTACGAGCATGCCCACCGTCGGGCCGTCGTGGCCGTTCGCGGGCGGCCGGCCCGGCTCCGGCGCGGACGGGCGGGCATGCGGGAGGGTGGCGCCGCCGTGCACGCGGGCCAACAGGCCGCTCGCCACCAGAGCGGTGACGTCGCGCCGCACGGTGACCAGGGACACGCCCAGTTCCTCGGCGATCTCCACCACCTTGACGCTGCCCTGTTCGCGGGCCGTCCTGAGAATGAGTTCCTGCCGCTGTTCCGCCAACACCGTGGACGTCGTCCTTCCGTTCAGCGCACGGCCCGGACCGGGCCGTGCCCCCCTGCGTCCGGCTGCTGTCCGGCCGCCGCCTCAGCCTAGGGCATCGCCATTCGATTTTGATTGAAAAGGATCGTTCGATCAAACCGACTCTTGACCTGATCGATCGACCCCGCCTAGCGTGTCGACGGCCGCGCGCGTCCAGTCGAGGAGATCCGTGAACACACCGCACCCCTTCGTGCTCCCTCCGGAGGATCGCGCGCTGAGCCCGTACACCGGCTGGACCCGCGCGCACTGGGAGGCGGTGGCCGACGGCCTGCTCGCCGCGGTGCGCCCGTACCGCTCCCCCGGCGGCGCGCTGATCACCCTTCCGGGGCGCACGAGTTGGTCGGGCGAGCGATCGGACGGACTGGAGGGCTACGCCCGCACGTTCCTGCTCGCGGCGCTGCGCGCGGCCGGCACCGCCGCCTCCGGCCGCGCGGTCCCGGCGGGCCTCCTGGAGCCGTACGCCGACGGCCTGCGCGCGGGAACGGCCGCGCCGGGTACGGCGGATCCCGAGTCCTGGCCGGCCGTGGTCGACCGCGGTCAGGCGATGGTCGAGTCCGCGTCGGTGGCCCTGGCCCTGCACCTGACGAAGGATCAACTGTGGGACCGGCTCGACGAGTCCACCCGCGAGCGGGCGGCCGACTGGCTCGCGGGCGCACTGCGGCACGAGCCGGTGGACAACAACTGGTGGCTCTTCCCGGTCGCGGTGGGCACCTTCCTGGAGGCGGCCGACCGGCACCGCGACGAGGCTCGCGCCGCGATCGAACGGGGGCTGGGCAGGATCGAG
This sequence comes from Embleya sp. NPDC127516, assembly GCF_044765325.1. NCBI lineage: Bacteria > Bacillati > Actinomycetota > Actinomycetes > Kitasatosporales > Streptomycetaceae > Embleya > Embleya sp. NPDC127516. The sequence continues at coordinate 177,115 of NZ_JBIWJT010000007.1, read as the reverse complement.
AAGTGGTACGTCGGCGACGGGTGGTACACCGACGGCGCCGGACGCTACTTCGACCACTACAACGGCTGGGCCATGCACCTGTACCCGCTGCTGTGCGCGGCGGTCGCGGGCGCGCCGGCCGATCCCGTCCGGCGCGCGCGCCTGCGCGAGTTCCTGACCGGCTACGGCCGGCTCTTCGACCGCACCGGCGCGCCGCTGCACCAGGGACGCTCACTGACCTACCGGTTCGCGGCGGCGGCTCCGCTGTGGCTGGGCGCCCTGGTGGACGCCACGCCGTACCCGCCGGGCACCACCCGGCGGCTGGCGAGCGGGGTACTGCGACACTTCCTGGACCGCGGCGCGGCCCGCGACGGCCTGCTGTCACTGGGCTGGTACGGACCGGACCCGGCTACCGTGCAGGCGTACTCGGGCTCGGCGTCGCCGTACTGGGCGGCCAAGGGCTTCGTCGGCCTGCTGCTGCCCGAGGGGCACGAGGTGTGGACCGCCCGGGAGAGCGCCGGACCGGCCGAGGACGTGGACGTCGACCCCGCGCTCGGCCTGCCCGGTCCCGGCCTGCTCGTGCACTCCGGGCACGGCGTGGGACGGCTGGTCAACCACGGCGCCGACCACCAGCCGGCCGCCGCGACCACAACGTCCGCCGGCCTCGACGCGGACGATCCGCTGTACGCCCGGCTGGCCTACTCGACGCTGACCGGCCCGACCCGGGAGGGCGATCCGGCGGACAACCACATCGGGCTCGTCCTGGCCGGCGGGACGACCGGGCGCGGCCGGATCGAGCCGCTGGGCGCCGGCCCCGGGTGGGCGGCCTCGGCGCACCTGCCCACGCTCGCCGGGCAGCCGGTGCCGGACACCCGGATCGTGTCGATCAGCGTGGCGCGCGGGCCGTACGAGGTACGCGTACACCACGTCCGGGCGCCCGAGGGCGCCGCCGTGCGCGAGAGCGGGTGGGCGCCGGCGACCTCGTCCCGCGACGAGTTGCGGTCCGCGGCCGACGGCCTCGGCGCGCGGGTGGCCACCGCGTCGGTACACAGCACGCTGACCGGCGCGCACGGCTGGGACCGGGCCCGCGTCGACTCGGCGCCGCACGGGACCGCGTTCGGCGAGGTCGCCGAACTGGCCGTGGTGGAGGGCACGGTGGCCGCCGGCCCGCTGGTCACGGTGCTGTCGCTGACCTGGGCGGACGCCGCGCCCGTCGCGGCGCCGCGAGTGCTGGCGACGGCGTCGGGCGTGCACGTGACATGGGCCGACGGAAGCACGAGCCGGATCCGCCGAGACGGGGCGGACCGCTGCTCGGTGACCCACGAGCACGTCTGAACCGAAGCGCCGCCGCCACCCTGCCCGCTCGGACCGGGCGGACCGGGCGGACCGGGCGGACCGGGCGGACCGGGCGGACGGTGCCCGGTGACCCACGAACACGCCCGAACCGAAGCGCCGCCGCGCCCACCGCGAGCGCCGCGACCGCTCGGTCCGGGTCGCCCGGCGGCGCCCGGGCGACCGGCTCAGCCCGCCAGGCGGCGCACCATCAAGGTGTTGTCCGTGCGGGTGGTGGGCCGACCCTCGGGGTCGTTCTGGATGCGCTCGTGCTCCTCGCTGCGGAGCACCTCCCACTGCCCCTCCGGGAGTTCGAGCGCGGCCAGCACCTCGTCGGGGGCGGGGAACCGCACGTCCGGGTGCGGGTTCGTCTCCCAGGCCGGGAACCCGCAGTGGCCGACCACCAGCAGCACGCCGCCGGGCGCGACGTTCGCGGCTGCGGTGCGCAGGATCGCGTCGCGGTCCAACTCGCCGTGCGAGTGCAGGAAGTGCGCCGAGATCAGGTCGAAGGTGCCGGCCGGGAAGGTCGCGCCCAGGTCGTGCCACTGCCAGTCGATCAGGTCGGTGACCCCCTCCTCCTTCGCGTGCTCGGCGGCCCGCTCCAGCGCGATCCGGGAGACGTCGGTGGCGGTCACCCGCCAACCGCGCTTGGCCAGCCAGATCGCGTCGGCCCCCTCACCGCAGCCCAGGTCCAGCGCGTGGCCGGGCGGCAGGTCGGAGGTCTCCCGGACCAGGGCGGCGTTCGGGTTGCCGCTCCAGATCCGGTGGCTTTCCGCGTAGCGCGCGTCCCAGAGTTCCGCCGCCGAGGGCTGGTCGGCGTGCTCCGCAAGCTGGTCGTCGGTCATCGTGGGAGTCCTCTGTGACGGTGGCGAATGCGCCCGGCCGTGTCCGGCCGAGGCAGGGCGGCACGTGGTCCGCCGCCCTGTCCAAAATGGTCCGCCCGACGCCCGGCGATTGACAAACCTTGTTGCCGAGTCGGCAAATGGTGCCATGAAAGATGGCGAGCTCACCTCGGTCCTCACCGCCGTCGGCCCGCGCCTGCGAGCCCTGCGCCTGGAACGAGGCACCACGTTGGCCGACCTGAGCGAGAGCACCGGGATCTCGCCCAGCACGCTGTCCAGGCTGGAGTCCGGGCTGCGCAAACCCACCCTGGAACTGCTGCTCCCGCTGGCGAAGGCGTACGGCGTGCAGTTGGACGAGTTGGTCGACGCGCCGGAGACCGGGGATCCGCGGGTACACGCGCGCCCGATCCAGCGCCACGGGATGACCATCATCCCGCTGACCCGGTACAGCGGCGGGCTGCACGCGTTCAAGCAGATCCTGCCGCCCGGACTCGGCGGGAGCGCACCCGAGTTGCAGACGCACGAGGGCTACGAGTGGATGTACATCCTGTCCGGCCGGCTGCGGCTGTACCTGGGCGAGCACGAACTCGTGCTGGTGGCGGGCGAGGCCGCCGAATTCGACACCCGCACCCCGCACGCCTTCACCTGCGTCGGGCCGGAGCCGGTGGAGTTCCTCAGCCTGTACGGCACCCAGGGCGAGCGCATGCACGTACGGGCCCGGCCCGGCGGCGGCGGGTAAGCCGCCCACGCGTGCCGGAGGGTCGTCGCGGTGCGGCGACCCTCCGGCACGTTCGTACCGGCATGGGACGTGCCGGGTGGGATCAGAAGGTGACGTCGGTGCACTGGTAGAAGGCGTTGCCGGTGTCCGCGATGTCCCAGACCGCGAAGATCACCGCCTTGCCGCTGCGGCCGGCCGGGAGCGTGCCGGTGTGCGAGACGGTCGCGCCGGGCTGGACCCCGCCGTACGGGACGCTCAGGAACGGGGTGCTCTCCAACTGCGCCCGGGTGATCGGCTGGCTGGGATTCCAACTCGCCTTGGTGACGAAGTAGCGGAACGTCGTGGTGGCGTGCCGCGCGGTCAGCTTCCAGGTGAACGTCTTGCTCGATCCGGAACTCACCGGAGTGCTCGGCCACGCGCCGCCACGCGGGTCGTCGAGTTGGGCGAAGCGGCTGTTGCCGCCCGCGCAGAGTCGGCCGTCGGCCGGTCCGCGCGCCGGGAAGCCCTTGGGGCCCTCCACGCTCTGCGGTTCCCACTGGATCTCACCGCAGTTGGTGACGGTGCCCTGGGCGCAGTAGGCGGAACGGCTCGGCGGGCTGGTGACCCAACCGTGCGCGCCCGCGGTGCCGGCCATCATCAGGGGGAACGAGACGGCGGGGATGGTCAGCGCCGTCAGGATGGTCCTTTTACGCATGGAACTCTCCTTGGGGACGAGTGAATGCGAAGGACGTTCGAACGGTCCGGGTCCGCGTCGTACGCCTTTTTCACCGGATGCCCACATCCGTAGTGCGTTCCTCAAGTTAAGAGGTCCAGACCACTCGGTCAATGGTCTGGACCACAGCAACGAAGATGAAGTCCCTTTCCGGACACGGAGATTGATGATCTTGCCAATTTTTGCCGGTCGCTCCGAGCGGGGGTCGAACGCTCAGACGCGATCAGCTTCGGCGTGCGACTCCGGTGCCAGTACTTCCAGTTCCGCCATCGCGCCGACGGTGATCTCGCGGGTCAGTCGCTCCGCGCCGGCCGCGTCGCCCTCGCGGACCGCCTCGGCGACCCGGACGTGCAGCGTGACCGCGGCCGGGTCCGGGTCCGGGAACATCACGTGGTGGTGGGTGCGGCCGGTCAGCACCTCGGCGACCACGTCGCCTAGCCGGGCGAACATCTCGTTGCCGGACGCGGCCAGGATCACCCGGTGGAAGGCGATGTCGTGCACGAGGTACGCCTTCAACTGCCGGCCGCGCGAGGTGGAGACCATGCCGAGCGCGTGCTCGGTCAGCGCGGCGCACTGGGCCGGCGTCGCGGACGCCGCGGCCAGCGCCGCCGCCGCGGGCTCGATCGCCGAGCGCAGTCCGGTCAGCGACCGGAGTTGACGCGGGCGGTCGGCGCCCGCCAGCCGCCAGCGGATCACGTACGGGTCGAAGACGTTCCATTGCTCGGCCGACCGGACGGTGACCCCGACCCGGCGCCGCGACTCGACCAACTGCATCGACTCCAGCACCCGAATCGCCTCGCGGACCACGGTGCGCGAGACCTCGAAACGGTGCTCCAGCTCGTCGGTGCGCAAAACCGTGCCGGCGGGGTAGGCGCCGGCCGTGATGGCCGGCCCGAGGGACTCCAGCACCTTCATATGCAAGCCCCGGCCCTCGTTCTCCATGGCGGCAGCCTACTGGGCGGGGTGCCGTGAGCCGATCAGATTACGTATGACTTAATTGTTCAGAAGTCTTGATTAAGTACTACCTATAAGTTTGGGTATGGGACGGCGCCCGAGCACGAGCCGGGCAAGGACAGCGAGGTATCGATGAACGCCCCCCACGTCGTGGTGGTCATGGGTGTGTCCGGGACCGGGAAGTCCACAGTCGGTCGGCTACTGGCCGCCGAACTGCGGGTGCCCTACGCGGACGCGGACGACTTCCACCCACCCGCCAACATCGCCAAGATGTCGGCCGGGATCCCGTTGGACGACGTGGACCGCGCGCCGTGGCTGGACGCCGTCGGCGGCTGGCTCGCCGCACACGCGCAGTCCGGCGGCGTGGTCGGCTGCTCCGCGCTCAAGCGCGGCTACCGCGACCGGCTGCGGCTGGCGGCGCCCGAGCTGATCACCGTGCACCTGGTCGGCGACCGCGCCCTGATCGCCGAGCGCCTGCGCCGGCGCACCGGCCACTTCATGCCGGAGACCCTGCTGGCCTCGCAGTTCGCCGATCTGCAACCGCTGGAGTCGGACGAGGCGGGCCTCGTGCTCGACATATCGCCCGGACCCGACGCCGTCACCGAGCAGGCCGTCATCGCGCTGCGCCGCCTGGAACCGAATCAGGAAACTTCGTGACCGCCATAGCCCTGCCGATGGTGGCGGCGGGGGCGCCGGCCGCGCCGATCACCTCGGCCGGACACGCCCAACTCGGCCTCGCGGTGCTCGTCGGCATCGGCGTGATCGTGCTGCTCATCGGCCGCTTCAAGCTGCATGCCTTCCTGGCGTTGACAATCGGCTCGCTGGTGCTCGGCGCGGTCGCCGCGGCCCCGATGGACAAGGCGATCGCCAGTTTCACCTCGGGCCTGGGCTCCACCGTCGCGGGCGTCGGCGTACTGATCGCGCTCGGCGCGATCCTGGGCAAGCTGCTGGCCGACTCCGGCGGCGCCGACCAGATCGTGGACACCATCCTGGCCAAGGCGAGCGATCGCACCATGCCCTGGGCAATGGCGCTGATCGCGGGCATCATCGGCCTGCCACTGTTCTTCGAGGTCGGCGTGGTGTTGCTCATCCCGGTCGTGCTCCTGGTGGCCAAGCGCGGCAACCACTCGCTGATGCGGGTGGGCATCCCGGCCCTGGCCGGCCTGTCGGTGATGCACGGTCTGGTCCCGCCGCACCCCGGCCCGCTCGCGGCCATCGACGCGATCGACGCCGACCTGGGCGTGGTGCTCGCGCTCGGCGTGCTGGTCGCGATCCCGACGCTGGCCATCGCGGGCCCGCTGTTCGGCCGGTACGCCTCGCGCTGGGTGGACATCGCGCCACCGGAGGGCCTGGCCCCCGAGCGTTCCTCGGCGGATCCGCAGCAGCGGCCCGGCTTCGCCGTCACCGTGGGCACCGTGCTGCTCCCGGTGGTGCTGATGCTCGGCAAGGCGCTGGTGGACATCGTCGTCGACGACCCCGCGGACCGGGTCCAGCGGGTCGCGGACGTGGTCGGCTCACCGCTGATCGCGCTGCTTTCGGCGGTGATCGTGGCGATGTTCACCCTCGGCCGGGCCGCCGGATTCACCCGGGAGCGGCTGTCCGGCACGGTGGAGAAGGGACTGCTGCCGATCGCGGGCATCCTGCTGATCGTCGGCGCGGGCGGCGGCTTCAAGCAGACCCTGATCGATGTGGGCGTCGGCCGGATGGTCCTGGAGATATCCGAGGACTGGGCCATCTCGCCGCTGCTGCTCGCATGGCTGATCGCGGTGGCGATCCGACTGGCCACCGGTTCCGCGACGGTGGCGACCATCTCGGCGGCGGGCCTGGTGGCACCCCTCGCGGCGGACATGAGCAGCACACACACCGCACTGCTGGTGCTGGCCGTGGGCGCGGGCTCGCTGTTCTTCAGCCACCTCAACGACGCGGGATTCTGGCTGGTCAAGGAGTACTTCGGGATGAGCGTGGGCCAGACGGTGAAAACCTGGTCGCTGATGGAGACGATCATCTCGGTGGTCGCGGGCGGGTTCGTGCTGCTGTTGTCGCTGGTGTTGTAGCGCACACACCCGTGCCCGGAGAGCGGTAGACGGCGCGGGGCGTCGGGCGCGGCGGGCGGGGCGCAGCCGGCGCGGGGCGCGACGTCGTGGTGTCGCGCAAGGCGCCACGCGCGACGCGGTGGTCGGTCCCCGCACCCCGCGAGTCGCCGGGCCCGGCCCCGCCGACGCCCGGCACGATCCGGCGCGGCGTGGAGAAGGGTGTCGGGTCCGCCACGATCGGCCGGGCAGGCCCTAAGCTGCCGGCATGTCGGGTCCCCAGGATGCTGCTCGTGACGAGGACCGGGTACGCGCCGCCGCGTTCCGCCTCGTATCGGCCCGAGGCGGCTCGCCGGTCACCCCCGAGGAGGTCGCCGCCACCCTCGATCCTCCGCCCGTCGAACTCGGCCTGACCGACCCCGACGACGTACTGCTCGCCGCCGTGCACTGGTCGCATCGCCGGATCGCCCGGCGCTTCTTCGACCTCACCGCCGGTCGCTTCGGCCTGGCCGCTCTGCGGGCCGGCCTGATCGACCTGCTCCCCCTGGACGAGGACCGCCTTCAGGAGACCGTCCTCGAGGTGGCCATGTGGCACCGCGGCCTGGTCTCCCCCAAGATCGCCGCGAACAACCGCCGTGAGCGCGAGGACCTGAGCGTGATCGTCCGCGGTGTCCTGCGCGACGCCCGCGACGACGGCGAACTGATCGACGGCGTGGACGTGGACCGGGTCACGGCCGAATTGCTGGCCCTGATCGACGGCCTGAGCGTGCACGCGCTGCTCTACCCCGAGCGCATGTCCGGCACCGCCGCCGCCCGCGCGCTCGACGCCGAACTCGACCGGATCGCCCGTCCCGGCCCGAACCCCGAAGCCCGCTGAATCCACCCCGCAGACCACCCGGCTCGCCCGTTCCACCGCCGCACGCGCGGAAAATGACATGAGTCCGCACCCCCGGGTCGTCTAGCTTCCCCGCATGACCACTCCGGAGAAGCTGCTCATCGAGCGGCTGGCCCCGGCGTTCGCACGGGTCGCGGGCACACCCGCCGATCCGACGATCCGCCCGAGCCGGCACGCGGACTTCCAGTGCGACGGGGCCCTGGCCCTGGGCCGACGCCTGGGCCGCGACGCGCGCGAGATCGCGGCCGAGGTGCTCCGGTACGCCGCGCTGGACGACCTGTGTTCCGCGGCGGAGATCAGCGGGCCCGGCTTCGTGAACCTCACCCTCGCGCCGACCGCGCTCGGCCGGTCGCTCGCCGGGATCGCCGCCGACGAACGACTCGGCGTGCCGCGTACCGACCGGCCCGAGACGATCGTCGTCGACTACTCGGGGCCGAACACCGCCAAGGAGATGCACGTCGGCCACCTGCGCTCGACGATCATCGGCGACGCCGCCGTGCGGGTACTGGAGTGGCAGGGCCACACCGTGCTGCGCCGCAACCATCTCGGCGACTGGGGCACCCCGTTCGGGATGCTGATCGAGCACCTCCTGGACATCGGCGAGACCGAGGCGGCGCACGAGTTGTCGGTCGGCGACCTGACCGGCTTCTACCAGGCCGCACGGCGTGCCTTCGACACCGACGAGGAGTTCCGGGTCCGGTCCCGGGAGCGGGTGGTCGCGTTGCAGGCGGGCGATCCGACCACGTTGCGGTTGTGGCGGGTGCTGGTGACCGAGTCCAAGAAGTACTTCATGGCGGTCTACGCCCGACTCGGTGTCCGGCTGACCGCGGACGACTTCGTGGGGGAGAGCCGCTACAACGATCGACTGGCGCCGCTGGTAGCGGAGTTGGCGGAGCTGGGACTGCTCCGGGAGAGCGCCGGCGCGCAGTGTGTCTTCCCCGCGGGCTTCGTCAATCGCGACGGCGAACCGCTGCCGCTGATCGTGCGCAAGAGCGACGGCGGATTCGGTTATGCCGCCACCGATCTGGCCACCCTGCGGCACCGGTTGCAAGACCTCGCGGCCGACCGACTGTTGTACGTGGTCGGCACACCGCAGAGCGGGCACCTGGAGATGGTCTTCACGACCGGGCGCGACGCGGGATGGCACGATGCGACCGCGCGCGACGCGGACCGGCCGAGTGCGCCCGCGCGGATCGAACACGTCGACTTCGGCTACGTGTTGGGCTCCGACGGAAAGATCCTGCGGACCCGGGCCGGGGCCTCGATCAAGCTGGTCGACCTGCTCGACGAGGCGGTGTCCCGGGCCGCCGCCACGATCGCCGAGAAGAACCCGGACCTGGACGCGGACGCGCGGGCGGCGGTGGCCCGGGCGGTCGGCATCGGCGCGGTGAAGTACGCCGACCTGTCCGGGGACCGGCGCAAGGACTACCGCTTCGACTACGACCGCATGCTGTCCTTCGACGGCAACACCGCGCCCTACCTCCAGTACGCACACGCCCGGGCCCGCTCGATCCTGCGTCGGGCCGGTGCCGAGGCGCCGCGGGCGACCGGGCCGCTGGTGATCGGGGAGCCGGCCGAACGGGCCCTGGCCCTGCGCCTCCTGGCCTTCCCCGACGTGATCGCGGAGGTCGGCGAATCGCTGGACTTCCATCGCCTCGCCCTCCACCTGTTCGAACTGGCGACCACGGTCACCGGTTTCTACGAGAACTGCCCGGTGTTGCGCTCGACGGGCGAGATCCGGCACTCGCGACTGATCCTGTGCGACCTGACCGCCCGCACCCTGGCGCGCGGCCTGGACCTGCTGGGCATCGAGGCGCCGGAGCGGATGTAGCCGAGCGGTCGACGCCGACCGGTGCGCAGCGATCTGTTTGCAGCGACCTGTTTGCAGCCGACCGCACCCGCGCCCGCGTGCTCGGCGGGCGCGCGTGCGGTCGTGGCAGAACCTTCCCGGGCGGGGTCGACGTGGGGGAGCGTCGACCCCGCCCGGCCGGAAGGCCCCGGCCCCGATCGGGCCGCCGGGCAGGGGGATCAGCCGCGGCGGCGCCGGACCTTGACCAGCACGCCGCCCACGCCGGCGACGCCGAGCAGACCGGCCGCGGCGATCGCGGTCGGGCCGACGCCGAACGGGTCGCCGTCGGTGCGCGCCGTACCGGTGTCGGTCGGCCCGAAGCCGCCCGCGAGACCCTTGGCGTCGTAGCCGGAGCCGGGCAGCTTGTCCGCGTAGGCCCGGTGCACCCGGTCCCGGTACGCCGAGACCGTGGTCCCGCCGGCGCCGATCGCACGCTTCGCGTCGGCGTTCAGCGGCAACACCCGGTCGCCGCCCTGCACGTACCAGGCGTTGATCTGCGGCTCGCGGAAGACGACCCCGCCCGCGAGCAGACGCGCGCCGGCCGCGATGTGGCGCGCCTCGTCGTCGCCGTCCGCGATGTTGACCACCTGTCGGCCCTGCGGGCCGTCCACCGTCCACACCGACGCCTTGCGGCCGTCGGCGGCCACCACGGTGGCGGCGAGGAACTCCTGCCGGGCGATCGGCACCGGCCGCGCGCCCGGACGGGCCGCGACGAACTCCGGGGCCAGCGTGTACACGGCGACCACGTCGCCGTCGATCCGGGGAGCCGCGTCCGCCGCCGCGAGCGCGCCGTCCCGGGCGAAGAACCTGGACAACGTGTCGAGCGTGCCGGGCGCGGCGATCACGTCGCGCGCGGCGCCCACGCTGATCGCGTCCGGCGCGGGCGGTGCGGGCACGGACGCGGCGTGCGCGGCCTGGGGGGTGAGCGTCAGGGTCAGCGCCGCCGCGAGGGTACCCGCCGCGAACAGGCGCTTGATGCCGCCTGTGGTCATGGCGTCACGCTCCGATCCGGTAGAGCGAGTGGGTCCAGGAGAACTCGTTGTTGTTCACGTACCAGTTGTGCGCGGCCCAGTTGTAGCGGTGGTTGTCCGGCCACGGATCGCCCCAGTAGACCCAGTTCTGCGCGGTGTCGAAGCCGTGGATGACGTGCATGTGCCCGCCGCCCGAGGACCACTGGATCCGGGTCTCGATCGGCCGGTTCGCGTTGATCTCGGTCTGTACGGTGCTGTACTGGAGCCAACCGTTCACGTAGGAGCCGGAGTTGATCCCGGCCCAGCGCAGTGCCGTCTGCACGTTGCCGAGCGTCGCCTGCGAGTTGGGGCACTCGGTGCTCTGCGAACGGCCGAACGCCGCGTTGCAGAACTGGTTTTGGCTGTAGTTGCGGCCGTACCAGGTCGCGATCGTGTTGCCGGCACCCGCCCAGCACCAGTTGCTCTTCTGCTGGGCCTGCATGGTGATGTTCAGCTTCTTCGTGGCGAGCGCGAGCGGTTGGGCCTGTTCCGGGGTGGGGCTCTGCGCTTGGACGGCCGGCGCAAAGGAGCCGGCGGCGGAGGCGGACGCCGCCGAGGGCACCGCGAACAGCGCGGACAGCAGCGCGAACACGGTGAGGGTCAGCGCGCCGGCGCGGCGGCCGGACACGGGGCTCGTTCGTGGGGACGTTCGAGTCATGGCGTTCCTTCCGTAACGGAGGGACGGGGTGGGGCGTGGCGCGCGTCCGGACGCTGCAAGGTGGAGCATCGGGTGTTGTCGTGGTGTGTTTCAAGACGCTTCAATGCGGGGTGAAGCGGTGGTGTGAACGCCTGGACCGGCCTGTGAACGGCTCGTGACCGGTCGACTGGAACACCTCGGTCGGGAGCGGCGGTCCCGACCGGTCCGCCGTGAATGTTCACAAGGGAGGCGAGCGATGCCGCGGACCGACACTCGGGGTGACCCGGCCGAGGCGGAGTTGGCGCGGGTCCTGCGCGTCGGTCCCTTCCATCTGGCGTTGCGCGCGGCGCTGGCGGCCCGCGGCCTGGCCCTGCACCGGGTGCAGCACCGGTTGGCCCAGCGCGGCGTGCAGGTGGGGGTGACCAGTCTCAGCTACTGGCAGCAGGGGGCCCGGCGGCCGCAGCGCGCCGAGTCGCTGCGCGCGGTGCGGGCGCTCGAAGAGGTCCTGGAGTTGCCGCCGCACGCGCTGACCAGGCTGCTGGAGCCGGCGGTCGCCGAGCGTACGGCGTCGCGGTCCTATCGCGCGGTGGTGGAGGCGTCCGGCTCGCTCGGCCCCTTGTTGACCGACCTGGAATCACCCGCCGACGGCGGCCTGCACACCGTGTGCCAGCTCGAACAGGTCCGGGTCGGGCCCCGGCGTGAACTCCTGGATCGCGCCTCGCAGCACGTGGTGCGCGCGCATCGCGACGGGGTGGACCGCTATCTCGCCATCCACATCGGCGACCGGGGCTGCGCGCCCGAGCGAGTGCGTGTCCGGGCGACCGAGAACTGCCGTGTGGGGCGCGTGCGTTGGAGCCGGGACGCGGCCGTGCTCGTGGCGGAGCTGTTGTTCGACGCGCGGCTGCGCTCCGGGGACACCTACGTCTTCGGCTACGGCTTCGAGGACGGCACCGGCGGACCCAGCGACGAGTACGTGCGCGGCTTCACCTTCCCGTGCGGCCAGTACGTGCTCCAGGTCCGCTTCGATCCCACCGCCCTACCGGTGCACTGCCGTCGCTTCGCCCGGACCACGGCAGGCGCCCCACGTACCGGACGGCGCGACCTGACCCTCAACGGCCGACACTGTGTGGTCCACCTCGCCGAACAGGACGTCGCCCCGGGCATCCTGGGCATCGGCTGGGACTGGACCTGATCGCCGTCGGCGTCCGAGCGCCCGGCACTCGCCCGCGCGGACCCGCTCACCCGAAGGGCGCACCACCGGGGGCGATCCCGCACCGGATGACGTTGGATGGGCGGGAAATCGCCGGCGACCATCGGGCCCGCCCCGCCCGCCCACCACCGGACGGACCCCGGACGGCCGGGACACGACGGCCGCGGCGCGCGATCCGCGCACCCGAAGGAAGGAACGACACGCGTGAGCGAGACGACGGAACGGCCGGTCCTGCGGGCCGCGGGCTCACATCTGTATCCCGGCGCACTGGTGCGCCTGCACACGCCCGGGACGACGGACCCGCACCGAGCCGGCAGGGCACCGGGCGACCTGCTGTTCGCCGACGGTTCGCGAACGACCGCGCAGGTGCTGATCGACCCGGACGAGCGGGCGACCCTGTGGGTGGCCGAGTACACCACCGCCCGCGGCACCACCATCTCCGAACGGGTCTGGTCGACACACCCATCCCCCGACGGCTCGGGCGACGTAATCCTCCGCATCGGCACCCGACTGCCGTAGAGCGCCCCGCCCCCGCTCGCCACGCGCAACCCACGCGCGGTCGAGCAGGCGTGTGCCCGGTGCGCCCGATGCTCAGGCCGGCACGGCGAATCGCGCGGACACATCGCGACCGCCTCGGGTGATCACGGCCGCGACCAGCAGGACGCCCAGTGGCGGCAGCAGGAGCGGCGCCACCAGGCCGGAGCCGGCCAGTGCCGAGACGGCGATCGCCGCGCCGTGGGCCACGATCGCGGCCCCGATGCCCCGGCGGGCGCTGCCGTGCACCCGCAGCCGCCGAACCAGCGAACGACACACCCAAGCCGCCTGCACGCAGGCGCCCGCGGCCACCGTCCACATCAGGGCCCGCGACACGAAGACCTCGCGCGAGTCGGGCCCGTCGCCCTCCGGCCCGAAGCCGAACACCATGACGTCACCCATGAACCACACGAACCCGAGGGCCCAGAGCGCTTCCAGCACGACGACCACCATCGCCGACCCCGCCGCCAACCTTCGTAGCGTCTTCATGAGGGCATTGTGGTCCGTCGGCCGTCCCGGTGGGTGCGCCCGCCGGGTTCGGTCCGTCGTCGGGTCCGTCGGGGCCGTTGGTTCGGTGGGTTGGGGGGTGGGCCTTAGCATGTGGCCGGAATGCCGACTCGAGTGCGGCGATTCGATGACACAAGGAGCGGTTCGTGCGAGAGATCGCCGTGTTCAGCGGTAGCGCACACCCCGAACTGGCCGCCCAGGTCTGCGCGCACCTGGGTGTGCCGCTCAGTCCGACCCGGGTGAACAGATTCGCGAACGACTGTCTGGAGGTACAACTTCAGGCCAACTGTCGCGAGCACGACGTCTTCCTGATCCAGCCGCTGGTCGCTCCCGTGCAGGAGAACCTGGTCGAGTTGTTGCTGATGTGCGACGCCGCGCGCGGTGCGTCGGCGGGCCGGATCACCGTGGTGATGCCGCACTACGCCTACGCGCGCTCGGACAAGAAGGACGCGCCGCGCATCTCGATCGGCGGTCGGTTGGTCGCCGACCTCATGGTCGCCTCCGGTGCGAGCCGGGTGCTGGCGATGACGTTGCACTCGCCGCAGGTGCACGGGTTCTTCTCGGTTCCGGTCGACCATCTGCACGCGCTGCGTGAACTGGCCGAGCACTTCCGGCGCCACGACCTGTCCAACACCACCGTGGTCTCGCCGGACCTGGGCAACGCCAAGGAGGCCGCCGCGTTCGCCCGGATGCTCGGCGCCCAGGTCGCGGCGGGTGCCAAGCAGCGCTTCGCCGACGACCGGGTGGCGATCAGCGCGGTGATCGGCGAGGTCGCCGGCCGGGACGTGATCGTCCTGGACGACGAGATCGCCAAGGGCAGTACGGTGCTCGAACTGCTGGACCGTCTCCGCGAGTTGGGCGCCCGCTCGATTCGCGTCGCGTGCACCCACGGGCTGTTCGCCGCCGGCGCCCTCAAGCGCCTGTCGGATCAGCCCGACGTGCTGGAGATCGTCTGCACCAACACGGTCCCGATCCCCACCGAGGAATACACCGACAAGCTGCACGTGTTGTCGATCGCCCCCGCCCTCGCCGAGGCGGTCCGCCGCATCCACAACGGAGAAAGCGTCAGCGCCCTGTTCGACACCCCGTGACACGCGGTTCGGGCGGCGTCGGGTCGGGGTCGTTCGGGTCGGATCAGGTCAGGTTCAAGTCGGTGGTGATCTTGTCCGTGAGGACGAGGGCCTGTTCGGCGCGCACGTCGGTCATGAAGACGAACGGCGGGATGATCGGTGGGAGCGGCAGCCCGTCGGCGGCGAAATCGAGGCAGATCAGGCCCTCGATACAGCCGTGCAGGCGGGTGAGGTAGATCCGTACGTTGCCGTCCAGATCCAGCCGGGTCGTGTCGATCCGCATCCTCGGGCCGTCGCCGTCGCGGGTGGCGAGGCGGTAGTCGCGCAGGTGCGCGGCCCGCATGGTCAGCACGAGCACCCGCAACGGCCCGCGCGCGGTCTCCAGGGTGGTCACGCCGGCGAGGGCGAAGCCGATCGGGGCGAAGAAGCTCGCCGTGATGGTCGGAGGTGTGGCGCCGACGACGATCCTGGTCGTCGTCGGCGCCGACGCGGCGGCCGCCCTGGTGCCGCCGCACGCCTCGGCCGTGGCCCGCGCGGTACACGGCTTCGAGGCGGTCTCGGCCGCCTGGGCCCGGTTCCCGTCCGAGCCGAGTACGGACGCGACGATCAGCAACGGCAGCGCGACCGCCAGGGCCGAGGCTGCGCCGCCGGCGCGGCGCCGGTTGAACCGCCGCCGAGCCTTCGCGGGGGCGGGACGATCCGCCCCCTGATCCGCCCTCCGATCGGGCTCCTCGTCCGACTCCTCGTCCGACCGCGCGGCGGGGTCCGGCACCAAGCCGGGCCCGGGCCCCGGCCCGCCGAGCAGCGTGATCGAGGTGACGGACCCGACCGGCGCGGGCGGTGTGCTCGGCCGCGAACGAGGCTTCTCCCGAACGGACTCGGTCGCCCCGACCGCACGCACCGGCCGCCACGCGAAGCCCATCGCGCTGCCGAGCACGCCGAGCAGCATGCCCAGCAGGAAGCCACCGAGATTGGCCACGACGAACGACGCGATCGAGGCGACCAGCGCGACGATGCCCACGAAGTGCCGGTGCTGCGCCGCGAACCACATGAACAGGCCCGCGACCATCAGGATCACGCCGATGCCCAGACTCGCGATCCCGGCGATGCCCAGGCTGACCATCACCGGCAGCGGGGACAGCGGCACGGCCAGGATCTCCAGGCCGCCCGCGATCAGGTACACGCCGCTCCAGAACGGCCTGGTCCGCCGCCAGCGGCGAATCACCCGGCGCTCGGCTCGAAACGGCAGATGCCGGTCCAACCACGATCTCGGCTCCATGTCGGTTCCGTTCTCCGGAGGTGACGTGGGATCGGAGGAACAGTTCGCAAGAGCGGTGACGTGGGATCAGAAGCAGCCCCGGCCGTCGAGGCTCACCCCGACCCGCAGTCCCTTGAGGTTGAACGTGCCGCCGGTGGCGGACCACGCGTGCGAGCGCACGCCGGCCACCGTGACGTCGCCGGCCTGGAGTCCGAACGTGCCGCGTTCACCCTGCGCACCCGGCACCTTGTCCAGGGTGGAGGCGTCCCGGCCGATCTCCACGGTCCCGAACCGGGCGTCGCCGACCAGGTCTTCGGCACCGATGATGAGGTTCTTCGCGGTCACCTCACCCGCGTCGCCGCCGGCCGTGAGCTTGAAGGTGATGTCCCCCAGCGGGGTCTTGACCTTGGCCGACTGGCAGATGTCACTGAGCGTGGCATCGCCGATGGCGAGCATCGAGACCGGGTGGCCCTTGCCGTCGAGCGAGGTGTTGGTGCTCACGTACGACGACAGTCCGGCGCTGGTCAGCTTGCCCGAGCTGACCTGGAAGCTTGCCCCGGAGACGGCGAACGAGGCGGCCAACGCACCCTGGGCCATGGCCAGGGTGAGGAAGCCGACCGCGCCGAGGCCGACGATGCCGAGCGCCCCCGCGCGCCGCCAACCGGTGCCGCCCTCGTCGGCCTCCGCCGACGGGACCGTGTCGAGGTGGGATTGTGCGGCCGAGCCGTTTCGTGCGGACACTGTGTTCCCCTCTCGTGGGACCTGGCCGTTCACGGGTCGCCGAGGCGACGCGCACGCACGCACGGCACGGTGGACGCCGAAGGGCAGCGCGGCGGAGTGGTGGAGTGGGCCGTACTCGAGTGCGGTGGGACGGCGGAGCGGAGTTGCCTTCGACGCTGTGCGTATACCGTGCCGGGCCCGAGAGTAGGCTTCGATTTGAATAAAAGTCAACGAACTCCGCATAACTTGCCGCCATTTCGTACCTCCTCGCGGATCGGGGCGGTGCTCTCCGCGCTCTCGAGGGGTGGGAGGCCGGTGCAGGGCGAGGGTGACGAGCAGAGCGCCGACCATGCCCGCCGCGGTCGGCAGCACCACCACGAACTCCCCGTCGGCGGTGGCGGTGCGCAACGCCTCCCCGGCCTTGCCGCCGGTGCCGATCGGCGGTGCCGGGCGCGCTGAACCGCACGCTCGGCCGCCGTCCCCGCCTCGGCCCTCCGTTCGGCGCAATCGCCGTGTTCTTCGCCGGGCTTCGGGGTACTGGGTTCGCCCCTCGATCCGACGGCGGGAGAAACGCGATGGAGATCGGCACGAAGGTCAGGACGACCCGGCTGCTCGACGGCGGCCTGCGGCAGGTGGTGCCCGCGGACGCCGAGGGCTACGTGGTGGCCAAGCTGTTCGGCGGTGAGGTCGAGGTCGCCTTCACCCTGCGGGGCCTGCTCGGCGGCACCCGTACCGTCAACGTCCCGGTCGCCCCGACACACCTGGCGGTCCAGCCCTAGCGGCGGGGCTCGCGTCAGCAGCGCGGAAGGAGGTCCTCGCGCGGCACCGACCGCGTCGGGCCGTTCCAGGGACTGCGTATGCGGCGTGCCGGTCAGCTCGCGGTACACCGAACCGGAAATGCGCGCGGCCACGCCCGCCGTGAACTCCGGCCTCGACCGCGATCCGCGGCAGAGCCGGCAGGTCGCGCGGGTCGGTCGGCGTCCAGTTCTCGCCGAGTACCAGGATCAGGCGTGGGGCGGGCATGGGCATTCCTTCCTCGGGGGCGACGCCGACCTACGCGGCATACACGATCCGGCCGTCGAAGATGGTCAGCGCGACCGGGAGATCGGCGATCTCGCGCGGGCCGGTGATGGTCAGGTCGCCGTCGAGGACACAGATGTCGGCGACCTTGCCCGGCTCGAGGGAGCCCTTCCAGTCCTCGGCGAAGTCCTGACGCGCGGCGTTGATCGTGTACGCGCGCACCGCCGTGGCCAGGTCCACACACTGCTCGGGACCGCTGGCCCGACCGGTCGCCTTCGATTCGCGCAGCATCATCGCGGACACGCCG
The DNA here is from genome assembly GCF_044765325.1 of Embleya sp. NPDC127516. Lineage (NCBI taxonomy): Bacteria > Bacillati > Actinomycetota > Actinomycetes > Kitasatosporales > Streptomycetaceae > Embleya > Embleya sp. NPDC127516. Next base: position 159,531 of record NZ_JBIWJT010000007.1, on the reverse strand, counting down.
CGGCGCCAGTCGGGGTGGGTGATCGGCGCGTCCGAGCTCGCGGTGACCGCGATGCCCGCGTCCACGGCGCTGCGTACCGGCCACTGGTAGGCGGACCGCTCGGGGCCGACCACGTCGTCCATCAGGTCGGCGATCGTCCATTTGATCGCCGGGTTCATGTTCACCCCCCAGCCGTGCTCGGCGAGGGTACGCAGGCTGCGCGGCGTGCAGAAGTCGCCGTGGATGACGTAGTGGCGCTCGTCCCGCCGCGGGTGCGCGCGGGCGGCCTCCTCGAACGCCTCGACCAGCGCGTCGATGGCCCGATCGCCGGTGACGTGGACACCGATCTGATGTCCGGCGGCGTGCGCGTGCCCGACGATGGCGCGCAGTTCGTCCACCCGCAGGGTGTCCGAGTCGCCGTGCATGCACAGGCAGCCGTTGCCGCCGCCGACGTACTCCTCGCGCATCCACGCGGTACGGCTCGGCGGTATCCCGTCGGCGAAGACCTTGACGCCCAGGATTCGCAGCAGTCGGGGGTCGAGGTCGGCGATCCCGTCCGGGAGCGGCTCGGCCAAGCGCTCGGGCAGTATGTCGGCTGCCTCGCCCATCGCCAGCGGGAGCAGCAACACGCTCACCCTGGCGTCGAGTTCGCCGGTGCGGGCCAGATCCGCGTAGACCGAGAGGGTCTCCGGGCCGGCCGCACCGAGGAACAACGAGCCGCCGCCGGGGCCCAGGCCCGGTTCGGTGAAGCTGGTGATGCCCTCGGCGTGGCAGATCGCGACCGCCGCACGAACGGCCCGCTCGCGTTCGGCCCGGGTCATCGGCGGCACGGCCGCGTTGACCAGGTTCTGGGAGCCCTCTCGGAGCAGCCCGGTGGGCTCGCCGGCGGCGTCCACCTCGATGATGCCGCCGGGTGGCGCGATCGTGTTCCGGTCGATGCCCGCGACCTGGAGGGCGCGGGTGTTCAGCCACGCGGTGTGCCCGCTGAACTCGTAGAGCAGGACCGGTCGATCGGCGACCACGGCGTCCAGGTCCCGGCGGTGCGGGGATCGGGGGTCAAACGCGCTCGACGCCCGGCACTCCGCCAGGTAGCCGATGTCCCAGCCGTTGCCGATCACCCACGCGTCCGGCGGTAGCGCCTCGGCGTGTCGGGCGACGGCGACCGCGATGTCGGCGATCGAATCGACGGCGGGGTACGACACGTCGACGGCGAGCGGCGGGCGGGTGGCGCCGAACGCGCACGCGTGCAGGTGGGAGTCGTTGATCCCGGGCAGCGCGGTACGCCCGGCCAGATCGATCACCTCGGTCCCGGGGCCGATCAGTGGCCGGATCTCGACGGCCGACCCGACCGCGACGATCCGGCCGGCGTGTACCGCGAGTGCCTCGGCGACGGTGAACTCGGCGTCCACGGTGAGGACGCGGCCGTTGGTCAGGACGAGATCGGCGCGGTCCGGCATCCGGGCTCCTTGGGTTGCGACGACACACCGGGGAGTCGACACCCGATATTATTTGAGGCCAAACGATATGGAGGACCCCGACCCACCACAAGACCCGGGAGCGGATTCTTCGACGCCGAACGAGGAGCCGGGCGGGCACGATCCACCGAACGACGACCCGGCCTTGCGATCGGCGGACGACCCACCTATCGTTTGGACTCAAATAAGCCCCGAAGGGGATCGGGCTCCGAACGCATCGAAACGACTGGGTTCGGTTCGATGGAGTTCGGTCCTGTTCGGATCATGTGGGGTCGGTTTGTCGTGATGTGTCGACGGAAGGTCGGGTTCCGGTGCGCGCCTTGATCATTCGCCACGACCACGTCTCGCATGCCGGGTACGTCGGTGCGCGACTGGCCGAACGGGGATTCGTGCCGTACGAGGTGGCCGTCGTCCCCGCGCAACGCTTCCACTCCCCCGATGTGCGCGTCGCCTTCCCCCACCCGACGGACTTCGACGTCGTCATGTCGCTCGGCGCGCCGTGGTCGGCGTACGACACGGAGGCGATCGGCACCTGGATCGGCGACGAACTCGCGCTGCCGGCCGAGGCGGTCCGGGCGGACGTACCCGTCCTGGGCATCTGCTTCGGCGCCCAGGCGCCGGCCGCGGCGCTCGGCGGAACCGCCGAGCCGGCGCCGAGGTTCGAGCACGGATGGCACGCCGTCTCATCGCACGAGCGAACCTGATCTCCGCCTGCCCGTGGTACCACTGGCACTTCGACCGCTTCACCGTCCCACCCGACGGGCGCGAGATGGCCCGCTCGCCGGCGGGACCGCAGGCGTACGTGCTGGGCCGCTCGCTCGGCGTGCAGTTCCACCCCGAGGTCACCCCGGACACCGTGGGCGCCTGGCTGGACGGCGGCGGTGATGCCCTGGCCCGGGACCTGGGCTTGAACGTCGCGGAGTTGCGCCGGATCGAGGCGGGCGGCCGGGAACGGGCCGACGCGCCGGCGGACGCGTTCCCGGCGGACGTGGCCAAGCTCTGAGCCGCGGCCGGCCCGCCGGCCGAGAGCCCTCGGAAGGCCGCCCTCGGTGGGTGCCCTGATCGGGACGCGCACCGAGGGGCCGGTTCGGGCCCGGTGCCTCCTGCTGCCGCTTCGGAGGATCCGAGGGCACCTCGCGAGGATCGCGGGGGCCTCGCCGCCGCATCGGGGCCTCTCGGCCACGCGCTGCCGCGCCGATGGATAGGCGCGGCCCGCGAATCCGTGCGCGAGGAGCACGGCGGACCGGATCGATGCCCCGGACACCCGGTATTCGAGCCGCCGACACCGGCGGAATCCGCCGCGTTCATCCCGGGTTCGACTACGAACTGCCTTGCTCGGAAAGGCCGATCGACACTTCGGGGCACGCCCACCGTACCCCGTCGCGCGGGCCCGCCGCGTCCGTCACCGCGCGTCCGCGGACGGTTGCAAAAAGGATCAACGTGGGGGTTGACACTGAAAGTTGGTCTAGACCAACCTAGTGGAGCGGGGATCGGAGAGGTGTGTGTTCCGGCATGGCCGCCCGCTGATCGAGCGAGCGCGGGCCGGGACCGTACGTCCGCTGTGGGTGTGCGCGCCCTGTGCGCGGCACCGAGTACAAGGAGGTAGGAATCCCGGCTCGGTCATCGCGGAGAACCACGACCTCCGCGGCGCGACCGACCGGGCGCGGTGGTGCGCTTTCTTACCAAGTCTGCTTGCCGTAAAGCCCGTTCAGCCCTTCGCGAGATTCCACCGCGGGTCGGGGGACTCGGGGATCACCGAAGGGTCCACGAATCGCGATCCGTCGTTCGCCACCGTCTCGGGGCGACGGCCCTCACCGCTGTACGGATGAGCTCTCACAGCACCCGGGCAGCCTCACTCGACGCTCGTTCCGCGACCGGCGACAGCCGGCGACTCCCCGCGGCACGAGCGGCCCGCCGAGGTTGCGGTGTGTGCTGCCCTCGGTCGGACCGGGGCGAGTCGCCCGTCGGTCGGGATCGCAGCCCTCGGCCGCGCCCGCCCGGGACGAACTCCCTTGCACAGACAGCGACTCAGCTGCGCTCACCGTTCTCGGACCGGCGCGTCCGCCTGCTCGGCGCTCGTTGTCGTGCCCGGACGACGAGGGCGACCACGTCGAGGTCGTACTCGGCACGGGCCGCGATGCCCCCTGCCCGAACCACCGCCGAGAGCGGTCGATTCGCTCAGACACGGAAGAACTTCGAGCCCTGGAGTGGTCAGATGCCGACGCCCGACCCGTATCCGTATCGAGCAGCCTCGGATATCCCCTACTACAGCGCGGACGGTGAGACGTACCTGGCGCCGACACCGCTGCGTGATCTGAAGAAGTCGAGGCCGTTGCGGGTGTTGTCCGAGGAGGACTTCGACTTCTGGCAGACCTGTGGATACGTCGTGGTCAAGGAGGCCATCCCGGCCGCCGCGGCGGCCCGCCTGCTGGAATTCGCGTGGGACTTCCAAGGGCTCGACCCGGACCGACCGCAGGACTGGTACCGCGACGATCGGCAGTTCCGCTCCGACCTGGACCGGGAACTGCACATCTACGGCTTCGTCGAGGCCTACCACCACCAGCTCATCTGGGACAGCAGGCAGACCCGGCGCGTCTACGACGCGTTCGTGGACGTGTGGGACTGCGAGGAGTTGTGGGTGACGCTGGATCGGCTCAATCTGAACCCGCCCAACATCCGGGACCGCGATCGGGCCCTCATCGCGCCCACGGACCAGGGATTCGACATCGAGTTGCACTGGGACGTGGACACCACCCTGGAGATACCGCCGCAGCGGGTGCAGGGCATCATCGCGCTCGACGACACCCGACCCGACCACGGCGGATTCCAGTGCTCTCCGGAGCTGTTCCGTCGTTTCGGCGAGTGGAAGGCCGGACAGCCCGCGGATCGGGACCCGATCCGACCCGCCGTCGACCGCACCGAGTTCCCGGTGATCCGACCGGAACTCGAAGCCGGCGACCTGCTGATCTGGAACGGTCTGCTCGCCCACGGCGTGGCCCGAAACACCTCGGTGAACGGCGTGCGAGCGGTCCAGTACCTGTCCATGATGCCCGCGTTGGAGTCCCACCACGAGCAGCGTCGATCCCGGGTCGAGTCGTGGCGGCACCTGAGCACACCCGACTGGAACAAGACACTGGTCGGCGACGCGACGAAGCACGAATCGTTGCGCTACGGCACCGCCACCCTCGACGACCTCGGCGAGAAGCTTTTGGGACTGCGGTCCTGGAGCGGACTCGACAACGAACAGGCGACCGGAGAGCCGGCATGCGCAAAATCTGCCTGACCCTGCCCACCAACCGGGCGTGCGCCGCCACGATTTCCGCGATCGGCGAGGAAGCCGCCTATGCGGCACAGCACTTCGACGTCGAGGTGCACCTGCTGATTCTCGATTCTTCCGACCCCCGGGCGTACGCGGCTCACGCCCAAGTCGTCGAGGAGTCGCCCGAGTCGGCGAACGTGATCGTGCACCATCTCGACGAGGCCCGGCAGCGCGACTTCCTGTGCGCGGTGATCGACCGCGCCGGCGTCGGCAAACCGGATCTGCTGCTGGACCTGATGTTGCCGAACACCGTGTCGTACGGCGCCTGCACCAACCGCGCCTTCCTGATCGCCGCCGCGCTCGGGTGCGCGTCGATCCACCGCCGGGACTCGGACAGCACCTACCAGACCCACGAGGGGGAACCGGTCTTCCCCATCCACCACGAGCTGACATCGCTCGGCAAGCGCGCCGGCGACGCGGCGTCCGGCGTGAGCGAGACCGCGCTGGATCCGGCACACGCGGACAAGCCCGTGGTCCTGGCAGGCGGTTCGTTCGTCGGTGAACTCTCCGTCGACATCGGCGAGATCCAGCGCATCGACCCCGTGGCCTACCACGACATCGTCGGCCTGTGGGCCCCGTCCGAGTGGTCGGAGCAGCAAAAGCGCACCCTGGTCGCGGAATCCTTCACCGGAGCCGGCACCGCCCCGTTCGTCCGGGATCACTCGACGCTGACCATCGTCGACCCGATGCGGATCGACATGTGCAACATCGGCTTCCACCACCAGGTGTACGAGCGGGTTCCGCTGCCGCCGGCGACCGACACCATCGGCAGCGACTACTTCCTCATGCACCTGGTGCACGACGCCGCGCTGCCGGGCGTCCTGCACAACCGCCACATCGTGAACTTCTACACGCCGGAACGGCGAACCGACTCGGGGTTCGTCGCCTACCAGCTCCGGTTGACGAAGTTCTTCCTGTCGATGCTGCACTTCAACTTCATCTACGCCCGGATGGCGACGAAGGGCGACGCGCTCCTCGACGCCGAGGGACACGTCCGTCCCGACTCGATCGCCGAACTCGCCCGCGAAAGCGCCCGGTTGGACCACGCCGAGAATGTGCGACGGCTGCGCAGTCTGGACCGGTCCTACCGAAGGCTGGGCGGCCGATACGCCGCGTTCGCCGACACGCTGGCCGAGCGCGGCCCGCGACTGCTCGACGAGGCCCAGGCGGACATCGAAGACTTCGCGCTGCTGATCGAGGCATGGGCGGCGCTGATCCACGCGAGCAAGGCCACGAGCGTCCACGAACCGCACCGATAGTGGGACCCGGACCGACATCATGCACGTAAACGCACGTATGCGCGCCGCCCTGGCGGCCTCCACCGACGACCGAATCGTCTTCGACCTCGCCGGCATCGAAGAGCGATACGACTCCCTGCTGCGCGAGTTGCCCGACATCTCCGTCCGATTCGCGATGAAGGCCTGCCCCGTGGACGAGGTGCTCGCCTGTCTGGCCGACAAGGGCGCCGGCTTCGACGCGGCAAGCCCGCGGGAGATCGAGCAGGCGATCGCCACCGGCGTACCCATCGATCGCATCCACTACGGCAACACCATCAAGTCCGACCGGAACATCGCCGACGCATATCGGCTCGGTGTCCGGGACTTCGCCACCGACAGCCTCGAGGACGTGCGGGCCGTCGCCGCCCACGCGCCCGGCGCCCGGGTCTTCTGCCGACTGGCCACCAGCGGCGAGGGAGCCCTGTGGGGTCTCAGCCGCAAGTTCGGCTGCTCCGCTGCCGACGCGGTGCTCGTCATGGAGGAGGCCCACGCGCTGGGCCTGATCCCCTCCGGCCTGTCGGTGCACGTCGGTTCCCAACAGATGACCACCGAGCCCTGGCGAGACGCCTGCGACCGGATCGCGGTCGTGCTCGCGAACCTGAATCGGCGCGGGATATTCCCGGACCACGTCAATCTCGGCGGCGGGTTGCCGGCCCTGGGCTACCTCGACCGGCACGGCCGGCCGTTGCACCCCCCGATGGACAAGATGTTCTCGGTCATCCGCGAGGGCATCGCGCGCCTGCGCGAGGTGTCCGCGACCCCGCTGGACTTCCTGATGGAGCCCGGACGCTACTTCGTCGCCGACAACGGCGCGATCCGGGCCCGGGTCTCCCGGCTGTCCGCGCGCGAACAACTCGACGGACAGCGCCAGTACTGGCTGTACCTGAGCTGCGGGAAGTTCAACGGCCTCTACGAGATGGACGAGTTGCAGTATCGACTGGTCTTTCCCACGCACGACGACGCGGAGTTCGTGCCGGCCGTCGTCGCGGGCCCCACCTGCGACAGCGACGACGCCTACCCGCACCGGGACAACCTCACCCGGGTGCCCGAGTCGGTCGCCTCGGGGGATCCGGTCTGGATCGTCTCCTGCGGCGCGTACGTCACCAGTTACACCACCCTGGGGTTCAACGGTTTCGGTCCGCTTCCCTACACGTGGACCGACGGCGACTCCGACGATCGCGACAACGTTCGGCGCCGGAATCCGCCCCGGCGCGCCGATCTGGTCCTGGAAGGTCTGCGGTGACGGGCCCACGCGCACGCATCCGACACATCACCGAGGACGACTGGGACCACATCGTCGCGCTGGAGGCCGCCACGTATGCCGACGGCGCGCTGTCCGAGGAGCGGCACGCGCTGGAGTCGCGCGCCCGCTCGTCGCCGGCCACGTGCTTCGTGCTGGACGTCGAAGGACGACCGGCGGGCTACGTGCTGGCCCTGCCGTACCCGATGTTCCGGTATCCGGACCTGTCCCGCGCGGAGGACGTGGTCTTCCACTCGCGCAACCTGCACCTGCACGATCTCGTCGTCGCCGAGCGTCATCGCGGCAACGGCTTCGCGCGCGATCTGCTGGACCGGCTGATGACGACGGCGCGGACCAAGAGGTACGAACGCCTCTCCCTGATCGCGGTCCGCGGCAGCGAGGCGTTCTGGGCGGCGAACGGCTTCGCCGCCCTTCCCGACGTCCCGCTTTCCGCGAGTTACGGCGCGCACGCGGTGTACATGTCCACGGCGGTGCACCCGGGCCCCGCATCGAGAAGGCAACACCCGTCGATGGTCCGCGCCGCGGATCGTCCCCACACAACGAAGTAGGCGCATACCCATGTTTCGCGTTCGCGACGACTTCCGCCGGGCCCAGGTGGCGATCGCGGCCCTGTTCTGCTTCCTCGGGCTCCAGTACGCCACCTGGGCCTCGCGGCTGCCCGCGCTCAAGACCGGGCTCGACCTGAGCGAGGCCGAGGTCGGCCTGCTGCTGATGGCGTGCGGAGCGGGCGCGGCGGCCTCGTTCCCGCTCGTGGCGATCCTGACCAAGCGCCTGGGCTCGCGACTCCTCGCGCTGTTGTCCGCTTCGGTGCTCGGCCTGCTCCTGCTCGCGTTGGCCGCGGCACCGAACTATCCGGTGGCCCTGGTGATCATCTGCTGCGACGGGGTGGCCGTCGGGTGCCTCAACGTCGCCATGAACGCACAGGGCGCCGCGCTCGAAGTCGCCCATCAGCGCACCGCGATGTCCCAACTGCACGCGACGTTCAGCGCCGGCTCGTTGTGCGCCGCGCTGCTGGCGTCCGGGATGAACGCGGTGACATCGAACCTGACCGCGCACTTCGCGGTGGCCTGCGTGCTGCTGTCGCTGCTCCTGGGCTTCGCCCGGTCGGGCCTGTTGACCGAGGATCGACCCGCGGAGAAGTCCGCCGAGCCACAGGAGTCGCCGGAGCGGAGCGGGCGCGGGTTGACCCTGCCGTCGCGGATCACCATCTGGATGGGCTGCGCGATGGCGTTCGGCACGGTGACCGAGGGGGCGATGAACGACTGGTCCGCGCTCTACATGAAGGACGTCGCGCACGCGGCCTCGGAGGTGGCGCCGCTGGGCATCGCGGTGGTCTCGGTGATGATGGTGCTGGCCCGCGTATTCGCCGACGGCTGGCGCAGCCGGTGGGGCGACGGCCGGATCGTCCGGGTCGGCAGCGCGCTGGCCGGGGTGGGGCTGGCGGTCGCACTGCTGGTCGGTGGCGTGGTGCCGGCGCTGATCGGCTTCGCCTGCGTCGGCCTGGGCATCGCGGCGGTGACCCCGTGCGTGTACGTCGCGGCGGCCCGGGCGGGCTCGGACGCGCTGGCTCTGGTCGCCGCGATGGGCACCACCGGCCTGTTGGCCGGACCGGCGCTGATCGGCTTCATCGCGAGCGGCAGCAGCCTGGTGTGGGGCATGGGCGCGGTGGCCGCCTCGGCGCTGCTGGTCTCGGTGTGCGCCACGCGGATCCGCTGGACCGACCTGGGTGAGAAGGACCCGATCGCGAAGGCCGTCGCGCCGGCCGAACCGGTCGCCGACGTCGAGCCGTTGACCGACGCCGGTGCCTGAAGTCGGCGTTTGAAGTCGGCGTTTGAAGTCGGCGCTCGGCGCCGGTACTTGATGCCGGCGCTTGCTGCCGGGTGACCGACGCCGGTGCTTGATGCCGCGTGGTCGGCATGGGGTGCGGCGCCGCCGGGCGTAGGTCAACCGACCAGCTCCCGGCGGTACTTCGTCGCCAGCGCGACCGCCTTGCCGCCCAGCGCCACCACCCCGACCAGCGCGTCGTCCCGGTGATAGCCGACCGCGCAATCCCCGTCCCAATCGCCCTCCAGCAGGCGCACGTCCGTGCCCGCCAGGCCCGGGGCGCCGTACGACTGGAGGCGCTCGTCGTACTGGTCCGACCAGAACGTCGGCAACGGCGCGAACGGCGTCGGGTCGCAGTCCGTGCGGGCCAGGTGGGCGGCGAGCGTGCGGGCCGCACGTTTGGCGCTGTCGGTGGGCATGCTCCAGTGCTCGATCCGGCGCGGTACGTCGTCGTAGCGCGGATTGACGAACCGGGCCACATCGCCCACGGCGACCACGTCGGGGCGGGACTCGACGCGCAGGAGCGCGTCGCAGCGCACCCCGTCGCCGAGATCGAGGCCGTTTCCGGCCAGCCATTCGGTGTTCGGGATCGAGCCGACGGCCTCGACCACGACGTCGGCGGGCAGTTCCCGGCCGTCGTCCAGCAGCACGCCGGCGACGTACCGATCCCCGGTCGACTCGCGTACGGTGCGGCCGAGTTCGAACCGCACGCCGCGGGCGAGATGCCGCCTGCGCAGCGCCGCGCCCAACTCGACGCCGAGCGGGCGGTACATCGGCTCCGCCTCGGGGCCCACCACCGTCACCTCGGCGCCGAGCGAGCGCGCGGTCGCGGCCACCTCGCAGCCGATGAAGCCCGCGCCCACGACCACCACCCGGCGGCCCGGGCCGAGTGCCGCGCGCAGGTGTCGCGCGTCGTCGAGCGTGCGCACGACGTGCCGTCCGTCCCGGGGCCCCGGACAGGTCAACCGGCGTGGACGCAGGCCGGTGGCCACCACGAGGCCCGCGTACGACAACCACTCGCCGTCCGCGAGCCGAATCCGCCGGGTGGTCAGGTCGGCCGCGACGGCGGCCCGGCCGAGCCGCCAGTCCACGTCGGCGCAACTCGCCCGCAGGCGAAAGGCGAGCGAGGCGTGCGAGACCCCGCCCGCGAGCGCGTCCTTGGACAGCGGCGGCCGGTTGTACGGCATGTGCGGCTCGTCGCCGACGACGGTGATCCCGCCGGTCCAGCCGGCCGCGCGCAGTTGTTCGGCGGCCCGCAGACCGCCCATGGAGGCGCCCACCACGACGACTCGGGCAGCGGTCACGGTTCAGTCCTCGATCGTGATGGCCTGGAGCGGGCACACGTCGGCGGCCTCTTCGACCGCGTCGCGCAGCGCCTCGTCCGGTTCGCCGACGAACTCCAGTCGCCCGGCGGCGTTGATCCGGAATACCTCGGGCGCGGAGAACACGCACTGCCCGTGGTCCTGACAGCGGTCCATGTCGACGACGACCTTCACGGTGTAATCCCTTCCCTGCATTCGGTGTGGAGGTGGATGGCGGGATGCGGAACGGTGCGCGGGCGGGTCGCGGGAGATGCCCGGGCACGATCGCGGTCAGCGCCGAGGCGCCCGGATGCCACGGAACTCCCAGTCGCCGCCCAGCGCGGTGGAGAGCACCTCTTCGGACTCGGTGGGCTGGGCGCCGCAGTCGGTACGGATCGGGGTCGGACCGGCGACGATGTGGTTGGTGAGGCGGCCCAGTCCTTCCGCCTCGACCTCGACGACGTCCCCCGGTTGCACCGGACGCGAGCCGGCCGGCGTACCCGACAGCAGCACGTCGCCGGGGCTGAGCGTGATCGTGCGGGCGATGTCGGCGACGAGGTAGTGCATGTCCCACTCCATCTCGTCGGTCGAACCCTCCTGCACCACCTCGCCGTTGACGTAGGTGCGCAACGCCTTGCCGCGGAAGTCCCAGCCCTCGACCAGGCCCGGGCCCAACGGGCACAGCGTGTCCGAGCCCTTGACCCGCAACATCGAACCCGCGTCGGTGTCCCGGAAGTCGTGCAGGCCGTAGTCGTTGGCCACCGTGTAGCCGCGGATGAAGGCGCCCGCGTCGGCGGGCGCGATGTTGCGGCAGGTGCGGCCGATCACGATGGCGATCTCGCCTTCGTAGTTGAGGTACTTGCAGCCGTCCGGGCGCACGATCGCGCCGCCGTGGGCGTTCAGCGACGACGTGGGCTTGTGGAAGTAGGTCGGCGCGGACGGCAGCGAGGTGCCGAATTCGGCCACCCGGCTGCGGTGGTTGAGGTGTACGGCGATGATCTTGCCGGGCTCGACCGGCGGCAGGTGCCGGGCGTCGGCGGTCTTGGTCCGTCTGCCGTCCGCGGCGACCAACTCAGCGCCCTCGCGGACGACTTCGACGATCGCGCCGTCGAGCAGGATGCGGCGGTACTCGGTGGTGCGGCTCATGTGGTGTGTCCTTGGCATGTGGGGGTGGGACCGGCGGAGGCGGTCCAGCCGTCGAGGGGTCGGTCGAACCAGACGTGGGCCTGGCCGGTGCCGGTGGCGTTCTCGTAGTCGCCGACCAGCCGGCCGGGCGCGGTGCAGCGTTCCTCGCCGAGCGCGCCGAGCATCATCAGGTAGTGCCCGAAGCGGGCCTCGGGCTTGTACCGCAGGAAGTCCGGCATGCCGGCGAGCACGCTCGCGTGGTCGCCGTGTTCCATCCAGGCGATCCGCTGTTCGTCGGCGGCGCGGGCCTGCGGTGTGCGCACGTGGATCGGGTCGGACGCCTCGTGCGCGCGCAGTTCGCGCAGGTTCCAGAAGGTGTGCGAGAAGGCGCCGGAGGCCACCAGCAACACCTTGCGGTCGGTGGCCGCGATGCCGTCGGCGAGCGCGCGCCCCAACCGCAGGTTGTCCTCGACGTCCGCGGTCTGGCAACAGCCGATGCCCATCCAGCGTTTGCCGGGCACGCCGAGGTGGTGCCACAGGTTGACGGTGGCGTAGTGGATCGGCAGGTACGGGTCCTCGATCGGGGTGATCCAGGTGCCGTGTCGGTCGGCGAAGCCGGCGGTGGCGTGCGCCAGTTCCGGATCGCCGGGGAAGTCGTAGGGGATCTGCCGCATGCCGCGCGGCAGTTCCTCGGAGGTGTACAGCCCGCTGCGGTGCGGTTGCGCGGCGATCACGTACTCGACGGTGGTTGCCCAGTGCGAGTCGAAGACCACGACCGTGTCGTAGTCGAGCCGCTCGAACACCTCGGCACGCAGCTCGGCCAGGGCCGGGACCAGGCTGATCTCCCTGCCCTCGTTGAGCTCGTGGCGGACCTCGCGCGGCAGCATGATGGTGGGCGAGTGGGCCAGGATGCCCGCACCGACGATCTCGCCCATGGTCAGTGCCACCCGTTCGGCGCGGTGACGGTGTTCTTGACGTCGCAGTAGAAGTCGAAGCTCCAGGTGCCGCCCTCGCGGCCGACGCCGGATTGCCGGGAGCCGCCGAACGGGGCGCGCAGGTCGCGGACGAAGAAGCAGTTGACCCACAACGTCCCGGCGACGAGTTCCGCGCCGACCCGCTTCGCGCGCTCGCGATCTCCGGTCACCAGCGTCGCCGCGAGCCCGAATCGGGTGTCGTTGGCGAGCCTGATCGCCTCGGCCTCGGTGGTGAAGGTCTGCAGGGTCAGTACCGGGCCGAAGACCTCCTCCTGGACGATCTCGCCGTCCTGGGCGACGTCGGTGAGCAGGGTGGGGCGGTAGTACAGGCCGCCGAGTTCGGTGTTGCGTCCGCCGCCGAGCAGGGCCTTGGCGCCGGCGTCGAGTGCGCGGCGGACGAAGCCGTCCACCCGGTCCACGTGTTCGGCGTGGATGTTGGGGCCGACGTCGGTGGCCGGGTCGCGCGGGTCGCCCTGGACCAGGGTGCGCGCCCTGGCCAGGAAGCGGGTGGTGAACTCGGCGGCGACCGAGGCGTCCACGAGCAGCCGGGTGGCGGCCAGGCAGACCTGGCCGGCGTTGTCGTACTGCTCGACCGCGAGTTCGACGGCCAGCTCGAGGTCGGCATCGGCGAAGACCAACAGCGGTGACTTGCCGCCCAGTTCGAGACCGACCGGAGTCAGATTGGCGGCGGCCGCGGCACCGATGTGGCGGGCGGTGGGCACCGAACCGGTGAAACTGATCCGGCGCACGTCCGGGTGGGCGGTCAGCGCGGCACCGACTTCCTCGCCGTAGCCCTGGACCACGTTGAACACCCCTGCCGGCAGGCCCGCCTCGGCGGTGATGTCGGCGAGCAGCGACGCGGTCAGCGGTGTCCACTCGGCGGCCTTGAGCACGACCGTGTTGCCCGCCGCGAGCGCCGGGGCGATCTTCCAGGTGGCCAGCATCAGTGGCGCGTTCCACGGCGTGATCAGTACGCACGGCCCGGCGGCGTCCCACGAGACGTGGTTGTCGTGGCCCCGGGTGTCGAAGTCGTCGTGGCGCAACTGCCCGCTGAGCCAGTCCGCGAAGAAGCGGAAGTTGTGCGCGACGCGCGGCATCACCCCGCGCAGGTGTGAGCGCAGCAGCGCGCCGTTGTCGGTGGTCTCCACGATCGCCAGCTCGGCGAGCCGGGCCTCGACCCCGTCGGCGATGGCGTGCAGGAGGCGGGCGCGCTCGGCGGGCGTGGTCGCGGCCCAGGCCGGGAACGCGGCGCGGGCGGCGGCGACGGCGGCGTCCGCCTCGGCGCGGCCGGCCCGGGCGATCTCGCCGATGACGGTGCCGTCGATGGGCGAGACGTCGGTGAAGGTGTCCGAAGACCCGACGCGCTCGCCACCGATCCAGTGCCGGGTGTCGACGCGGACGCCCGCAACGGTGACCTCGGTCATGTGGAAAACCCTCCAAGTCGTTTGACCCCAAACAATCTAGCCATTCGCGATCGGGGCGGTCAAGGGGCGCGCCCGGACCCACCCCGCGCCCCCGAGGCCCGAGTCCGCAGAGCCGGCTCCGCGCTCCCGCACTCGGGCCTCGCGGAGCCCGCCTCGCGTTCCCCGTACCCGGGTTCCGTTGTATCGTTTGCCCCCAAACAATCCCGTCGGCGAAAGCGGGCAGCATGTTGCGGCTCTCCCACCAGGACTGGCTCGAACGGGCGGCGCGGCTGCGCCCGATGACCGTCCATCACATCGACGGCGCCGACCACGCCGGCGACGGCGACACGTTCCCCGTGGTCGCGCCACGCGACGGATCACCGCTCGCCGACGTGGCCCGGGCCGGGCAGCGCGAGGTGGACCTGGCCGCGGCCGCCGCCCGCCGCGCCTTCGACACCGGGGCCTGGCCCCGACTCGCGCCCGCCGAACGCGGCCGCGCGCTGATCCGGTTCGCGGACTCCGTCGAGGCGCACCGCGAGGAACTCGCGCTGACCATCGCGCTGGAGATGGGCAAGCCGGTCACCGAGGCGTACACCATCGAACTGCGCGCGGTGGCGGCCTGCTTCCGCTGGTACGGCGAGATCGCCGACAAACTGGTCGACGAGGCGCCGCAGACCGCCTCGGACGCGCTCGCGCTGGTCACCCGGGAGCCGGTCGGCGTGGTCGCGGCCGTCGTCCCGTGGAACTTCCCGCTCACCATGGCCGCCTGGAAGGTCGCCCCGGCGCTCGCGGCCGGCTGCACGGTCGTGCTCAAGCCCGCCGAGCAATCACCGCTGTCCGCGCTGCGACTGGGCCGGCTCGCCGCCGAGGCCGGCCTGCCGCCGGGCGTCTTCAACGTGGTCGCGGGCGAGGGCCCCACCGCCGGCCGCGCGCTCGGCCTGCACCCGGACGTCGACGTGCTCGCGTTCACCGGCTCGACCGCGGTCGGCCGACACTTCCTGCGCTACGCGGCCGACTCCAACCTCAAACGGGTCTGGCTCGAACTGGGCGGCAAGTCCCCGAACATCGTGCTGCCCGACGCCGACCCGCTCGCCGCGGCGGCGAGCGCGGCGTGGGGCGTCTTCTTCAACCAGGGCGAGATGTGCACCGCGCCGTCCCGCCTGCTCGTGCACTCCTCGATCGCGGACCGGGTGACGGACGCGGTGGTCGAACGGGCTCGGGCCCTGCGCGTCGGCGACCCGCTCGACCCGGCCACCACGATGGGCGCGCTGGTGAGCGCGGAGCACCTGGTCCGGGTCCGCGACCACATCACCCGCGCGCACGCGGCCGGCGCCCGGCTGCGCACCGGTGGGGCGCGGTTGGAGCGGGCCGGCCACTACCTGGAGCCGACCGTGTTCGACCGGGTCGCCCCGGACATGGCGCTCGCCCGCGAGGAGGTGTTCGGGCCGGTGCTCGCGGTGCTGACCTTCGACACCGAGGACGAGGCGATCCGGCTCGCCAACGCGAGCGAGTACGGCCTCGCGGCGGGCGTGTGGACCACGAACCTGTCCGCCGCGCACCGGATCTCGCGCGCGGTGCGGGCGGGCACTGTATGGGTCAACTGCTACGAGGAGGGCGGCCTGAACGTGCCCTTCGGCGGGGTCAAACAGTCCGGCCACGGACGGGACAAGTCGCTGCACGCGCTGGAGAAGTACACCGACCTGAAGACCACCTGGATCGCACTGTGACCGGCCGCCCTCGACGTCCCCGAAGCGCCCGAGGTCCCCGCCGTCGACACCGCCCCCACTGTCCACACCGTCCCCGAGAGCTGCGGAGACCGCTGTGCTGCGTCCGTTGATCGCGCTGCCGTGCAGGTTCGCGGCCACCACGTCCGCGCTTCGCCACGCTGCCGAGGTGACCGCCCGGGCGCTGGCCGAGGCGGTGTACGCGGCGGGCGGCGAGCCGTTCATGATGCACCCGGCCGAACCGGAGGAGGCCGCGTCCAGGCTGTCCCGCGCGGACGGCCTGCTGCTGCCCGGCGGCGGCGACCTGGCGCCGAGCAGCTACGGCGCGGACACCGTGCACGGCGAGGTGTACGACGTCGACGCCGCCCAGGACGCCTTCGACCTCGCCGCCGCCCGGTACGCCCTCGCCGTCGGCCTGCCCACCCTGGCCGTGTGCCGCGGCCTCCAGGTGGTCAACGTGGCCCTGGGCGGCACCCTCACCCAGGACATGCCCGTCCACCACCGCCACGTGATCCACCCGGTGACCCTCACCCCCGACTCGGCCACCGCCCGCGCCGCCGGCGCCACCGAACTCGACGCCTCCTGCTACCACCACCAGGCCGTGAACCGCCTCGCCCCCGGCCTCCGCATCACCGGCACCTCGCCCGACGGCACGGTCGAGGCCCTCGAACCCCTCGCCCCCACCGGTTGGTTCGTAGCCGTCCAATGGCACCCCGAGGACACCGCCCCCACCAGCCCACCCCAACAATCCCTCTTCGACACGCTCGCCGAATCGGCCCACCGCTACGCCGCCCAAAAGAGCCCGCACGCGGCTTAGCCGTCTCGAACCGGTCACCGCGTGGCCGAAATGGAGCGACAAAGGACAGGCCGTGCCCCCGACGACCTCACCCGAACACGGGTCCGCCCTGGTCGGGGGGCGGGCCCGTGACCGAGGTTCAGCCCTTCGCCCGCCGCCCGCCGCGTCGGGGTTTGGGGGTGTTGCCGGCCAGCAGATCCTGGCGGCGTTCCTCGCCCTTGGCCTCCAGGCGGGCCACGATGCGGCGCAGCGAGTCGGCGAGCGTCAGGCATTCGTCGGCGCCGAGGTCGTCGGTGACGAAGGCCTCCTCGGCGTTGAACGCCGGGAAGACCCTGGCCATCAGGTCCTCGCCGGCGGGGGTCAGCGAGAGCAGGACGAGCCGCCCGTCGGTGGCGTGCGCGGCACGGGTGAGCAGGCCGCGGGTCTCCAGCGTGCGGGCGACGCCGGTGAGCGTGCCCTTGGAGATGCCCGCCTCCTCGGCGACGTGTCGGGTCTCGCTCTCGCCCCAGATCCACACCTCCCACAGCACGGTGAACGCGGTCCAGGTCAACTCCGCGTCGCGCAGCACCGAGTTCTCCAGGTGTTGGCGCACCGCGGCGGCCGCGCGATAGATGTTCGACACCGCGGCCATCTGCTCGCGCCGCAGCGGGATGTCGCCCAGGCGCGCCTGGACGGCCTTCTCCGTTTCGGTGATGGACCGCTTGCCGACCACGTGCTCCGCCTTCTTCGTCGTTCGCGTCCGAGGGTCCCCGTTACGCCTTGCACACCCCGAAATCTAGCCCTTGTGGGGACCTGTTTGCATCCGTACGATCAGCGGCACTCGCAGATCGTACGGGCCCAAACGAATGGGTTCCCGCCCCTCGGAGGCGCCGGGCATGGCATCCAGACAAGCGTCGACGACCAGCACCATCGACTCCGAGGCCGCCCCCGCACGCGGCTCGCTCGGTGTCGCGCACATCGTCTTCTTCGTGGTGGCGGCCTCCGCCCCACTCACCGTCGCCGCCGGCGGCATCCCGCAGAGCCTCGCGGTCACCGGCACCTCGGGAATCCCCGCGGTCTACCTCGTACTGGCCGCCCTGCTCGCGATCTTCAGCGTCGGCTACGCCGCGATGAGCCGGCGGATCACCGGCGCGGGCGCGTTCTACGCGTACGTCGCCCAGGGCCTGGGCCGGGCGGCCGGACTGGGCGCCGCGTTCGTGGCGTTGATCTCCTACAACGCGATGCAGATCGGCATCTACGGCCTGTTCGGCTTCACCACCGCCGACTTCCTGGACGCCAAGCTCGGGTGGCACGTGCAGTGGTGGGTGGTGGTCCTGGTCGGCATCGTGGTCGTGGGGGCGCTGGGCTACCTGCGGATCGACCTCAACGCCCGGGTGCTGGCCGCGCTGCTGATCGCCGAGACGGTGACCGTGCTCGTCTTCGACATCGGCGCGTTCACCCAGGCGCCGGACGGCATCTCGCTGCACCCGTTCTCCTGGGAGGCGCTGACCTCGGGCTCGATGGGCGCGGCGTTCTGTTTCGTGATGGCGTCCTTCACCGGCTTCGAGTCCGCCGCGATCTACGGCGAGGAGTGCGTGGACCCCAAGCGCACCGTGGCCCGCGCGACGTACGTGTCGGTCGGCGTGATCGGCGTGTTGTACGCGATCACCGCGTGGGCCCTGATGAGCGGCGCCGGCACCGACAAGGCGGTCGACGCGGCGACCGAACACGGGCCGAACCTGATCTTCGTCCTGGGCGGCGACCAGATCGGCTCGGGCTTCGCGGACCTGGCCCAGGTGTTCCTGATCACCAGCCTGTTCGCGGCGCTGCTGTCCTTCCACAACGCGGTCGCGCGCTACTTCTTCGCGCTGGGCCGCGAGGGAGTGCTGCCCACCGCGCTGGGCCGCACCCACCCGCGCACCGACTCGCCGCACCTGGGCTCCGCCACCCAGACCGCGCTCGCCGCCGCCGTGGTGATCCTGTTCGCCGCGCTCGATCGCGACCCGATGGCGACGCTGTTCAACTGGTTCACCAACCTGGGCGCGCTGGGCGTACTGCTGTTGCTGGTGCTGACCTCGCTCGCGGTGGTCGCGTTCTTCGTGCGCAACGGCGCCGACGGCGAGAGCGCGTGGAGTCGGCTGATCGCGCCGGCCGGATCCGCGCTGCTGCTCGCGGCGGTGTTCGTCGCCGCGCTGGACAACTTCGGCGTACTGCTGGGCGTGGACTCCGGCTCGGCGCTGCGCTGGGTGTTGCCCGCGCTGGTGCTCGGCGCGGGCGTGGTCGGCGCGCTGTTCGCGCTGTACCTGCGCGCGGCCAAGCCGGGCGTGTACGCGGGCATCGGACGCGGCCGGAACTGACCGCGACCACACCCGCCCGCGGCCGGAGCCGAACACGCGCGCACGAGGGCCCGAGCACCGCGATCCGGTGCTCGGGCCCTCGTGCGTGTACCGCGCCCTACGCGGCGCCCGAGCCGCCACTCGCCAGGAGCGTGCCGCCGTTCCAGACCACGCCGACCTGGCGGTAGTACGCGCCGATCACCTCGCGCACCTCCAGTCGGGCCAGTTCCTCGGTGGGCGCCTCGAACAGGGTCAATTCCGCGTCGCCCGCCCAGGCCCCACCGCCCTCGGCGGACTCGGCACCGGTGGCCACGAGTTCGTCCAGGGCCAGGCCCTTGCCCGGTTCGATCGAGGGCAACCAGCGGTGGTGCGCCATCGGGTGCCCGTTGACGAAGCCGCTGGTCGGCGACGGTTCGCGCAACGTCACCACGGCCTCGGCCAGCCGCCGGTCGGCGGCGGCGAGCGTGGCGCCGAACATCGCGCCCGCCTCGATCCGCGGCGCCGGGCCGTACGGATGCGGCCGGGTCTGGTGGATCGAACCGAGCTTCTTCGGATAACCCTGGTGCAGGCCGCGCGCGATGGCGAAGTCCTTGTCGACCCAGATGTACACGCAGCGCGAGTAGGTCACCCCCGCGTACCGACAGCGCACCACCGCGAAGCACTCCTTGTACTGCCCGCGCACCGGGTCGAGCAGTTCCGCGCCCGCGGTCGAGCAGGACTGCCAGTCGGCCCAGATCAGCGCCACCGCGCCCGGGTCCTCGTCGGCGAGCGACAGTTGCGGCGGCAGCAGTTCGGCGACCCGCGCGGGGTCGGTGCGGTACTCGATGGTGAGCAGGTCGCCCGAGTACCGCCACGGCGGTGCCGGGATCATCGAGGACCGGCCCGTGCCGGTCTTGGGGTGGAAGAAACCGTGTACACCGGTCATGGCGACTCCCTCGAAGCACGGCGCGGCCCGGAACGGGTTCGGAGCCGATTGATCGTTTGGGTCCGTACGATATGCCTCCGGTCGCTCGTTGTCACGCGCGCGCGACCACCCGCCGACACCCGCCCACCTCCCGTCGCCACACGCGCAAAGGCTTGCCCCAACCCCTTGTGCGACACCGGCGACCTCCATATGGTTTGGGCTCAAACGAATCGGCCGTCCTGCCGCCGCCCGTCCCGTGCGAGGAGAAACCGGTGAATCCATCAGCAGTGGACCGGGCCCACGACGTCGTCGCCGACCTGAAGGCGCGGGGCATCGACGTGGTCCGGATCGCCTACCCGGACCTGATCGGCACCGATCGCGGGCGCGACGTGCTGGTGGACCACCTGCCCTCGGTGTGCGCGCACGGCCTCGCCTTCTGTCGGGCGGTCTTCCACACCACCCCGCGAGGCCAGACCGTCCCGGTGGCCGGCGGCATCGACGCGGGCCTACCGGACATCTGCGTGTTCCCGGACCTGGACACGCTGGTCGCGATCCCGTGGGAGCCCGGAGTCGCGTGGTGCCTGGGTGAGACGACGGACCCGGCGACCGGTCGGCTCGCCGCCGAGGCGCCGCGCTCGCTGCTGCGCGACGTGCTGACCCGGATGGCCGACGAGGTGGGCCTGCGACCGGTGGTCGGACCGGAATTGGAGTACTTCCTGTGCGAGCCGGACCCGGACCGCCCGGGCGGTTGGCGGCGCTACGGCGACGCCCCGGGCAACGTGTACGTGGCCGGCCGGCGCGGAGATCCGGACGGACACCTGCTGCGCACGCTGCGCAGCCTGGGCGCGCTGGGCATTGGCGCCACCACCGGCAACCACGAGTACTGCTCCGGCCAGTTCGAGATCAACCTGGACCACTCGCCCGCGCTCGACGCCGCCGACCGGGCCTTCCGCTTCAAGTCCTCGATCAAGGAACTCGCGCGCCGCGAGGGCCGGTTGGCCACCTTCATGGCCAAGCCCTTCAACGACGAGGGCGGCTCCGGCTTCCATCTGCACCTGAGTTGCCTGGACCCGGACGACGCCAACGCCTTCGACGACCCGACCGGCCCGCACGGCCTGTCCTCCGCCGCGCACCACGCGATCGGCGGCGTCCTGGCGCATGCCCCCGCGCTCGCCGCGCTGCTGAACCCGACGGTCAACTCCTACAAGCGCTTCGGCCCGGACACACTCGCGCCGTGGCTGATCGACTGGGGCCTGGACAACCGCAGCGCGATGGTGCGGATACCGCCCGAGCGCGGCACCGGCACCCGCCTGGAAGTCCGGCTCGGCGACGCGAGCGCCAATCCGTACCTGGCCGTCGCCGGTCTGCTCGCCGCCGTGCACCTGGGCCTGCGCGAGAAGACGACTCCGCCGCCGCCGTTGCGGGGCTACGGCTACGACAGCGCCAAGGCGCCGCTCCTGCCCGCGACGCTGACCGAGGCGCTGGACGCGTTCGAGGCCGACACCGCGCTCACCGCGCTGCTGGGCGCGGACTTCGCCGACGCGTTCCTGACCTACAAGCGCGACGAGGACACCCGTTTTCGCCGGCACGTCACCGACTGGGAGTTCGCCGAGTACGCCTACCACCTCTGAGCCCGTCCGCGCCGGCGCACCGGCGCACCCCGCGCACCGCGCCGCCTCGCTGCCCCCGCGCCGCCGCGCGGACCGCCGATCGCGCCCGCACCCCCGCCGATCCCCCCGCGAGGAGTCTTCGTGAGCACCCCCACCACCGCCGCCGCGGTCCCCGAGCCGATGCCCCTCGACGAGATCGACCTCGCCGACAACGACCGTTTCCTGGACGGCGAAACCCCGTGGCGGATGTTCCACACGCTGCGCCGCGAGGACCCCGTGCACTGGCAACCCGAACCGGCCCCCAACAGCGGGTTCTGGGCGTTGACCCGGCACGCGGACATCGTCGCCGTCGACCGCGACCCGGACACCTTCACCTCCACGCGGTTCACCAACCTCGAGGAGGTCGACGACTCGCAGATCGCCATCCGCCGCTCGCTGCTGGAGACCGACGGGCTACGCCACACCGCGCTGCGCAAGCTGCTCCGGAAGCAGTTCACCCCGCGCGCGATCGCCGACTACGGCACGTTCCTGCGCGGGCTCACCGCCCGCACGCTGGACACCGCGCTGGCCAAGGGCACCTTCGACTTCGTGCACGAGGTCAGCGCCGACTTCCCGATCAACGTGCTGGCCAAGATGCTGGACGTGCCCGGCGAGGACACCGGCAAGCTGATCGACTGGGGCAACCGGATCATCGGCAACACCGACCCGGACTACGCGGACGTGCTCCTGGAGAGCAGCGAGAGCGAGCGCTACCGCGAACTGCCCTTCCGCAGCCCCGCCTCCCTGGAAGTCTTCGAGTACGGGCGGGAGTTGGCCGCCAAGCGGCGCGGCGGCGCGGGCACCGACCTGGTCAGCCGACTGGTCAACCAGGCTCCCTCGGACGGTGTCCCGCTGTCCGGACACGACTTCGACAACTATTTCCTGCTGCTGGTCGTGGCCGGCAACGAGACCACCCGGCACGCCATCTCGCACTCGATGCTCGCGCTGCTGCGCAACCCGGGCCAGTTGGAACTGCTGCGGGAGAACCTCGCGCTGATGCCGGACGCGGTCGAGGAGTTCCTGCGCTGGGCCTCCCCCGTCTACCACTTCCGCCGCACCGCGACACGCGACACCGAACTGGGCGGCAAGTCGATCCGCGCGGGCGACAAGGTGGTGCTGTGGTTCGCCTCGGGCAACCGGGACGAGGCGGTGTTCGAGAACCCGTACGACTTCGACGTCACCCGCCGCCACGTCGACCACGTCACCTTCGGCAAGGGCGGCCCGCACTTCTGTCTCGGCAACGCGCTCGCCCGCCTGGAGATGCGCGTCATGTTCGAGGAACTCCTGCCGCGTGTCGCCGACATCCGCCTGGCGGGCGAGGTCCGCCGGGTCCGCTCCAACTTCGTCAACGGCATCAAGGAACTCCCGGTGACGGTGACCCTGGCCTAGCGCCCGAGCCGCGGGCCCGGAGCCGACCCCCGCGGCCCGAACGGCGCCGAATCGCCCCCGAAGATCATTTCCGATTCGACCCGGCGGATCATTCGAACGAATTGAACGGGAGGCTACGGCGAGGGCCGAAAAATTGCCGCGTGGAATGTTCGCGACGCAGAATCTGTCAACAAAATCGGTTAACGGTGATTCACCGGTCGATCTCGTCGAGGCGAAGGCGACCCCCTCGTGAAGAAGCCGGACGGACTCCGCCCGCCCGACATCCTTGCAGGGTAGGAGCCTGATCGCGGCTTCCACAGGGAGATTTCCAGCCGGTCCGAATGGCCAATAATCGTTCTTGTTCGGCCGCCTATTCAACGCTTAGCGTCCTCCCCGAGATCAAACAGATCTCCTCGAATCGCAGTGCCCACCAAAGCACTGCGACCGATATCGCGGGAGTTGTCATGAACGACAAGATTCTGCTCGAAGAAACCACCGAGACGCGCGACTTCGCCGACCTGGACCTCGACGTCCGCATCGCGGACGGCGAGCTCGAGGCGTCCGCCTTCGGCTCGGCCGGCGGTGGCTGGACGTCGCCGAGCACGTACGGTGTGCAGTCGCGCTGTCCGATCTGCTGCGCCTGACCTGATAGTTCCGGGGGCGGGCGGGTCTGCCCGCCCCCGGGTGTCAACCTCCGGCGAGAGCCGGTCACACGGGCATGGGGTCGGTGCGGAACACGGTGCGACACTCCGAGCGGAATCCTGGGCGCGACGACGGTCCGAACGAGGGACGACACGACGCGCCGGAGAGCGAATACGAACCGGCCGGCCTCGTCTTCGTGCGCATGGCGAGTGTGCCGCGCGCGGAGACCGGCCCGGGTCCGGACCGCGTCGAGCCGGTCCGGGACACGGCCGACGCGCACACCCTCGCGGGACTGCGGCGGATCACCGCCGACCCGCTGCTGCGCGAGGCCGTCAGGGTCGCCAGCGGCAGTCTGTCCGCCGCCCTGGACCGGATCGACGAGGGCATCGACCCCGGCCCGAAGCGGCTTGCGGGCACCGCCCTGTCGGTGACCCGGTACGCGCTGCGGATGGCCGGTCGACCCACCCCGTTCGGCCTGTTCGCGGGCGTGACCGCGGCCCGCCTGGGCGCGTCCGCCCACGTGCGCGTGCACGGCCCCGGCAGCAAGGCGGTCCGCCTGGACGCCGGTCGACTCGACGAGCGGGTGCGGGACTGGCTCGCCGCCCCCGAGGTCCGACGCCGCGTCGACGTCATGCTCAACGACCTGTGCCGGGTGCGCGGCGACCGCCTGATGCTGGCCGGACCCGAACGCGAGATCTCGGTACGACACAGCCCCCTGGTCGCGCACCTGCGGACGATCGCGACCCACCCCGTCCCGTACGAGACCCTGCTCGACCGGGTCGGCGCGGCCTTCCCCGGCGCACCGCGCGATCGCCTCGACGCCTCGGTGGCGCAACTGCTGCGGCACGGCTTCCTGCTCAGCTCGATCACCCCGCACCGCCTGGACGACGCGCTGCTCGATCGCATCGACGGCGCCGTCGAGGACCTGCCGGACGCGGCCCGGGAGTTCCGCGCCACCCGGACCGCCGTACGCGAGTACGAGAAGGCCCGCCCCGGCGAGGGCACCGCGCCCTGGCGCCGGTTGATGGCCCTGGTCGATCCGCACACCGACGCCGCCCATCCGCCGGTCCAGGTGGATCTGCGGATGGACGCCGAACTCACCCTGCCCCGGACCGTGGCCGAGGAGGCGGGCAGCTACGCCGGCGCGATGTGGGCACTGTCCGACGCGTGGGTCACCCACGAACACATGCGCGACTACCGCAACCGCTTCGTCGAGCGGTACGGCACCACCCGCACCGTCCCGCTGGCCGAACTCGTCGACCCGCACCGGGGGCTGGGCTTCCCGACCGGCTACGGCGAACGCCTCGCCGTGGGCGACCGGCCCACCACCGGCTACCGGCCCGGCCGCGACCGACGCGTACTGACCGCCGAACTGGTCCAGGACGCCCTGCTGCGCGAGGACCGTGAACTGCGGCTCACCCCGGAGCTGATCGACCGGCTGGCCGACACCGCACAGTCCGAGCACGGCGAGCCCGCCGCGCCGCCGAACTCGCTCGACCTGTGCTTCCAACTGCTCGCGCACGACGTCGCCGACCTGGACCGGGGCCGGTTCAAGCTGGTCGCCACCCCGCACGCGGGCTCGTGGGTGGCCGGCTCGATGGCCGGCCGCTTCGCCGAACTCACGCACAGTACCGAAGAGTTGGCCAGGCTGGTGCACGCCGCGGCGGACCCCGGCACGCTGCCCGCCCAGGTGACGTTCCGGCCGCACACCGCCCGCGCGCTGAACATGATCCAGGTACCCGAACTGCTGCCCCACCACATCCCGGTCGGGGTGTACGCCGATCGGCGCGATCCGCACTGTCTGGACTGGCGCACGTTGCTCGTGGGCGTCGACGCCCGCGGCCTGACGCTGACCCTGGCCGAGACCGGCCAACGCGTGATGCCCGTGGTGCCGCACATGCTGGCGCTGGATCGCGAGGCGCCCAGGGTGGTCCGGCTGATGGTCGACATCGTCTTCGGCCGGTCCCGGACCTGGACCGGCTGGGACTGGGCGGGCCTGGAGGCGCTGCCACTGCTGCCCCGGGTGAGCTTCGGCCGGGTCGTCGCCGCGCCGCGCCGCTGGACCCCGGACCACGCGATGCGCGCGGCGGTCGAGGATCCGCGCGAGTTCGACCGCGCGCTGCGCGAATGGAGCGATCGATACGGTGTGCCGGACCGGGTCCAGGTGGTGCACTGGGACCGGGTCTACGGGCTCGACCTGGGTGAGTCCTGGCATCGCACGCTGCTGCGCCACGAGGTGCGCAAGGGCCGGCTCGCCCTGTTCGAGGACCTGACCGAAGACGGTCGCGGCTTCGGCTGGGCCGACGGGCACGGCACCGAGGTGGTCCTCCCGCTGACCCGCCGACCCGAGGCCGGCACACCGACCGCGACCGCCCGGGCAACGCCCTCGCGCGGCGCGGAACCTGCCGCCGCCGATTACCGTCTGCCTGGCGAGGACTGGTTGTTCGCAAAGCTGTACGCGACCTCGGACACGCACGACGAGCTGCTCCGGATGCACCTGCCCGCGCTGCTCGCCGAGGTCGGGGAGCGGGTCGACCGCTGGTTCTTCATCCGCTACCTGGACCCCGAGCCGCACATCCGGATCCGGCTGCACGGCGATCCGGCGGCGCTGGCCGAGCACGTGTTGCCGGAACTGGCGCGACGCGTACGGGCGATGCGCGAGGCGGGCGCGATCCGCACGATGGCACTGGACGTGTACGAGCCGGAGACCGAACGCTACGGCGGGCCGGACGCGTTGGCGGCCGCCGAGCGCCTGTTCACGCTGGACAGCAGGTCGGTACTCGCCCAACTGGGCCTGCGGGCACGCGGCGCGCTCGCGGTGCCGGACGAGGTGCTGATCGCGGTCAACCACGCACTGCTCCTGGAGAGCCTGGGCGATTGGGACTGGCCCTCGTGGGTGCGGTACGCGTTCGCCAAGGAACCCGACCAGAGCGCGTTCCGTCGGCATCGCGCCCTGGTCCGGGAGCTGATCCGGCCGGGCCGCACGGCCGCGGCGGTCGGTGAGCGCCTGGGCGTCCCGGCGCTGGCCGAGTTGTGGTCCCGGCCGCCGTACGGCCGGGCGTACGGGGAGATCGTGCTGTCCGACGCGGGTCGCCGACCGGCCGGCGCCGCGCACGAGAACGCCGTACTCGGGCTGTTGCACATGCAGCACAACCGGCTGCTCGGCATCGACCGGGCGGGCGAACAGCGCGGTTACGCGATCCTGCGCGGCATCGCGTGCGACCACCTGGGACGGCTCGCGCACGCGCCGGCGCGGCCCGGTGCCACGAAGGCGGGCGCGACGCGGTCGAGCGTCGCGAACACGGGTGCCATCGGCTCCGCGAGCACGGGTTCCGGTGCCACGAACGACGCGGAGAGGGGCGGTCGGGATGGCTGAGCCGACGGCGGCCGGCGGCACGGCGGTGGGCACGAGCACCAAACCCCGCCACGCGGAACGGGCCCGGTCGATCGTGGCCCGGGTGCTCGACCGGCTGGCCGATCCGGCGGCCGTCGCCGCCGACACCGAGGTGCTGGCCGACGCCTCCCGCGACGGCGACGAGCAGCCGCTGTGGACGGACCTGTCGCTCTCCAGCGGGTTCCCCGGCGTCTCCCTGGCCTTCAGCGGCAGCACCCGGCGCGGTCCCGGGCACGCCGAGCGCGCGCACGCCCACCTGGCTCGGGCGATGGCCGTACTGGCCCGGGAGCGCTTCCCGGCGGGCGGCATCTTCACCGGTCCGGGGTCGGTCGCCTTCGCCACCCTGGTCGCACACCGGGCGACCGGCGGGTACGTGAGCGCGCTGACCCGGATGGACGAGCACCAGCGCCGGGTGGTCCGGGCGGCCCTGCCGCGCCCGCGCGGCACCGCACCGCTCGCCACCAACGGCGAGTTCGAGACCGTCCGCGGACTGACCGGGATCGGCCGCTACCTGCTGGCCCGCGACGCCGACGGCGACGAGTTGCGGATGGTGCTGTCCTACCTGGTCGGGCTGGCCGAAGGCGAGATCCTCCACCGCGGTCGCAAGGTGCCGCGCTGGTGGACCCTGGCGGCGCCCAAGCTGGGCCAGGAGGTCGAGATGCCCGCCGGGCATCTGAACCTGGGCCTGTCGCACGGCGTCGCGGGACCGCTGGCACTGCTCGCGCTGACCTGGCGCGCGGGCGTACGGGTGCCGGGGCAACCCGCCGCGATCGAGCGACTGGTGGCGCTGCTGGCCCGATGCGCGGTCCCCGCCGGCGACGGCCTGTGGTGGCCGGCCTATCGCACCCTGGAACAGTGGGCTTCCGAGCCCGACCCCGACTCCCCGGCACAGCGCCCGTCCTGGTGCTACGGCGTCCCCGGGGTGTCGCGCGCGGTGCAGTTGGCGGCGCTCGCCCTCGACCGGCCCGACTGGCACGAACTCACCCGGCGTTCGGTGTCCGGTCTGCTCGGCACTCCGATCGCGGAGTGGGGCATCGACGATCCGGCGCTGTGCCACGGCTGGGGCGGACTGATGCACCTGCTCGGTCTGCTGGCCGAACACCTCGACGACGCCCGACTACCCGCCGTCCGGGACGAGTTGGCCGCGTTGGTGCTCGCCCAATATCGTGACGAGTACCGCTTCGGCTTCCGCTCGACGATGACCCGCGCCGCGCAGGGCGTGGACGTACCGGCGTTCCTGGAGGGTGCCGCGGGGGTCGTGCTCGCCCTGGACGCGTACGCCGAGGGTCGCACGACGGCGAGCTGGGACCAGGCGCTCCTGGTGGTGTGACGCCGGTGCGCGGAGAGGGGTCAAAAGCCGGATGGTCCCGTGTACGTTCCCCTGCCATGGACTCTTCCAGCGGTATATCGGCCGCTCCGCCCGGATCCGGCGGGCCTGCTCGATCCCCCGGCGCCTCCCGCCCCGGGGGCCGGCCCCGGAACGCGCTCGTGGTGGTCGTGCTCGCCCTCCTGGCCGCCCTCGTCCCGTCCACGGCCTCCGTCGCCACAACCACCCACGCCACCGCGGCCACCCTCACCGCCGCGGAGCAACGGTGGGGCAACGACCGCCTCGATCAGGTCACTTCGCTGACCACGCACAACTCGTTCACCAACTACGAGGACTCGCGGTGGTCCTCGGTCAACCAGTCCGAGTCGGTGCGCGGACAGTTGGATCGCGGCGTGCGCGGGCTGATGCTCGACACGCACTGGTACGAGCACAGCACCGGTCTGTGCATCATCAGCTTCGGCAGCGACTGCTACCCGAGCGACGTGTACCTGTGCCACGGCGACTGCAAGGCGTTCGCGGGGGTGACCTACGCGTTGCCCCGGCAGAGCTTCGCGGCGACGATGCAGACCGTGGTGGACTTCCTGAACGCGAATCCGCTGGAAGTGGTGACCGTGTTCCTGGAGGACTACGTCGACACCGATCGGCTGCGTCGATCCCTGGAGCGGGTGCGCGGGCTGCCGGAGCTGCTCTTCCGGCCGGACACCGCCGGGGTGCGGGACACCGGCTGGCCGAGGGTGGCGGACCTGGTCACCGCGAACAAGCGGCTGCTGGTGTTCTCCGACAAGCCCGGCAAGGAGGGCCTGGGGGTGATGTACGACAAGGAGTGGACCGTGCAGAACTACTGGAGTCTGGGCGACCTGGGCAACGACCTGGCCTGCACGAGCCGATGGTCGGACGTGCCGCTGAACCGGATCGAGCCGGGCTTTCGTCGGTTGTTCGTGATGAGTCACTTCCGCAATGTGCCGACGATCGGGACGGCCGCCCTGGACAACGGGACCAAGCTGCGTGATCGCATCGCACAACAGTGCGGGACGGCCGCGGGCCGGAGTCCGAACTTCGTCGCCGTGGACTTCCATCGGCAGTCCGACGGGAGCGGGCGTTCGCCGGCATCGATCGTCGCGGAGCTGAACGCGGGCTGAGCGGTCCGGCGGGTCGGGGCCGTACGGGTGACCGGGCCGGGCCGCACGCCCGGGCCCGACCCGCACGAATGGGCGAACGGGGGCGGAGGGGCGGGCCGAAGCGCACGGGCTCCGACGGCGGCGTTGACCGGCGACACGAGGGTGCCGGTCGAACCGCCGTCGGAACGCTCCGTCGAGACCCCCGAGGCGTTCCGTCGCGGCGCCCCCGGTCGGACCGCCCGGCGCGGGCGGTCCGACCATCGCATCCGACCGGGTGGTCCTCAGGCGCGCTTGGCGGTGCGAGCGCTCGTCGTGCGCTTGGCCCCGGTCGTCTTGCGGCCGGGCGTGCTGCGCGTGGTGGGCTTGGCGGTGGTCTTCTTGGCGGTGGTCTTCTTCGCCGCCGCCGTCGCGGTGGTCTTCTTCGCGGTGGTCTTCTTGGCGGTGGTCTTCTTCGCCGCGGTCGTCTTGGCGGCCGTGGTCTTCGCGGCCGCCCTGGGGGTGGCCTTCTTCGCCGTGGTCTTGCGGGCCGGGGCGGCGGTCTTGGCCGCGGTGGCCCGCGTGGTCGCCTTCTTGGCCGTCTTCTTGGCGGTGGCCTTCTTCGCGGTCGTCTTCTTGGCCGCGGCCTTCTTGCCCGCGACGGTGGTACCACCGGTCACCGTGCCCGGCGAGGCCTTCTTGATCGCGGTCTCGCCCCGGGTGAGCTTCTTGGTGCCGCCGGTGAGGTCCTTGAAGCCCTGGCCGGGGCGGAAGCGCGGCACGGAGGTCTTCTTGACCCGAACCCGTTCGCCCGTCTGGGGGTTACGGGCGTACCGGGCGGCGCGCTCGACCTTCTCGAACGAGCCGAAGCCGGTGACCGAGACCCGGTCCCCGGCGACGACCGAACGGATGATGGTGTCCAGGACCGCGTCGACCGCTTCCTCGGCCGCAGCCCGGCCGCCGAGCTTGTCGGCGATGGCTTCGACGAGTTGTGCCTTGTTCATGAGACGCCTTTCGTGGTGCGGGGGTACCGATCGCTTTCGATCGGCCGGACCATCCGACCGATCGGGTCGAACGCCGTTGCGCCAGTACCCATTTCCATGACTGTAACTCTCCGTCACACGGGGGGCATTTCGAACCGCAGCAAAGTGGTGCTCGAAACACCCCCTTGGATCAACGACGAGGGCCCGTGCGGAGATCCGCGCAACGCTCCACAAATCCTGGTGCCCGGTCCCGATGTTGATCGAGCGAG
Organism: Embleya sp. NPDC127516; assembly: GCF_044765325.1. Classification (NCBI taxonomy): domain Bacteria; kingdom Bacillati; phylum Actinomycetota; class Actinomycetes; order Kitasatosporales; family Streptomycetaceae; genus Embleya; species Embleya sp. NPDC127516. Next base: position 129,128 of record NZ_JBIWJT010000007.1, on the reverse strand, counting down.
GGGCGGTTTCCCCTTGTGGCACAAGGCCCGAGGCGGTGCGGACCGGTCGTGATCCCGACCCGGCGGCGGCCTTCGGGGGGTGCGGTAATCGGGAAATACGCGCCGACTCGCGCATCCGCCGAACGGATTTCGCACATTCGGCGTGGCAACGGCCGTTCGTGGCCCTGATCCGCGCTCCGAGCCGCCGGCAACTCACCGAATCCGACCCACAATCGATCGTCCGCGTCCCGCGTCCTCCGGAACCGCCGGGCAACCCTCGAATCGGCCGTCGCCGGACCTTCCTCGACCGCCCGAAAGGGCCTTTGACGTGCACCGATACCGGTCCGCCGGATATCTTGCCGGACCGCCGGAAGGCGCGCTTCGATGCCCGGCGGGCGAATCGACCACCCCGGCCGGATTCCGCACCGCTCGGTGGGCCGCGCACGCCCGCCCGGCAGGGCTTTTCGGCTCCCCCGGGGTCGCCTAGACCCCTTCCGGCCGCTGACCCGGCCAGTCCAGTTTCAGGCGTTGCAGCTTCGGCAGTTGGGCGACCACGAGGTCGTACGAGTCCTCGATCAGGTCCCGCACCAGCGTCTCCGGCAGCGAGCCGTCCAGGGTCACGGTGTTCCAGTGCCGCTTGTTCAGGTGGTAGCCGGCCTCGATCGCCGAATGCTCGGCACGCAGCCGGATCGCGAGTTCCGGGTCGCACTTCAGGCTCACCCGCAACGGCTCCGGGTCGGTCAGCACCGAGAACGCGAAGATCTTGCCGCCCACCTTGAACGTGGACAGGTCGGGACTGCGCCCGAACGGAAACTCCTCCACGGCCCCGTTGAACCCGAGGCACATCCCCCGGAGCCGTTCCGCGCCCATCATCGGCAACCCCTGCTTGTCGACCATCCCGCCAGTATGGCGCCCGTCCACCGCACTAAAGTGCGACCGCGACGGGCCCGAGCGGGGCCCATCCGCCGAGGAGGAGGACCATGACGAACCCGCTGATCGCCGCCGTGGGCGATCGGGAACCGCAGATCGACCCCGGCGCGTTCGTGGCCCTGAACGCGACGGTGATCGGTGCCGTCACCCTCGCCGTCGGCGCGAGCGTCTGGTACGGCGCGGTGCTGCGCGGCGACGCCGAATCGATCGTGGTGGGCCCGGACACCAACATCCAGGACAACTGCACCGTGCACAGCGACCCGGAGTTCCCGACCGTGATCGGCGCCCGCGTGTCCGTCGGCCACAACGCGGTGCTGCACGGCTGCACGATCGAGGACGACGTCCTGGTCGGGATGAACTCCACCGTCCTCAACGGCGCGCACGTCGGCGCGGGCGCCCTGGTCGCCGCCGGCGCCGTGGTCCCTCAGGGCATGCGGGTGCCGCCCGGCGTGCTGGTGGCGGGCGTACCGGCCAAAATCAAGCGCGAACTCACCGAGGACGAGCGCGCCGGCATCAAGGTCAACGGTGCCGGATACCGATTCCTGGCCCAAGCCCACGGCGAGATCACCCCGCGCTGACGTCCGTTCCGGTCCGCCGACGTCCGTTCCCGCTGCGCCGAACCCCGCCGGGTTCGGCGGAGTTCGCGCGTCGGCACGCGCGCCGCGTCCCGGTGTTGCGCGGACCCGTGTCGCGGAACACCGCATCCAACCCCACCGCCGGCCGGCGCGCAAGGGCGCCCCGGCCGGCGGTGGTCGGCGCGCCGCCGGAACCCGAGGTCCCGGGCGTCCGTCCTCCGGATCCTCGATCCGGGTCGAGCGCCGCGCCCGACACCCTCATGCCTCACCGCCGCCGTCGCCGAACCGACCCGGCCGCGCGCCGGCCCATCCGGCCCTCTTCGCGGCTTTCGCCCGTGCTTCGGTGCCGGCTTGAATTCGGCCTCCCACCAGGCAATTTGTCCCAGCCATACGTGACCGTATGGATGCGGAGAGTGGGGTGCGAATCATCACCAAGCACCGCATCAAAGACTTCTGTTCATCCGTAACCGGAACCGGGCCTTCGACTTGACGCCGGTACGACGAGCCCATGATCGTGTTCCGGCCGCCGGTGTTCCGCGAAGGACTCTCGACGGAGCCGGCCGGACAACCCTCATGCGGAAGGGCTACCGATGGGCCGATTTTGGAATCTCAAGACGCAGAACTCATCCGACAAAATCTCGCGGCCGTCGCCCCCCAGGCCGCAGATGTCACGTCCCACTTCTACGCTCTCCTGTTCCTGCGGCAACCCGCGCTGCGCGACCTGTTCCCCCCGGCGATGGACGTCCAGCGCGACCGTCTGCTGCACGCACTGATCCGCATCGTCGGCGACCTGGAGAACGCTCCGGCACTGAGCGGATTCCTCGGCCAACTCGGTCGTGACCATCGCAAGTTCGATGTCATCGCCGAGCACTACGACCTGGTCGGCGAGTGCCTGGTCGCCGCGCTCGCGCGATTCAGCGGCGACACCTGGAACGACGCCGTGCAGTCCGCCTGGGTGCGCGCGTACGGCGCCGCGGCGGGCATCATGATCGGCGCGGCCGACGAGGATGCCCGGACCAACCCCCCACACTGGGCCGCGGAGATCGTCGCACACGAGAAGCCCGCCGACGACATCGCCGTGGTCACGGTGCGTCCGGACGTACCGTTTCCCTACCGGGCGGGCCAGTACACGTTCCTGGAAACCCCGTGGTGGCCACGGGTATGGCGGGCGTACTCGATCGCCAACGCGCCCGACCCGCAGGGCCTGCTCACCTTCCACGTGCGCTCGGTGCCGGCGGGTTGGGTGAGCAACGCCCTGGTACACAAGGCGAAACCGGGCGATCGGATCAAACTGGGCGCCGCCATGGGCGAGATGGTCGTCGACCACCTGGCACCCAACCCGGTGTTGTGCGTGGCGGGCGGTACGGGACTGGCGCCGCTGAAGGCCATGGTCGAGGAAATGGCCTACTACGGCACCGATCGTTTCGTCGACCTGTTCTACGGCGCCAGCGCGCACAGCGGCCTGTACGGGCTCGAAGACCTGCTGCGGCTGTCCCAGCGGGTGTCCTGGCTGCGGGTGCGGCCCGCGCTCGACGACCTGACCTTGGCGGGGATCAGCGGAGGGGTCTCCGACGTGGTCAAGGAATACGGGCCTCGCTACGACTGCGACGCGTACCTGAGCGGGCCGCCCGCGATGGTGCTGGACAGTGCGCGCGTGTTGCGCAGGCTCGGCCTGAGCCGCAGACAGATCCACCACGACCCGGTCGTCGGGGCGTACGCCACCGACGTCGCGGCCGAGTCGGCCACCCCGGTCGGCGCGGAGGTGCCGGGCTGATCCTTCGGCCGCCGACGCCCACGCGTACCCCACCAGATCCGAAACAGGCTCCCGCGACCCCGTGGTCGCACCGAGCCGGTTCCCAGGAGAACCTTGACCGAGCAGAGCATCACCCGGCTCCGCGGTGATCAGCCGTCGTGCCCCGAACCGCGCCACGAGGTACCCGCCCCGCCCGCCCCACCCGCCCAGCCCGCGCGTCCGCACGGCACCGTGGATCTCGCGCAGGCCCTCTCGTTCCTGGACCGCTTCCATCAGGAGAGCAACTCGCCCACCGATCCCGAGGCCCGCCGGCGAGAGATCGCCGAGCAGATCCGCGAGACCGGCACCTACACCCACACCTCGGCCGAACTCACCTGGGGCGCCCGGGTCGCCTGGCGCAACTCGGCCCGCTGCATCGGCCGGTTGTACTGGAACAGCCTGTCCGTGCGCGACCGCCGGCACGTCAGTCGCCCGGACGAGGTGGCCGCCCAGTGCGCGGGGCACCTGCGCGAGACCTGGCGCGGCGGCCGGATCCGGCCCACGATCACCGTCTTCGCGCCCGACACCCCCACCGGGCCGAAGGTGCGGATCTGGAACGAGCAGCTCATCCGCTACGCCGGCTACCGCCGGGCGGACGGCAGCCTCGTGGGCGACGGCCGCAACCTGGGCATCACCGAACTCGCGTGCGAACTCGGCTGGCACGGGGCCGGCACCGACTTCGACCCACTACCGCTGATCGTCGAGGACGAGGGCGGCGGACTCCGCGCGTACGCACTGCCCTCGGACGCGATCCGCGAGGTGGAATTGTCCCACCCCGAGCACCCCGGGTTCGCCGCGCTGGGCCTGCGCTGGCACGCGATCCCGGCGATCTCCAACATGCGCCTGGAGATCGGCGGCGTCTCCTACAGCGCGGCGCCGTTCAACGGCTGGTACATGGGCACCGAGATCGGTGCCCGCAACCTGGTCGACGCGGATCGCTACGACATGCTCCCGGCGATCGCCGCGCTGTTCGGCCTGGACACCTCCAGCGAGCGCACGCTGTGGCGGGACCGTGCCTTGATCGAGCTCAACCGTTCCGTGCTGCACTCGTTCGACGCGGCCGGGGCGACCATCACCGACCACCACACCGAGTCCGACCGCTTCCTGCGTCACGTGCAACGCGAGGCGGAGGCGGGCCGCACGTGTCCGGCGGACTGGAGTTGGATCGTGCCGCCCGTCTCCGGCGGCCTGACGCCGGTCTATCACCGCTACTACGACGACTACGACGAGACCACCCATAGCCCGGCCTTCCTGCTCGACGAGGCGGCCGCCGGCCGCTCGGCGGGCCGGCACCCCTGACCCGCCCGCCGATCGGGCGATCGAGTGAATCCGGCGGACCGGGCGCATCCCGCCCGGTCCGCCGGAGCCGGGAGCACAGGGCCCGGTCCGCCCCGGGCGCCCGCCACTTGGGTGTTTCGCCGATGTCGGGGCGGGAAATCTCGGGGGCCGCGGTCGCGATGAGGCTCCGGCCGACGCGTCCCCCACGGCGCGTCGTGGCATCAGGTGAAGGAATGGATCGATGGCAACAGGCAAAGTGAAGTGGTTCAATGCGGATAAGGGCTTCGGCTTCATCGAGCAGGACGACGGCAGCCCGGACGTATTCGTACACTTCTCGGCCATCCAGAGCACCGGCTTCCGGCAGTTGGAGGAGAACGACCGGGTCGAGTTCGACGTCACCCAGGGCCCCAAGGGTCCCCAGGCGGAGAATGTCAGCGTCCTCAAGGGCTGACACGGCGCCAGTCGATCGGTCGACCACCGGGGCATCTTCGGGACCCTCGTCCCGAAGATGCCCCGGTTCACGTTCCGGGCCGCGGCGGCGCGGGTCGCCGCGGGCGGGTCCGACGCCGGTGCGGCAGGCGTGCGTTCAGCCGCGGGCGGGTGTGTCCCGGGTCGGGTCGCGGCGGTCCCGGCGGCGGACGATGGTGAGGCCGACGAAACCGGCGACGGTGAGTGCGGCGGTGAGCACCGAGAGGGACAACAACAGGTCGACCGTGCCCTGATGGTCGTTCCACGGGTACGACGGGACCGTTGCGCCGTCACCGAACTCGGTGGTGTCGACCATCGACTTCCGCACCCGTACGCCGAACCACACCGCGCCGGCGACCACCGCGGACAGTCCGCTCAGCCCGGCCGACACGAGCGGCGCGAGGTACCAGGCGCCGTGCGGACGCACCGGCACGGGCACCGGCGAGGGGGACGGCGGCTGCCACGCCGGGGGCGGCGGGGTCGGATACGACCGGCGGTTGATCATGGACCACATCCTGGGTCGGCGCCGGATCGGCCGGCCTGAGTACGCGTACTCGGATTCGCGTCGCGTTCACGCCCGGACGATAGGTTCTCCTGCGCACTTGCGTGATCACTCGGGGAAGGTCTCATCGGCATGTCGCGAAGATTGTCGCCGTCCGGCGGCGGACGCATCGAACTCGAGCACTTCCGGTGGTGCCCGTGCTGAGCGCGGCCGACGCCGATGTGAACCCCGCCGTGTTGTGGCCGGCCACCGCGATCACCGCGCTCCTGCTCACCCTCGGACTGGCCTGGGGCGCTCGGCGGTTGCTCGGGCTGCCGGTGGGCACGCGCCGCACACTCGCCGCGGGGCTGCTCGGACTCGTGGTGTCGTGGGCACTCGGCGGCAGCGTCCAACGGCACAATCCCGGCGTATTCATGACCATCACGCTCGGTGTGGCGCTGCTCGCCGCGATGACCTTCATCGTGGTGACCGAGGCGCTCGTCCCGAGCGGATCGTGGCCGGGCACGGTCGAGTTCGTCCGCGGACTGCGCCGCCGCTTCGCGCGCGGACGCCGCTACTCGCAGATCAGTCGGATCGCGGCCAGGCACGGACTCGGGCCCTACCTGCGCGGGCGCCGGGCCGATCGCACGAGCCGGCGGGCCGGCCTGGCCCGCTCGTTGCAGGAGGCGCTCCAGGACGGCGGGGTCACCTTCGTCAAGCTCGGCCAGGTGTTGTCCACCCGCCGCGACCTGCTGCCGGTCGAGTTCGTGGACGCGCTCGCGCTGCTCCAGCACCGCGTCGCGCCCGCGCCCTGGGCGGAGGTGGAGCGGGTTCTGACCGCCGAACTGGGCGCGCCGGTGACCGAGGTGTTCGCCGAGTTCGATCCCGAGCCGCTCGCGGCCGCGTCGATCGCCCAGGTCCATCGCGCCCGGCTGCGTTCCGGCGCGGAGGTGGTGGTCAAGGTGCAGCGCCCGGGGATCGGACCGATCGTCGAGCGGGATCTGGACATCCTGGCCCGGCTGGCGACGAGCCTGGACCGGCGCACCACATGGGGGCGCGCGCTGGGCCTGGTCGAGCTCGCCGACGGCTTCGCGGTGGCGCTGCGGGAGGAGTTGGACTTCCGGATCGAGGCGCGCAACACCGCCGCGGTGACCGCCGCCGGCGCCGGACGGCGCGACGCCCGGCTGATCCTGCCCGGACTGCATCCCGAGCTGAGCACCGCACGGGTGCTGGTGCTCGACCGGCTGGACGGCATACCGCTGGGCGACGCCATCGCGACGCTGGACGAGCGCGGGGTCGATCGGGGCGAGTTGGCCCGGATGTTGTTGGGCGAGTTGTTGCGGCAGCTCATGTTCGACGGGATCTTCCACGCCGACCCGCACCCGGGCAACATAATGTTGCTCGCCGACGGCCGGTTGGCGCTGCTCGACTTCGGCTCGGTGGGCCGGATCGACGCGCAACTGCGGGCCGGACTCCAGGAACTGCTGCTCGCGCTCGGCCGCGCCGATCCGGCCGCGATGTCCGACGCGCTGCTCCAGGTGGTGACCCGCCCGGCGGAGTTGGACGAGCAGCGGCTGCAACGCGCGCTGGGCCAGTTCATGGCCCGCCATCTCAGCGCGGGCCTGGCGCCGGATCTGGCCATGTTCACCGACCTGTTCCGGCTGGTGTCCGCGTTCGAGTTGACCGTGGCACCGGAGATCGCCGCCGTCTTCCGGTCGTTGGCCACCGTCGAGGGCACGCTGACCGGGATCGAACCTGGCTTCGACATCTTCGCCGAGGCGCGCGGCTACGCGACCAAGCACGTCACCGACCGCTTGGAGCCGGCCGGTCTGCGCGATGCCGCGGCCAGTGAACTGATGCATCTGCTACCGGTGTTGCGCCGCCTTCCGCGTCGCTTCGAGCGGGTGACGGGCGCGCTGGAGGAGGGTCGGCTCGGGGTCAACGTCCGGTTGCTGGCCGACGAACGCGACCGCCGCGTGCTCACGTCCATGCTGCATCGGACGCTGCTGACGGTGCTCGGCGCGACGGCCGGGATCATGGCCGTGCTGCTGCTGGGCACCGAGGGCGGGCCGCGGGTGGGCGACAGCGTGGGCCTGTACCAACTGTTCGGCTACAACCTGCTGGTGGTGAGCTGCGTCCTGGTCCTGCGCGTGTTGTTCGGCATCTTCCGGGCGGAACGCGCGGACGCGCGAACATGACGTCGGGGCCGGTGGCGGGCTCCGACACGGAAGTCGGCTACCTTCCGCCCGCGGTCGGAGACGCTCGGGTAGCTTGACCGTTTCATGATCGTTTCGTTCGGCGTCATGCCGTCCCACACCACTCGGCCACCCCAGGGGGACCCTCGATGAAGCGTTGGCCCGCAGCCCTCGTCCTCGCGTTCGGCATCACCATAGGCGCCGGCGGCGCCCAGACCGCGGTCGCCGCCACGTCGCACGCTCCCGCGTGCGTGGCCGACGCCTCGCCCGGACACACCCGCCGACACCTGCCGGACGCGGAGATCTTCGTCACCGACAACACCGCGGTGATCAGCGACCCGAACGATCCCCGGCTGGACACCCCCTTGAACCGGTTCGCGTGCGAGGTGCGGGCGATCGTCCGCGCACATGGCGCCGACCCGGAGAAGTCCTCGCTGCTCGACGGCGTGTTCTGGTCCGGCGACCTGCAGAGCACCACCTACGAGCGCTCGCGCGAGTTCGACGTCGACGACATCGACGCCGCGCGGCTCCACCACATCGCCGAGGTGCTGCGCAAGCGCTACGCGCAGGAGTCGGTGCTGACGTTCGAGTACCTGCGCGCCGACTCGCCGCGTGCGGACGCGATCGAGGTCGAGGTGCCGGGCGTGACCGTACAGCGCCTGCACGACGGGCTGGCCGCCGACCCCGAGGCGCGCGACCGCCTGTTCGGCGGCTCGGTCACCGTGCGCGGCGGCAAACTGATCCTGGTCGCGGACCGCGCGGACACCGACCTGGTCCGCCGCTTCGTCGGCACCCTGGGTGGCGACTGGTCCAAGGCCACGATCCACCACGGCGATCGCGAGTTCGTCGGGTAGCCGGGTCGGTCGGGTCGGGGTCGGGGTCGGAACGGGCCAACGGCTCCGGAACATCGAAACCATGCCCGACGCGCAGGCCGCCGCGGCGGCGGCCTGCGCGTCGGGAAGCCCTGCCGGCGAGGTGATCCGTCTTGCCCGGCGATCCGGCCGCTGCTTTCTTCGAGGATCGAACTGCCTTGATTGTGACGGGATTTGCTCAGGCGGTGCCGACCCGCCGGCCGGGCCGGGAGACGGGGCCCGATTCTTGGTGTTTTCGATCTTTCACGGTAATGATTCGGCTATGTCACGCACCTTTGAGGATCTGTTGGCCGAGGCCGAGTCGGCCTCCGTGGAAGGCTGGGACTTCTCCTGGCTCGACGGGCGGGCCACCGAAGCGCGCCCCTCGTGGGGTTACCAGCGACTGATGGGCGAGCGGCTGGGGGGCGTGGCGGCGGCGCTGGACATCCAGACCGGCGGCGGCGAGGTGCTCGCCGGGGCGCCCAAGTTGCCGACGACGATGGTCGCCACCGAGTCCTGGCCGCCGAACCTGGCCAAGGCCACCCGGTTGTTGCACCCGCTCGGCGCGGTCGTGGTCGCCGATCCGGACGAGCCACCGCTGCCGTTCGCCGACGCCGCGTTCGACCTGGTCACCAGTCGGCATCCGGCCACGGTGTGGTGGGCCGAGATCGCCCGCGTGCTGCGCCCCGGCGGCACGTACCTCGCCCAACACGTCGGTCCCGCGTCGGTGTTCGAGCTGGTCGAGTACTTCCTCGGGCCGCAGCCCGAGGCCCGCGAACATCGGCACCCCGACACCGAGAGCGCCGACGCGCGGGCGGTCGGGCTGGAGATCGTGGATCTGCGCTCGGAGCGGTTGCGGATGGAGTTCTTCGACATCGGCGCGGTGGTCTACTTCCTGCGCAAGGTGATCTGGATGGTGCCCGGCTTCACCGTGGACGCCCACCGGGACCGGCTCCGTGACCTGCACGAACTCATCGAACGGGACGGCCCGTTCGTCGCCCACTCGGCGCGGTTTCTGATCGAGGCGCGTCGGACCGGCTGAGTGGATCCCAGGTGGTCGGAGTCGGTCGCGGCCGGTCGGAGCCGAACCGACCGGCCGATCGGAGCCGGACGGCGGACGGGCCCGGCTGGGTCGGGCCCGTCCGCGGACGGCCGCCGGTGGGTCAGGCGAGCGCGACCAGGTCCAGGTAGTCCGTGCTCCACAGGTCCTCGGCGGCGTCCGGGAGCAGCAGCACCCGATCCGGGCGCAGCGCCTCGATCGCGCCCCGGTCGTGGGTGACCATCACGATCGCGCCGGGATAGGTGCCGACCGCCGCGAGCACCTCGTCCCTGGAGGCCGGGTCGAGGTTGTTGGTGGGCTCGTCGAGCAGCAGCACGTTGGCGCCCGAGTGGACCAGGCCGGCCAACGCGAGCCGGGTCTTCTCGCCGCCGGAGAGCACCTCGGCCCGCTTGTCCGCGTCGTCCCCGGTGAACAGGAACCCGCCCAGCACCTGCCGTACTTCACCGTCGCTCAGGTGCGGGGCCGCCGCTGCCAGGTTGTCGCGGACCGAACGGGAGAGGTCCAGGGTGTCGTGTTCCTGGGCGAAGTAGCCCAGGCGCAGCCCGGTGCCGGCCACCACGCGCCCCCCGTCCGGCGTCTCGTGCCCGGCGAGGACGCGCAGCAGGGTGGTCTTGCCGGCACCGTTGAGGCCGAGTACGACCAGCCGGCTGCCTCGGTCGACGGCCAGGTCGACGCCGGTCAACACGCGGTGGTCGCCGTAGGACTTGGTCAGGCTGATCGCGCCCAGCGGAATGCGCCCGCAGGGGGCCGGTTCGGGCAGCCGGATGCGGGCATGCCGGTCGGCGTGCCGGGCCGGTTCCAGGTCGGCCAACATCCGGTCCGCGCGGCGGGCCATGTTGCGCGCGGCCACCGCGGTCGCGACGTTGGCGCGCATCCGGTCCGCCTGGGCGTGCAGGGACGCGGCCTTGCGTTCGGCGTTGGCCCGCTCGCGGGTCCGCCGGCGTTCGTCCGCGGCGCGCTGCGCGAGATGGCCGGACCACCCGGTGTTGTGCACATCGAGTGCGGCGCGCTGCGGGTCGAGGTGGAAGACCCGGTTGACGGTGGCGGCAAGCAACGAAGTGTCGTGGCTGATCAGCACCAGACCGCCCCGGTGGGCGAGCAGAAAGCCACGCAGCCAGTCGATCGAGTCGGCGTCGAGGTGGTTGGTCGGCTCGTCCAGGAGCAGCGTGCCGTGGTCGGCGAACAGGATGCGGGCCAGTTCGACGCGGCGCCGTTGGCCGCCGGAGAGCGTGCCGACGGGTTGGTCCAACACCCGTTCCGGCAGGCCGAGGCCGGCCGCGACCCGGGCCGCCTCGGCCTCGCCCGCGTACCCGCCGCGCGCCTGGAATTCCGCCTCGGCCCGAACGTAGGCGCGCATCGCCCGCTCCAACGCGGCCGGGCCGACCGCGTCGGCCGGCGCGGTCTCGGCCGCCCGCAACGCGCGGTCCGCCCGGTCCAGGCCGCGTGCGGATCGGATCCGGTCGGTGACGGTGACCGTCCGGTCGGCCGCGCGGGAGTCCTGGGGCAGGTGGCCGAGCGAGCCGGTACGGGTGACGGTTCCGGCGGCCGGCCGGACCCTGCCGGCCACGGTGTCCAGCAGGGTGGTCTTGCCCGCGCCATTGCGGCCGACCAGGCCGATCCGGTCGCCGGGGGCGATGTGGAAGTTGACGTCGGACAGCAGCAGGCGGGCGCCGACGCGTACGTCGACACCGCGAAGGGTGATCATGGAATTACGCTCCGAGATGGCAAGAGGACACACGGGTGACGTGTAAGCGGGTCCTCTTGCTAGGACAGTCGGGGCGTAGACATGGGGGTCAGGCTAACAACCCACGCCCGGTGGCTGTCCAAGCCTTTTTGATCGCGTACGGAGGCGGGCGCTTCGTGTACCGGGCCGACGAGCGGGCCGTGCCGGTCGGGCCCGGCGTACGGGTCCGGGCGGGTGACAGGGCGTAGCCCGGGGGCGGTCTCCGCGTTGAGCAGGGTATGACGCACACTCGACGCATTCTGGCCGGCATTCTGCTGACCGCGGGGGCCGCCGCGCTCGCCGCGCCGGTCGCGAACGCCGCACCCGGTACGGACATCGCCCTGAACACCCCGCACCACACGCCGCCGGCGACCGACGGCGCCGACGCGGCCCTCGACGCCACGGTGTCCTCGCTGATGGGCGGCCTCAAGCACTGACACCGGCCCCGGCCCCGACCCGGACCCGGACCCGCGAGCCGGACGGCGGCGGACGTTTCCCGACGGGAGGCGACCGCCGCCCGGCACCGACGTGGGCACGGAACGTGTCGGACGCGACGGTCCGGCCTTCGGCCGGATCAGGCCGATCTGCTGCTCGACGCCCTGATCGCCGAGGGCCCGGCGGCCGACCTGCGCGCGGGCTACGCGGATCCGTTCTCCGCCGCGCTGCATTGCAGGGTGATCGGCGTCCCGTTCGCGGACCGGCGGCGACTGATGGCGGGCCTGGGCATCGCGTTCGTGACCAGTCCGCGGGTCTTCGAGGGAGTGGGCGCTAACCGGCGCAAGGATCACGCGTACATGCGCGCCCGGCTGAACGCGCCCGCCGCCGAACAGAGCGGACTGCCACTTGATCGGCCTCGGCCCGGCCGACGTGCCGCCCCGCACGTCGGCCGGGTCCGGGATCCGCGGCGCGGGGGTGGGCCGACGGGAGCGTGTCGGCCCACCCCTGCCGTCAGCGGAGCGCGGGGACCACCGACGCGGCGGCCGGACTGGCGGGCTTGGCGGACTTGCCACCGGTGCCTGCCGACGTGGATGGCCGGCGGGTGCCGGTCGAGGTCGCCGTGGAGGTCGAGGTGGAGGTCGACGACGCGCTCGCGCTCGGGCCGGTGACGCCGGCACTGCCCGTGGACCCGCTCGGAGTCGCCTTCTTGCCTCGCTCGGGCAGCGGCGGCGGGGTCGCGGTGGGCGCGTCCCGGTCCCCGGCGCTGCCGGGCGGTCGGGCGACGGCGAGGTCCGGCCGGGTCGGGTCGGTGATCACGAACGTCTTCACCGGCTGCTTGGCCTTCTTCACCGTCGTGGGCTTGGATCCGGTCCGCTTCCAGGAGGCGTCGGCGGTATCGAGACGTACGTGGGCGGCGTCCTTCTCCGGCCCGGCCAACGGATTCCCGCAGTTGCACTTGACCACCGGCTGCCCGAGCTCGTCGATCAGCACCGCGGTACCGGCTTGGAGGATCGCGTCGAAGGCCACCAGCGCCCCGTTCTTGAGCGTGTGATTGCGCACGAGGGTGTCGGTGCGCAGCACGACCGGGGTGAGCCGCGTCACGAACGCGCGGATGGCGGGTGTGCCGGCGACCTTGAGCACCTTCATCCACCGGGTCGCGGGCACCAGGTTGGCGGCCAGGCCGAGGAATTGGATCAACTGCTCCTTGTCGCAGATCCGCGCCTTGTTGGAGCCGCCGAACAGACCGGGGGTGTCGCCGGACAGCTTGGCGGCGGACACCTTGGGACGCAGACCGAGCGCGTCCAGCCCGAAGTTGACCGAGAAGAACGGATCGGCGCCCAGGTCGCCCGCCACGACCCCGACCACCTTCGACACCTTCGCGTCCGCACAACCGGACGCGGCACCGAGCAGCAGCGCACACGCGGTGAACACGGCGACCAGCGCGGCGTACCAGGGGCGACGGCGAACCCGTCCATCGACGCCTCCGGTTCGCCTTCGCGCAGGCGGTGGCCAAGCCTCCATCGCATCCCCCCCGAAACGACGGCGCGGAACCTCCCGGTCCGCCCTCACCTTCATGATGCGACAAATCGCCCCGTGCGGTGGGCCAATTCCCCATCTTTCACAACCCGACCGCACCACGCGCGCGGCGAGCCGGCGGGGGCGGACGGTCCGGGGCGGGCGAAGGCGACGGGGGCGGGTGGTCCGAGCGAAGGAGCTTATGGGAGCGGGGAGTTGGGGGTTGCCGCGGCAACTGGCGCGGGCTGAGCGAGGAGCCGAACGCCCGGGTCGACGGGCGGTTGGGGGCGAGGCCCGGGATTCGACCGCCCACGGGAGCCGGGGCGTGGCGAACGCGGCGGGCCGGGTGGGCCGGACGAAAGAACGCCTGGGGGTGGGGAGTTGCGCCGCGCAGCGATGCGCAGCGGTGGCGCGCGGGCTGGACGGAGGCCCGGATGCGCGGGTCGGTGGGGCGATGGGGTGGAGCCCGGGGTTCAGCCCCGGACGAGCGCGGCGATCGCTTCCGGGATCGGGGTCGGGCCCTCGACCAGGTCCAACGTGCGGCCGGCTGTGGCCGGTTCGTCCAGGAGTGCCGCCAGGACCGCGGCGACGTCGTCGCGGGTGACCGCGCCGCGGTCGGTGTGCTCGGCGAGGGTGACCAGGCCGGTGCCCGGGTCGTCGGTGAGACGTCCCGGGCGCAGGATCGTCCAGTCCAGATTCGCGCGGGACCGCACGTCCGCGTCCGCCGCGCCCTTGGCGCGCAGGTAGGCCGCGAATACCTCGTCCGTGCCGGCCGGCGGTTCGCGGTCCGCGCCCATCGCCGACACGACCACGAACCGCCGCACGCCCGCCTGTTCGGCCGCGTCCGCACACAGGGTCGCCGCGCCTCGATCCACGCTGTCCTTGCGGGCGATCCCGCTGCCGGGCCCCGCCCCCGCCGCGAACACCACGGCATCGGCGCCGGTCAGGTGCCCGGCGACCGCCGCCACGGTGGCCGTCTCGAGATCGCAGACGATGGGTCGGATGCCGCGTTCGACCAGGTCGGATTGTTGCGCCGGGTTGCGGATGAGCCCCGCCGCCTCGTCGCCGCGCTCGGCGAGCAACGCCCCCAGCCGCAGACCGATTCGACCGTGTCCACCCGCGATGACAATGCGCATGTGGATCATGCTAGGCCCGTCCGAGGGGCCTTCGTGGATCAGGACACGCCCGCCAGGCGCAGCAGTGCGGTGCCGGCGATCGCCGCGAGCACCACCACCGGGAACGGCGCGCGGCGGATCGCCAGGATGCCCGCGACCAGGACGCCGGCCGGGCGGGACCAGCCGGCGAAGTCCTGCGTCTCGGTGAGGGTGCCGGTGGTGGTCAGGGCGATCAGGAGGACGGCGGCGGCCATCGCGAGCAGGCGGTGGGTGTGGTCGGGGAGGTGCAGGCGGTCTCGGCTGAGCGGGCCGACCAGGCGGAAGGCGTAGGTGCCGTGGACGCGCCGCCGGCGCCTCGGCCGTCGAGGAGCCGGACGCCGGCCGGCCATCGGCGATCCCGGGAGGCCCGGGACCGCCGACAACCGGGTGGATACGCCGACCGGCCGGCAGGACTCAGGCAGCGGCGGCCGGGTAGGGCCACGGATTCGCGACGCACAGCTTGCCGTTGTCCGCCTCGCGGCTCTTGGTCTGCTGCATCATCACCGGCGCCAGGCCGCCCGGCCCGCATCGGGTGTTGTGCTGGTGCCCCAGGCGGTGCCCGACCTCGTGATTGATCAGCATCTGCCGATAGCCGAGGATGTCGTCGCCGTACGCGGTCGAACCCTGGGCCCAGCGCCAGCCGTTGATCATCACCCACGGCGTGCCGGTCGCGTTGCACGACACATTGGACACGCTGGTGTCGCCGACGATCGGCGAACAGATCCGGTGCAGGGTGCCCGGACTGGACAGGCGCACCACGAACGACACGTCCGCGCCGTCGGTACGGTCGAACACCCTCCCGTCCCGCGCCCAACCGCGCGGATCATTGAGGGTCTGCTGAACGATCGCGACGAACAGCGCATGGTCCAGCGCGAGGCCCTCCTCGATCTCCACCCGATAGTCGACCCGCTTCGCCCCGGCCGGGCCGGAGTTCTTGCCCGGCTCGGTGACGAACCTTCCGCCGAGCCGCAGCGTCGACTCCAGCGGAAAGCGCAGGCCGGCCCCAGCGAGGGGGTCCGGTGACGCGGACGCCCGCACCGGCAGGTCCCGCTGGGCCGACGGCTGCTCCGGCGCCGGGACCGCCGCCGGCCCACCACTCGGCACCGGCGCCGGGGTGGCGCCGACGTCGACGGTCGACGCACCACCGCCACCGGAGAACCCGGGCAGCGCGGTGAGCAGGAACAGTACGGCGGCCACCGCGCCCACCCCGAACAACACCCGTCGCACGCCGCGCGGACGTGGACCCGAGTGGCTCCGGGCGTGGGCCCGGGCGCGGCCACGGTTTCGGGCGGCGCGACGCGGCTTGGCACGACGTCCGGTGCCGCGCCCGCTCACCCGGTACCCGTGCCGGCGTCCAGGAGCCGCCGGGCGACCGGTTCCCAGGCCGCGTTCCGGGCCATCGCCGCACCCTGGTCGTCGGCCAGCGGCATCCTGCCCTTGACGGCCTCCGTGCGCGTACCGTCCAGCGGCCCGTTGGCCCAGAGCAGTCGCAGCACGGTCGGGCCGATCGGCAACAGCACCGCTTGCCCCCGGAAGACGCCGTCCGGGGTGCGCAGGCTCTCCGAGGCCATCCACGTGCCGTTGCGCTCCGGTTGCAGGCATTTGATGGAATGCGTGATTCCGTGTTCGTCCGTGCGCTCGGCCGGGGTCGGGCCGTCGGATCGGCACTCCGGCAGCGTGCCGGGTCGCAGTGACACGGACACCACCCCGGTCGGTCCGTTGCCCTCGTTCATGGTCATCTCGGCCGAGACCCCGGTTTCCGGGACGTACCCGGTCCGGACCGTCGATCCCGTCCCGCCCGGCACCAAGGCGGTGAGTACGTCGCCGAGATCGCGGGCGATCGCCTGGCGAACGGCGTCCACCCGGCCGTCGGGCGACGGGCTCGGCCGGGGGGCGGCCGGCGACGCCGGTACGGCCGTGCGCTCGGACTTCGGGCCGCCCCGGTCCAGGGCGACCGCGGCGGCCCCTCCGATCGCCACCACCGCGGCCATCGAGGCCACGATGCCGGCGCCGGCGCGCATCAGCACGCGCCGTCGGCCCCGGGAGGCCGCGCGGGCCACCACGTCGGCCATCGGGCGGTTGCCCTGGTGGGCCAGTTCGTCGTGGAGCTGCCGGCGAAAGGCACGTTCCAGATCGGGGTCGAAGCCCGGTTCGAGGTCGGGTTCGAGGCCCCCGGCGAGGTCGGGTTCGAGATCGGCGCCGAGCGAGGTGCCGGGTGTGGCGCCGGGTATGGGTGCTGCCTTGTCCGGTGTCATGGTCACCTCCTCTGCTGATCGGTCATCGTTCATCGGTCGGCTCCATCGGGTGCCTTCGATGCAGACGCATGTCGTCGATACCTGTTCCGCGATACGTGTCTCGGGTGCGTGTCTCGCGTGTGTCTTCGGTGCGTGACCCGGGTGCATGACCGGGGTGCGTGTCTTCGGTGCGTGTCTTCGGTGTGCATGACTTCCGTGCGTGTCCTCGACGGACGGCTGCCGCGCGCGTCCCGGACGCGGGTCGTCCGCGGACGTGTGCGACGGCCGCCCTCGGGCCCCGCCGGCCGACTCAACCGACCAGCGGATTGACCGCGAGCGTGCCGCGCAGTCGGGCCAGTGCGCGCGGGCCCGCGCTCTTGACCGCGGAGGCGGACATGCCGAGCATCTCGGCGACCACCTCCACGCTGTGGTCCTCCCAGTAGCGCAGGACCACCACCGCCCGATCACGCGGTGACAGCCGCATCAGTGCGTCGATCAGCGTGAGCCGAACGTCCGGGAGATCGACGTCGGCCGCCTCGTCGGGTCGGCGCTCCAGGGCCTGCGCGTCGATGCCGGGAACCTCGGTCGAGCTCCGGCGGCGTCGGCGATCCAGGTAGGCGTTCAAGAGCACACGTTTCGCGTACGCGTGCGGTTGGTCGGTGTGTTCTATCCGACGCCAGGCCAGGTACAGCTTCTCCAAGGCGATCTGGGTGAGGTCCTCGGCGAGATGCCAGTCACCGCACAGCAGATACGCCGTCTGACACAGGCGGTGCGCCGAGGTCCGGGCGAACTCGGTGAACCCTTCGCGACCCTGTGGGCCCATCCCGACCTCCTTTCCTGCCGCCTCCGTCCCTGATCCATACGCAGCCGGGGGGTGCGGAGGATGCACGTGTTCTGCGTCACAATGGGCAACGGCCCGCTCCTCGCCGGGCCGACGGCTCGCCTCGACGCCGGTCACCGGACGCCGGCGGCCCCGCCCGTGACCCAGCTCGGAGGCTCGGAACGTGCCACGAACCCCGCCGCGTACGACCCATCCGGCGCCGGGCGACCTGCCGTTCGTCGTGCACGAGTGGTTCGGGAACTCCGGAGACCCCTGGTTCTTCGCCCTGGTGCGCTTACGCGGTGCCGCGCCGAAAGTGCGCGATCTGCGCGAGCTGGTCCGGGACCGCTGGGGGTCCGTGCCGCGGCTGCGGTTGCGCGCGGGCGCGGTCGTACCGGGGCGCCGGCGCGGACGACCGCGTTGGTTCGTCTCCGAGGACTTCGAACCGGACCGGTACGTGGTCGCCGCGCCGGTCGTGCCCGGCCCGAACGCGCTGCGCGAGCGCGTCGGGCAATTGCTCGCCGAGGGCATCCCGCCCACTCGCGCCACATGGCGGATGTACCTGCTGTCCGGGCACGAGCACGACGGGTTCGCCGTGCTGTTGCGGATGCATCACGCGGTGGCCGACGGGGTCACGGTGATCCGGCTGCTGGAGCGCCTGATGGGCGCCGGACCCGGGACCGACGCCGCGGCGGAACCGGCGGGGCCCGGCCCGGCGGTGCGTCGGGTACCGCCGAGCCGGGCATCCGCACGCGGGCTCGCGGCGACGGCCGGCGGCGTACTCCGCCGGAATTCCCGGCTGCCGTTCAACGGCCGGATCGGCGCGGGTCGCCACGTGACCTGGGTGACGGTGTCCCCGGAGACGGTACGGGCCGCCCGGCGCGCGACCCGGGGCGGTGGGCGGCCGACCGTCAACGACGTGTACCTGGCGGCGGTCGCCGGGGCGCTGCGCGCGGTCGCACCGGCGGGTCCCGCGCTGCCGCGACGCGTCGCCGCGCTGGTACCGGTGAACCTACGCGCGACGGGCGAGGCGGCACGGATCGGCAACGTGGTGTCCTTCTTCCGGGTCCCGCTGCCGCTCGCCGAACGGGATCCGGGCGTGCGACTGGCCCGGGTGCACGCGGCGACCACGCGCGCCAAGGCCACCGGGCAGGCCGCCATCGCGCGGGCGGCGATCGAGGTGAGCGCCCGGCTGCCGCTTCGGGTCGGCTGGTTCGCCGGGCTGGTCACGATGTCGGCGGGCTACGCGAACACGAGTTGCACCAACATCCCCGGCCCGGACGCACCGCTGATCCTGCTCGGCCGACCGGCGATCGAACTGGTCGTGGCCCCACCGCTGATGGGCGCGCAGGGCGTGGTCTTCGGCTTCACCGGGCTCGGGGACGCCTTCACCGTCTGCGTCACCGCCGATCGCACCCACGGCGTGACGGCCGATCGGTTGGCCGAGGCGATCCGCGTCGAGTTCGAGGAACTGGCGCAGACCGCGGCCCGCTGAGCGGAGCCCGGTCGGCACCGGCCGGGCCGGCGTTCGACCGCGAGCGACACCGCACGACGACGACCATCGATCCCGACGGCGCCGGCGCGATCGGTCCCCTCTGTGGCATGTCGGGCCACCCATGTCGGGGGTGTCCGGGACATACGTTTCTTCCATACCCGGGAACGGGAGCACCGCCGACCGGCCCGGTCGCCGGTCGTACCGTCGCGGTCCGAACCGCACCGGTGGTGTGCGGCGCCCGTCCGACCCTCGCACGGCGCCCCGATCCGACCATCGAAGACCCACGAAGGAGCGCTCTCGCGATGAGTGACGTCAAGATCCTGGCGATATCCGGCAGCCTGCGCGCCGCGTCGCACAACACGCGGTTGTTGCGTGCCGCGCAGAAGTTCGCGCCGGGCGGCATGGACATCGAGATCTACGAGGGCCTGCGCGAGATCCCGCCCTACGACCTGGACCAGGACAACGCGAACGACCGCCCCGCCGCCGTCGCCGAGTTGCGCCGGCGGATCACCGAGGCGGACGGTCTGCTGATCGCCACGCCCGAGTTCAACTACTCGATCCCCGGCGTGCTGAAGAACGCGATCGACTGGGTGAGCACCGACTGGTCCCGGACCGAGGGTCTGCCGCTGCTGCACAAGCCCGCCGCGATCATGGGCGCGGCGCCCACCAACTTCGGCTCGGTACGCGCGCAGCTCGCGCTGCGTCAGGTGTTCGTCTGGACGCACACCGACGTGGTGGTGCGGCCCGAGTTGATCGCGTTCCGCTCGCACGAGCGCTTCGACGACGCGGGCAACCTGACCGACGAGGACACCATCGGGTTGCTCCGCGACCTGCTCGCCGCACTGGCGGAGAAGATCGACGGCAAGTGAGCGATCGCGCGACCGGGGCCGTGCCGGGCGGGTCCGGCAGGCGCGTCCGCGATCCGCCGCCGAGGTTGTTCGCCATCCGGGCCGCCGGGATCCGACCGCGGGGAGCGCCGTCGGACCGTCATCGCGGTCGGACGCGCGCGAGGAGGGGTTTCGCCGTCACGGGGCGGCGAAACCCCTTGCCTCGTCGGCGCGACTTCACGCTCGCCAGGGGTGGACTCTCCCGAGGGACGCACGCTCGCGAGAGATGAAATTGACCCATCGTTTCGTGGCTGAAGTGAACCATTCGACGGGTCGAACCACGCCATAGTTTGGTAACAACGAACAGCGGGGCCGGGCGCCGAAGCACACGTCACTCGACGCACACCGACCGGCCGGCCGTTCTCCTCGATCGACCCAACCAGCCACGCCGGGAGCCACCATGTCCACACACGCCTCGAACGCCGCCGTCCCCGCCTCGATCCTGGTCCGCACCCAGGAGGCGGAGGTCGTCCAGGACGGTCCCACCAGCCTGATCACGTTGCTGGCCGACACCCCCGGGACGACCGCCAACCTGGCCACCTTCGACAAGGGTTCCCCCGGCGCGCCGGCCCACTTCCACACCAGGGCCGACGAGATGTTCCACGTCCTCGAGGGCACCATGCGCATCCTGCTCGGCGAGGAGATCGTCACCCTGGAGACCGGCGACTTCCTGCTGGTGCCGGCCCGCACACCGCACGCGTTCGCACCGGCCCCGGACACCGAGGCGAAGATGCTGGTCGTGTTCACCCCCGGGATGGACCGCTTCGACTACTACCGACTCCTGGAGCGGGTCTACCGCGGCGAGGCCGACGTCGCCGAACTGCGCGCGACCTCGGAGCGGTTCGACAACCACTACGTGGACAGCCCGGTGTGGCGCGAGGCCCTCGCCGGATCCTGAACCGGCGTGCCGGTACTCAGGACGAACGTTCGGTACTCAGCTTCGCGGCCGAGTAGCCCTACGGATGGTTCGTCCTGGCGGGCTCCGCCAGGATGTGGACTGCGGGCAGCGAGCACGGGTGGGGCGGAACCGCCGACACGGGGTGGCGGAACGGGCGTCGAAGCACGATGGGGTTGTCACAGGGGAGGGGGTTCGCCGCCACGGGGGCGGCGAACCCCCTCCCCTCGTTTCGTTTCCCCGGTTCCGCGGCGGATCAGCCCCTGGGATGGCCCGCGTCCAAGTCCCGGACGTCGGAGAAGGTCAGCAGGTCGGGCCGGGTCGGGGCCGGATGGTCCGGAGCCCGGACGGGCGCCACGACGAAGCCGGTGTGGTCGCCCAGATCGATCGCCTCCAGGACACGACCCACGAAGCGCCGGGGACAGTCGTTCAGGAGCGGTACGCCGAACGGACCCTCGGTCCACGCACAGTGCTCGAACTTGTCCGTGCGATCACCGGTCTCCTCCCCGAACAGGGCCGCGAGCGGGTGTTGCCGTGAATCGGGCGCGTGCACCGCGATGACGCCGGCCGCGGCGACGACGGCATGGGTGTGGTTCGCGGCGGACACGCAGACCAGGAACCGCCGCGGGTCGATACCGCACTGGGTGGCGAAGCCGACCAGGCATCCGGAGCGCTCGCCGGTGTCCGGCCGGGCCGCCGTGACGATGAACATCGGGTAGTCGAGCGCCGCCACAAAGGAGTCGAAGTCGGCATCGGCATCGGGACCGGGTTCTTCGGGCACGGATCGACCTTTCGGCGGGTTGCTCACCACATCCACCCTCCTCGTAGCGACCGTCGGACCGTTGCGACACTCGCGACCGGCGCGGTGGTCGCGCTCGTCGCGACCGGTCGGATCATCGGTTGTGCTTCCCGACCCGGGGCTACTGCCCACCGCCACCGCCACTACGCCCCACCGCGCGAACATCCGGCTCCGCTCCCGGCCGATCCGCTAGGGATGCATCCGGGCGCCCTTGAGAACCTTGTCGACCGCGTTGCGCGGGCCGTACACCGCCATTCCGACCAGGTCCAGATCCGCCCGCCGGACGGCTCGGACCGCGGCACGGTTGTCCCGGTCGTTGCCGGTGGCGAAGAGATCCGAGGTGAACACCGTGACGGGCAGTTCGCGACCCACCGCCCGGGTGTGTGCCGCCGTCAACACCTCCTTGGTGCCCTCGAAGACCATCACCGGCTGCCGGAACATCGGCAGGTAGGCGGTGTCGTCGGCGTCCGCGTAGGGCTCGCCGATCACCTCCGGGATCCGCGTGCCGAGGCCGCTGACCAGGAACGCGGTGACGTTCAGTCGCTGCCACTGGGCCAGGTCGGCGCGCAACAGCACGGCGATCCTGGTGTCGAAACGAACGGGTTCGTGCTCGGTTTCCATGCCTGGCATCGTGTCCGGGCCGGTCGGGGGCCGTCTTGTACGATCCTGACATGGTTGCCGGCGCGGAGATCGTGGCGTGGCGGCCGGCGGTGGCCGGGGTGCGCGAGGTCCTGCACGCGCACATGACCGATCACGCCTATCCGATGCACACGCACGCCGCGTGGACGCTGCTGATCGTCGACGACGGCATGGTCAGGTACGACCTGGACCGGCACGAGCACGGCGCCCTGCGCAGCACCGTGAGCCTGCTGCCGCCGCACGTCCCGCACAACGGGAGCGCGGCCACGCCGACCGGGTTCCGCAAGCGGGTGCTGTATCTGGACTCCTCGCATGTGGCCGACGAGCTGATCGGCCCGGCCGTGGACCACCCGGTGCTCGCAGACCTCGCGCTGAGCCGGCGGGTACACCGACTGCACACCTCGCTGCTGCGGCCGGGCGAGGAATTGGAGGCCGAGAGCAGGCTCGCGTTCATCGCCGAACGGCTGCGCGGACACCTGGTGGGTCGGGTCGACGCGCCGCCCGCCGTGCGTGATCCGGGTCTGGCCCGGCGGCTGCGCGACCTGCTGGACGATCGATTCGTCGAGGGCGTCACCCTCGCGGAGGCCGCCCGCTTGTTGTACGCCCACCCGACCCACCTGGTGCGGGCCTTCGGCCGGGAGTTCGGCATCGGGCCACACCAATACCTGACCGGACGTCGGGTCGATCTCGCCCGCGGGCTCCTGCTCGACGGAATGCCGCCGCACACCGTCGCGGTGACCGCCGGCTTCTACGACCAGTCGCACCTGAACCGGCACTTCAAGCGCGTCCTGGGCACCAGCCCCGGGCGGTTCGCCCGCGGCGGGAGGCTCCCGGTCGTCGCCGGCGAAGAGGACGAGGCGACCGGGCCGGTACCGATCCACGACCGCCGGGACCGGCGCTCGCGTCGCACCCCTATCGCCCCCTAGCGTTTGTCCCGGGGCGGCCAACCGTCGGTGTGCTGTGGTGGGGTGGTCCTCGTGACACCGCCCGGGACGAGGGGCGACGGCGAACAGGTCGGCCCGACGAGGGGAAAGCGAACAGTGACGCATGGAGCCGCGCGCCGGTACGACCCGGCCGCCGAGGTGCTGCTCGGACTCGCGGTGGCGAGCGGCGAACCCGGGGACGCGGGTCGGCTGCGCCACCGGCTCGGTGAGGGCGACCCCGCCTACCTGGCCGACGCTTCGCTGCCGATCGCCGCACGGGTCAAGGCAGTTCGCGATCCCGACGTGCTGGTTCGGCGCGCGGTGGCGCGCAACCCGGAGGCGGGCACCGGCGATCTCGCCGCGCTGCTGGAGCGGCCGGACCCGGTCGTGGATCGGTTGGTGTACCGGCACGCCACCGCCCTGCCGTGGATGCGCCGCGAGGTGCTCGCCCCGGGCCGACATCCGGATCCGCACGCGCTCGGCGTGTTGTGGGAGGAGATCCGCGCGTGCGCCGAAGACCCGCCGGACCACCCGCACTTCATCGGCGCAGCCGTGGTGTCCGAGATCCCGGCACTGATCGAGCACGCGCTGCGCGCCTGCGCCACGCGGCTCACCACCGCGGAGCAACTACGGGGCCTGTTGGGCCTGTTCGCCGATCCGCCACGACTGGCCGGGCTGCTCGCGGAGGTGGACTTCACTGCCTCGCCCACCGGCCCGGCGGCCGGCGGCCATCCCCCGCCCGTGCTCGACGTGGCCGCCGTCGCCACCCGCGCGCTGGAGAGCGGCCGGACCGACGAACTCGAGGCCGCGGTGGCCGCCGCCGAGGGCGCCGACGGCCTGATCGCCGGCCTGCGCGCCGGCGAGCCGGAACCCACCTGGCGCCGCGATCCGCACTGGAGCCGGCTGCTGGACGCCCAACGCGCCGAGCCGCTGCCCGAGGCCGCCGCGGCGGCGCTGGTCGCGCGCGCGGACTGCCCGGACGCCCTGCTCGTGGAGCTCTATCGAGCCCACCCGGCCGCGGTGGCCCGGATCGCCCGCCCCTCGGCCGCCCTGCTCGAAGCCGCCGCACAGCATCCGGGCCATCCCGAGGTGGCCCGGATCGCCGCCTCGGCCGGCGCCGCCGGACGCACCGACGAGCGGCACGCCGCCCTCGTCCTGGACACCGTCACCCCCGCCCGAACCGCCGTCGCGACCCTGGCCGAACTCCCGTTCGTCCGCCCGCTCACCGACCTGCTGCACCGTCGGCTGGGCGGCTCGGCGAGTCGTTGGGCCACATTGCGGGTGCACCTGTCGCGGCATCGGGGCACCCTGGCCCACTTACTGGCCGAGATCGCCGACGGATCGATCCCGGAGGTCGGATCGACCGTGCCGCCCGCGCTGTCCAGGCCCTACCGATTCCTGCTCTACGCCGCCGACCCCGGGGACCTGCGCACCCTGTTGCCCCTCCTGCGCGACGAATTGCTGCGCGACCTGCTGGGCAAGGGGCCGCTGCCCGCGCACGCCCTCGACGTCGCGCTGGCCACCCGCGATCCCCGGGTCTGCGCGGCGGTCGCGCAGAACGCCTGCCTGGACCCGCGCGAGCTGGGCCGGCTCACCGCCCTGGACGACCCGTTCGTGAACGCGGCCGTGTACCGCAACCACCACACCCCGCTCACCCTGCGCCGCAGCATCGCCTCCGGGGTCCCGCGCACCCCGGGGCGTACCGAACTCGTGCCGTTGGACCCGCGGTTGCGTGCCGAACTGCTGGACTGCCGGGATCAGCGCCGGCTCACCCCGCTGGCGGTCAGCGGCGACCCCGAGCTCGTGCACGCCGCGCTCTTCACCTTCCCCTCCGCCGACGCGCGCGGCTTCGCGTTTCTTCGGGTGTGGGAGCGCGGCGGGCCCGAGGCGGTCCGGCGCCTGGTGCGATTGCTCGGCGGGCCGGGCCACTCGAACCAGGCCGCCGCCGTCCTGGAGGCGCTCGAAGCCCCGGACGGGCCGGGCAGGTTGGGCTCGCTGCGCATTCCGTACGAGGATCCCGACGCGCTGCCACGCGTCTTCGCCACCGCGCGAGGACGCAACGCCACCCGCCGGCTGATGGCCACGCTCGTCCACGAGCCGTACGTGTACGATCTGCCGCGCCTGGTGGCCGGGCATCGCCGGACGCCGTACCCGCCCGAGCCGATCGACGAACTCCTGCGCCACGAACACGCCGAGGGCGAACCGGGCCGGTTGCTGCGGCTCGCCGTGGTCAACCGCTCGTGCGGCTCCACCGCCGAGGACCTCAACCGCGAACCGATCGACCGGCTGACCACCGTCGCGTTCGGTCGCGCCGACGCGGCCTGGGTGAACGACTGTGTCGAGCACGAACTGCTGGATCCGGTACTGCTGGTGGACACCGCCCGGCCGGCCGGCGAGGTGCTGCGCGCGCTGCCCAGGCTGGCCCCCGGCGCGGCCGCGCCCGTCCGCGCCCGGCTGGCGGAACTGGTCGGCACCCACCTGGCGGGCCACGTCGAGGCCACCGTGATCGGCCTCGGGCTGCTCGACTCCTTCGCGGGCACCGTCGCCGAACTGATCACCGTCGCCGCGCAGGCGGCAGGCCGGCCACCGGATGCCGCGCAACGAGCCCTGAGCGACGCCGAGATCGCCGAATTCGCGGACAGCCTCGCGCGCCACACGCCGACCGTCCGCGGCCGCGAGCCGGCCGGGCCGACGCTGCCGACCAGGCGCGGCCGGCGCAACACCCCCGACCGGGGCTGCGCGCTGGCCGCCGCGCACCTGCTGCGGGAGATCGTGCCGAGCGCGCCGATACCCACCGACCCGGCGGTGCTCGCGGTGTTCGCCGAGACCCTCGAGGCGGACGTGCCCGACCTGTGCCACCCGGTGTGGCTGGTCGCGGCGTGCGCGGCCGCTCCGTCCGACCTGCCGCGCGAACGGCTGGCCCGGCGTGATCCGATCGGCTTTCGGGACACCGCCTCGGCCTCGGTGCGATACCGCGCCGGTCTGGTCGGACCGGCCGACCTGATCGCCACGACGCCCGCGCGCGCGTTGAGCGCCGCGCGCCCGGGCGAGTTCTCCCAACTCGCCCGCGAACCGCTCACCCGGGCCGTACGCGCCCTGCTCGCCGCCCGTCTGGGCCACGATCGCGACCGCTGGTCGGCCGCGGTCGCCGCGATGGACACGGAGCGCGGCGACCTGCCGCTGCCCGAACTGCTCGACCGGGTGGCCGCCGGCCCCGCCCCGCGCCCCGAAGCCGCGCCCGCGACGCTGTCGAGCGCCGGATCGGCCCTGCTCGTCTACGCCGACGCGCACGTGCTCCGCACGCTTGTCCCGCTGCTCGGACCCGGGTCACCGAGCGCCCTGGCCCGCGACGCGGAGCGCACCCGGCACGTCACGGACGACCTGGTCGCCTACGTGCTGTCTCTGGCCGACGTCGCCCCCGCGCTGATCCTCGCGGACGGCGAGGCCCGCTCGCCGCACACCCGGCACGTGCGCGGGCGGCTGCTCGACCGGCGCGATCCGGTGCTGGAGGACCGGCTGTACGGCGACGCCAGGCGACCCGGCGACGCGGCCGAGCGGCGTCGGATCCTGGCCCGCGCGGCCGACGACACGCGACCGCTGTCGCCCGCCCTGCGGGGGCGCCTGCTCGCCCCGGGGGTGTTCTCGAAGTATCGGACGGACGCGCTGCGGGTGACGGTGGAGGCGGCCGACGCCGACGTCGTCGAGCGCGCGCTGGAGGCGATGTCCGGGAAGTTGTCCCTGCTCGAGCAACTGATCGCGGCGCGCAACGCGTTGCGCTTCGGCGGGCCGCACCGGCTGCGCGCGCTGATCGACCGCGGCCTGTTGGGCAGCGGTGCCGCCAAGGTCGCGGCGAAGGCCCTGGCCGACACCGGTGATTCGGCCGGGGCCGGCGTCGCGGTGCTGACCTCGCGGATCGACCGGGAGTCCTCGCCGGCCCGACTGGTGGCGAGGCTGCGCGCGTGCGACCGGCTCGCGGACGCCGAACGTGTCCTGGACCGGCCCTATCGGCGCGACTGGGCACTGCTGGGCCGCGAGCACGCGCGCGAGCCGTGGCCCGCCGGGGTCCGGCACGCGCTCGCGAGCCGACCGGACGCGCCCGACGAGATCGTCCTGGCGATGCTCACCGACCTGCACCCCGCCGAGGCGTTCGCCGCGGCCCGGCGCGGGCCGCGCGTGGCCCGTACCGTCGCCGCGTGGGTGCTGCCCGAAGGCGGCACCGCCGAGTGGCATGTCGAGATCGAGCGGTTGATCGAGGCGGGGTTGCTCACCGGTCACGATCTGGTGCACGAGGTGGGGCACGCCGATCGTGTGCTGCGCTATGTCGCCGACGCCCGGGCACGCGTGGACCCGTCCGAGCCGGTACGGGTCGCGGTCCACGCGGCCTACACCGAGATCAGCGCGCTGACCGCGGACCTGCTGGGCACCGAGGAACGGTCCTGGCAACGTCTGTTCGCGGCGCTCACCGAACGCGACGAACACTGGCGCCGGGCCGAGGGGCCGGCCGCGGGAGTCGCCGCGCTGCTCGCCCACGCGGCACGCGAACCCCTGGGACGTCTCTGCGATCCCCCGACGGGCGCCTGACCCGGATCGACCGGTCGTGCCGGCCGATCCGGGTCGGGCGGATCGACCTCAGCCGATCAGGTTCTTCTCCAGGTCGCCCAGGATCGCGTTCGCCGCGACCACGCCCAGGCCGAGGTACCAGGTGTCGTCGGGGACCGTGACGGCCTTGCCCTTCTCCACCGCGCCGAGCTTCTTCCACAGCGGGTTGTCGGTCACCCGTGCCTGCGCGGTCTTGTCCGCCGGGCCGTAGGTGCCGACGAAGATCCTGTCCGCGTCCGCTTCGGTGATCCGCTCCTCGGACAGTTCCACGGCCAGGTCGTCGATGTTCTGGTTCGCCGGCCGCGGCAGACCCACGTCCTGGAGCACGGTGCCGATCAGCGACTTGTTCGCGTACAGCCGGATCTTGCCCGGCATGAAGCGCACCATCGAGATGGTCGGCTTGTTGGCGCCCAGCTTGTCGCCGAGCGCCTTGGCCCGGACCTGGTAGGCGTGCAACTGCGCTTGGGCATCGGCGGTCTTGTCCAGGGCCGCCGCGTTGAGCAGGAAGTTCTCCTTCCAGGTGTAGCCGGGACGCACCGAGAACACCGTGGGCGCGATCTTGGACAACACCGGGTACTGCTGCTCCGCGCGCAGCTTGCTGCCCAGGATCAGGTCCGGCTTGAGGTTCTCGATCGCCTCGAGGTTGAGGTTGTTGATCGTGCCGACCTTGGCCGGCTTGCCCGCCTTGCCGTCCAGGTACGCCGGAAGTTCCTGCGATCCGTCGGTGAACGCGATGCCCACCGGCTGGACACCCAGTGCCGCGACGTTGTCGAGTTCGCCGGTGTCCAGCACGACGACCCGCTTGGGCTGCGCCTTGAGCGTCACGTCGCCCATCGCGGTGCGGATCGTACGCGGGTACTGTCCGGGTGCCGCGTCCGTGCCCAGGCCCGTGGTCACCTGGCCGGCGCTGCCGAACTCCTTGCCGCCGGCCGCCACGGCGGGCTTGCCGCCGCCCTTGTTCCCGTCCGAGGAGTCCGAGCCGCAGGCCCCGGTGAGCAGGGCGGCGGACAGGGTCACGGCGACGGCGGCGATCCGGCGGCGAGGTATCGGCATGGGTCCTGGTTCCTTGGCGCGTGAGGGACGCGGACCGGGCACCACGACGACGCGGCGATCGGCCCGCACTGTTGGGACAGGCTCGACCGCTGAGGTAAGCCTTACCTTGTCACCTTAGGGGATGCTTGTCGCGGATCAGCCATCAGGGGTGAGAACGGGCATCCGGCCGACCGGCCGCGACCGCCGATCCACCCGACGGAACCCGTTGACGCCGCCTCGCGGGCGGCGCGAGACTCGGCTCACCCGGGGAGGTGGGGCCGTGGTGGTGGCCGACGTGCTCGGTCCGGACTTCGACGCGATCCGACGCGAGGAGTACGGGTATCTGGACGAAGCGGGGCTGGTCTACCTCGACCACACCGGCGCGGGGTTGGCCGCACGCCGCCAGTGGCGCGCGCACGCGGCGCGGATGTCCGGCGCCACCTACGGCAATCCGCACTCCGAACACCCGGCCTCGGTCGCCTCCACCGCGCTGGTGGAACACACCCGCCAGGCGATCCTGGAGCACTTCAACGCCGACCCCGACCGGTATGCCGCCGTGTTCACCGCGAACGCCACCGGTGCGTGCCGACTCGTCGGCGAGGCGTACCCGTTCCGCCGCGGCAGCCGCTTCGTGCTGCCGATCGACAACCACAACTCGGTCAACGGCATTCGCGAGTACGCCCGCGCCGCCGGCGCGCGCACCCGGTACATCGGCCTGAGCGGCCCGGACCTGCGCCTGGACGGCGACGCGCTGCGCGCCGCGCTGGCCCATCGCCGAGGTCTGCTCGCGTTTCCCGCGCAAAGCAACTTCACCGGGGTCCGGCACCCGCTGGAATGGATCGACGTCGCCCACCGGCACGGCTACGACGTGCTCTTGGACGCGGCCGCGTACGCACCCACCAATGTGCTCGATCTCGGCGCGGTACAGCCGGAGTTCGTCGCGGTGAGCTGGTACAAGGTGTTCGGCTACCCGACCGGTGTGGGCTGTCTGCTCGCCCGCCGGGACGCGCTCGCCCGACTGCGCCGGCCGTGGTTCGCGGGCGGCACCATCGAGGCGGTCAGCGCGCAGGGCGGCTGGCATCGCATGGCCGACGACGAATCCGCCTACGAGGACGGCACCCTCAACTTCCTCGCCATCCCCGACGTCGCGCAGGGCCTGGCCTGGGTGGACGAGGTGGGCATGCGGGCCGTGCACGATCGGGTCGATCGACTCACCGCCCATCTCCTGTCCGGGCTGGCCGAGTTGCGCCATCATCGGGGCGAGCCGATGGTCCGGGTGTACGGGCCCGGTACGGTGGACGCCCGCGGCGGCACGGTCGCGCTGAACATCCTGGACGCCGCCGGGACGGTGGTCGACGAGCGGATCGTCGCGCGGGACACCGCGGCCGCCGGGATCTGTGTCCGAACCGGCTGCTTCTGCAATCCGGGCGCGGGTGAGGCGGCGTTCTCCATCGCCCGCCGCACGCTGCGCGGCGCGGTGCTGCGTACGGCCGCCTCCGGCGGCACGCTGGACGACTACCTGACCCGGCTCGGGTTGCCCTCCGGCGGCGCGGTGCGGGTCTCGCTCGGATTACCTTCCACGATCGCCGACGTGGACGCCTTCCTCGACTTCGTCGCCCGCACCTACCGCGACCGACCCGTCGACCCCCGGGGGTTGGCACCGAGACTGCGCTGCTGAACCGACTGCCGGGTCGGCCGATCCGCCGGCCCCGAGATCCGACGATCGGCCGTCAGGCCCCCGCTCGCGGGCACCGACGGGCCAGCACCGCGCACGTCGAGGCCAGGAACAACACGGCGCAGCCCGCGAGTACGGCCCAGCCGAGCACCGGCGTGTGGTCGAAGCTGTCCCCGTAGGATGCGAGCAGCGGCGGGCCGAGCGCGGACCGGCCGTGCGCCCAGCGCCCGGGCAGGTCCAGATCGCTGCCCAACGCCTCGAACGCCCACCGGTTGGTCATCGCGTAGCTGAGCGCGTGTCCGATCGCGGGCATCCGGGGCACCGGCACGAACGCCCCGGAGAAGAGCACCTGCGGAAAGCACAGGAGCGGCAACATCAGCGTGGCCTGCCCCACTTCGGTCACCGCCGCCGAGGTCAGCAGCCCGAGCGCGAGCGCCGCCGCCGACGCGAGCAGCAGGGTCACCAGGAGGGATCCGTACACCTCCCAGGACGCGGCGGGCAGCCGGTCCAGGGCGCGCAGCACCGCGAGCAACAGCACGTCGGCCAGCGCGAGGATGGGCAGCAGGACGGTGCACTTGGCCGCGACGTAGGGCCCGATCCGCAACACCGTCAGGCGCTCGCGCCGGACGATCGGCAACTCGACGCAGATTTGCAACAGGCCGTAGGTCAGCCCGAAGAAGAAGCCGCCGAACGCGATCCAGAACAGGATCATCGCGGCCCCGGAGGGACTCGGGTCGGCCGGGTCGAACGCGCCGGGCCGAAAGAGCATCGCGAACATCGCCACGATCACCAGCGGCGAGCCGATCAGCATCGCGGCGGCCGGTCGGTCGCGGATGATCAGTTCCAGGTCGCGGCGGGCCAGGATGGACCATTGCCGAAGCGCGCGATCGGCCCGGGGCGCCGTGCGTGCGACCGGCTCGACCGACCCGGGCGCCGGCTCCGACGGCCGGTCCAACTCCGGTTCCAGCGCCCCTACTTCCGGCTCCAGTTCGAGCTCCGGCTCGCGCTCCGCGTCGGCGCTCGCCCCCCGAACGGCCACCGCCGCGTACACGTCGGCCTCCGTCGCGACGCCGAAGTGCGCGCACATCGCCCTGGGGTCGCCCACGTACGCGAGCCGACCGTCCGGCGCCAGGAACGCGACCCGGTCGCAGCGGGCCAGATCGGCCGGCGCGTGCGTGGTGAGCACGACAGTCGTACCCGCCCGGGCCAACTCGCGCAGCACGGACATCAGTTCGGCCGCCGCCGCCGGGTCGAGGCCGGAGGTCGGTTCATCCAGGAACAACACTCGGGGCCGGGTGAGCAACTCGACCGCGATGCTCGCGCGCTTGCGTTCGCCGCCGCTGAGCGTGTCCACCCGATGGTCGGCGCGCGCGGTCAGCCCGAGCGCGGCCAGCGTCCGCGCGACGGCGGCGTCCACTCCCTCGTCGGCCGGCTCGCGCAGCGCCGCGGCGTAGCGCAGGCTGTGCGCGAGCGGCAGCGCCCGATGCAGGATGTCGTCCTGCGGCACGTACCCCAGACCGCGCGCGTCCGGTCGGCCGCCGTCGTGCCGTACCTCGCCCGCGTCGGGCGGCCGGAGTCCGGCCAGGGTGTCCAGGAGCGTGGTCTTGCCCGATCCGCTGCCCCCTGCGATCGCCGACACCTCGCCGGCCTCGGCCACCAGCGAGGTGTCCCGAAGTACAGTGCGCCCACCGATCGTTCGTGTCACCCCGCTCGCCGCGACCCGTACCCCGTGCTCCCCCACGACCACCCCCGACGGCATGCCCCCGAAACACCGAACGGACCATGTATAGCCCGTCCGCCGCGCGAGGACACCCCACCCGGACCGATCCGGTTCAGGGAGCGTCGTCGACCGGGGGCGAGTCCTCGACCAGGCGCATCCGGTGGGCCAGCGCGGCGGCCTCGCCTCGGGTGGCCACCTCGAGCTTGGCCAGGATGTTCGAGACGTGCACGCTGGCGGTCTTGACGCTGATGAACAGGGTCTCGGCGATCTGTCGGTTGCTGCGTCCCTCGACGAGCAGCCGCAGCACCTCCCTTTCCCGGGGCGTCGGTTCGCCGACCTGGTGCGCCGCGCGCCCGGCGGCGAAGCCGGGGTGCCCGGGCAGGTCGATCCGGGCCCGGCGGGCGAGCAGTTCGATCTGTTCGCGCAGGGGCACCGTGCCCAGCACCACCGCGGCGGCGTGCGCCCGGGCCAGCGCCGCGCCGGCCTCGACCCGATCGCCGGCGGCCACCAGCGCGGCACCGAGGTCGGCGTACGCCTGGGCGGTGGGGTACGGCTGGGTGGTCGAGTCCCAGGCCGCGACGACCTCCTGCCACTGCGCGACGGTGTCGGTGCGCTCGGCCCGGTCCAGGTGCGCGTTCAGCGTCAGCGCCTGGGTACGGTCCAGCGCGCAGTCCAGCGACAGCGCCGCGCCCGCCGCCCGGATCCGGCGCAGGTCGGCCCGGATCGCGTCGGTCAACTCGCCCTCGGCGTACGCGCGGGCCGCCTCGATCAGCAGCGGGAAGGCGAACCGCTGGTTGCCGACGCCGAAACCGGCCCGCAGCTCCGCGTCCAGGATCTCGTCCAGTTCGGCCCGTCGGCCGAGCACCCGGGCCAGTGCGATCGCGGCGCCGGACAGTGGGATCCGGTGTTGCGCCTCCTGATACTTGACGCGTGCGCTCTCCTGCGCGTGGGTCAGGTGGCCGGCGGCCTCGGAGACGTCGCCGCGGACCAGGTGGGCCATGGCCAGTATTCGTTCGGCGTGTCCGGTGGCGCAGCCGTCGGCGTTGTGTTCGCGGATTTCGTCCACCGTCTTGGCCGCGTCGTCCCAACGACCGAGCGAGAACAGGCTCTCCGCGAGGTTGCCCAGCACGAAGGCGCCCGCGTTGCGGATCACGCCTCGCTCCCTGGCCAGATCCAGCGCGCGGCAGGCCGCCTGCACCGACTCGTCGTGCCGACCGACGCCTTCCAGCACCGAGGCCCAGTTGCCGAGCACGTAGACGAGGGTGTCCGGCTTGGCGCCCTGCGCCGCCTCGGCGACGCGCACCGCCTCCCGCCCGTGCGCGAGCGCCTGCTCCTCGTCGAGCTCGCCGACTCCGGTGAGAAACCAGGACAGCGTCTGGTGGGTGGTGGCGAGCAGGTCCCGGTCGTCCAGCCGCCGGGCAATCTCCAGGACTTCCCGGCCCATCCGCACCGCCTCCTCGGCCTCTCCCTCCAGGAAGTGCGCGCGGGCGCTCCGGATCACCACGTTCGCGTACTCGATCGATTCCGGAAGGTCCTTCAACAGCCTTCCGGCGTGCTCCAGTTCGATCATGCCGGGGCCGCGGCCCAAGCGGCTCAGCGTCTTCGCGCGCTGGGTCCACAGGGCCGCCGCCCGGACCGGCTCCTGCTCCTCGTCGAGCAGATCCAACGCCTGGCGCAGCAAGGCGAGTTCACGGTCCCCCGAGTTGTCGTAGCGGGCCGCGACGATGGCGCCGTCCAGCACCTGTGCCAGGGTCGTGCCGGTCAGTCGCTCGGGATCGGGGGCCTGATCCCACATCGCGATCGCGCTCTCGTACAGCGTCCACGCCTCGCCGAACGCGTACCGGTCGGCGGCGGCCGCCGCCGCCGTCACGCTCGCGGGCAGGGCCAGGGCCGGGCGGCCGGCCGCGGTCCAGTAGCGGGCCCGGCGGTCCACGTGGTCGCGATGCGGTGGCAGCTCGCCGCGCTCGACCAGGGTGTCCAGGGCCTCGGCGAACGCCGCGTACATCCGCATGCGTTCGCCGGGGAGCAGGTCTCCCAAAGCCGCCTCGCGGACCAGCGCGTGTCGGAAGGAGTAGCCCTCGCCGTCCGAGTCGGGCACCAGGACGTGGCCGGAGACCGCCGCGCGCAGCGCCGTCTCCAGCGTGTCCGGATCCAGGCCCGCCACTTCCGCGAGCAGCCGGTGCTCGACCCCGATGCCGCCCACGGCGGCCAGGCGCACCACCCGGCGGGCCTGCTCGGGCAGTTGTTCGATGCGGATCAGCAGCAGGTCGCGCAGCGTGTCCGAGAGACCGGCGAGCCGGCCGTCGCGGACGCCGGCGGCGAGTTCCTCGACGAAGAACGCGTTGCCCTCGGAGCGCTCGAACACCTGCTGGGTGAGCGCGCGCGAGGGCGGGGCGCCGAGCAGGCCGGTGAGGTGCTCCTCGACCTGGGGCATGGTGAGTCGGCCCAGTTCGAGCCGGCTCACCGTGCGGATGCGCTCCATCTCGGCGACCAGCCGGCGCATCGGGTGGCTGCGGTCCATCGCGTCCGCGCGCAGCGTGCCGACCAGCAGGATCCGGCCCCGGCGCAGCGAGCGAACCAGGAACGCGAGCAGCTCCCGGGTGGCCGAGTCGGCCCAGTGCAGGTCCTCGAAGGCGACGACCAGCGTGCGCTCCTCGCCGATCCGCTCCAGCGCACGCAGCGCGGATTCGTACAGCCGGGCCCGCTCGGGCGCGGGACCCTGGCCGGGTTCAGCGGCGAGGGTGGGCGAGATCCAGGCCAGTTCACGACGCCGGTCCCCGACCGCGGCCTCGAAGTCGACGCCGAGGGCGCCGGAGAGGGTGCGCAGGATCGCCGAGAACGGCGCGAAGGGCAGCCCCTCGGCGCCCAGTTCGAGACACGCTCCGACCGCGACCGAGGTCGGCTCGGTCCGCCCGGCCGCCTCGACCAGGAACTGCTCGAGCAGCCGGGTCTTGCCGACGCCGGCCTCGCCGGTGGTCAACACGACGCGGGGCTCGCCTCGATCGGCCTCCCCCAGCGCCTCGACCAGTCGCCCCATCTCGAGCTCACGTCCGACAAAGAGCGGCACACCACTTGGAACACTCACACGAGGCAGCTTCCCATGCGACACGACCCGACGGGCAGAGCGGGTACGGACCCCCTGCGGGCCCCTGCGGACCCCTGCGGACCGTGCAGGGCAGGCGGGCCCAGCGGGCGAACCGGGCGAGACGAAGGCGGGTAACAGGGCGGCCGGCCAACATGGGCGCGGCGGCCGGGCAACCCGGGTGGGCGCGCGGCGGGCGCGTGGTGCGGGTGGGCGCGCGGCGGGCGCGTGGTGCGACTGGGCACGCGCCAGGGGAGGGCGCGGCACGGGAGGCGGATCGTGCGGGGCAAGCGAACGGCGCGGTGCGGGCGCGCGAAGCGGGCAATGCGCGCGGGCGGGCGCACGAGGGAAGGGCGCGTGGCGGGTGGACGGCGGGTGGGTGGTGCGGGTGGGTGGGAACCGGCGGGTGCATGGTGCGGCCAGGTCCGGCAGGTCGGCTTTGGTGAACGGGCGCAGTTCCAGACGTGGGGTCTCCAAAAAGATCGACACGGCGCCATCCTCACCGACCGGACCCGATCGGGCCGGCGAATCCCGCCCCGCCCGCCATGGACTCGCAAGGCCGGGTCGCCCCGTCGCCGGCCGGCAGGGCTGCGGTCGGCGGCCCCCGCCGTTCGGTCGACCGTTCGCTCCTCGTAGCATGGCCGGCGATCAACCGCCGTAACGCGTCCCGCCGGGCGCTCCGGTCCCGGTACGCGCACGCGGGGATCGCCCCCACCGGTCTAGGTGCGTCACCTAGTCACCGCCCGACCGGGTGCCGGGCGCGTTCATCCGACGCGGGCGCCTCGCCGGGATCGTCCCACGCTCGTGGCGGCAGCAGCCCTCGGAAGGACCCGACATCCATGGCCGTCGCCGAAGCCCGGCAACGCACCGACCCTCGTCTTCGCGTACGCGAGATCGCCGCGCAGGAACTGTGGGGCGCCCGTGCCGTCGACTGGTGGATCGGCAGCCTGTTCCTGTGCCTCGCGGTGTGGTTGTACAAGGACCTGTGGGCCGACCTCGACCACGCCTATCTGGCCAACGGCGGCCAGGACCAGAACATGTGGGAGTGGTTCTTCGACGCCACCGCCGACGCGGTCCGCAACTTCCGCGACCCGCTGGTTTCGGACCTGCAGAACCACCCGCTGGGCGTGAACATGATGGCCAACACGGCCATGCTCGGCCTGGGCATACCGCTCACCCCCGTCACACTGATGTTCGGTCCGAGCACGACCTGGGCCCTGGTGCTCACCGGCGGCCTGGCCGGCACCGCCTTCGCGTGGTACCGGTTGCTGGCCCGCCGAGTGGTGCGCAGCAGGCCCGCGGCGGCCGTGGGCGGCGCGCTGTGCGGATTCGCGCCGCCGATCATCTCGCACGCCAACGCGCATCCGAACTTTGTCGTGCTCTTCGTGATCCCGCCGATCGTCGAGAGGCTGATCCGGCTGTGGCAGGGCGAGCGGCCGGTGCGCAACGGGGTGGTGCTCGGGCTGCTGATCGCCTTCCAGATCTTCATCGGTGAGGAGCCGCTGCTGTTCGCGGCCGTCGGCCTGGTGATCTTCGGGATCGTGTACGCGCTCGCGTCGCCGGACGCGGCCCGCGAGGCGGCGCGACCGCTGGGCATCGGGCTGCTGGTCGGCGCGGCGGTATCGCTGGCGCTGGTCGCGTACCCGTTGTGGGTGCAGTTCTTCGGGCCGCAGCACTACACGACGCTCGAGCACGAGTCGGGCAACGACGTGGCCGCGTTCACCGCGTACGCGAGCGACTCGTTGGGCGGCGATCGCGCCGGTGCGGCGGCGCTGTCCGAGGGCACCACCGAGGAGAACGCGTTCTTCGGTTGGCCGCTGGTGATCCTGACCCTCTTCCTGGTGGCCTGGCTGCGCCGCGCGGCCGTCGCCCGCGCGGCGGCGATCACCGCGCTGGTCGCGGCGCTGCTGTCACTGGGCCTGGACATCACGGTCGACCACGACGACACCGGCCTGCCCGGCCCGTGGCGGTTGCTGAACGACCTGCCCCTGTTCGAGTCGATTTTGGAGTCGCGCTTCGCGCTGGTCTGCGTTCCGGCGGTCGCCGTGCTGCTGGCACTGGCCACGGACCGGATCCTGGCCGCGACTTCGATCCGCTCGGGAGCCGGGTCCGAAACCGGGTCCGGGTCCGCGGGTCGCGAGCTTCCGGTACGGCTGATCTGGGCGGCGGTGCTGGCCATGGCGCTGCTGCCGATCGCGCCCACTCCGCTGGACGTCCAAAACCGGCGCCCGGTGCCGGAGTTCTTCGCCGACGGGCGCTGGCGACCGTACGTCGACAACGGATCCGTCGTGGTGGTGCCGCTGCCCAGCGTCGGCGACGCCACCGCGCTGCACTGGCAGAGCGTGGCCGACCTGGGCTTCCCGCTCGCGGAGGGTTACTTCGTCGGCCCGTGGGGTCCCGACCGGGTCGGCGTCTACGGGGCGGACTACAGCCCGACCTCGGCGCTGCTGGGCCGGGTCGCCGCCGAGGGCCAGGTCCCGGAGATCACCGAGGACCAGCGCCGCGAGGCCCGCGAGGACCTGACCCGGTGGCGCGCCGACGTGGTGGTGTTGCCCGAGCACCGCTATCGGGCCGAACTCACCGCGACCCTGACCGCGCTGCTCGGCCCGGGTCGGCAGGTGGCCGACGTGCAGGTGTGGGACGTGCGACACCTGGACCCGGTGGCGGCGGTGCGGTGACCGAACGAGACCAATTGGACTCGTTTGCCCCCGTCCCGCCGGCCCGCGCCGCTACCCTTTCGCGGCCCACGCCGCGTCCGGTTCGACCCGGAGCACCAGCGCGGCCGAGTCGGCGCCGGTGCCCGTGCCCGGGCGCTCCAGCCGGTAGCTCAGCGTCACCTCGGCGCCCGCGTACGGGAGGATCTCGGCGGCGGGCACCTTGAACAGGACCGGCCGGCCCAACGCGTGTCCGGTGATCGGTACGCACACGGTGAAGGCCGCCGTGTCCGGGCCGTGCCAGGACAGGGTGAGCAGGTCGCCCACCGCCATGTCGGCATACGGGGCCACCCGGACGGTCGCCTCCAGCGGGACGTCGTGGGCGTCGAGCACATTCGCGACGGCTTGGTCGACGGTGGGCGGCGGCAGCGGATCGGGCATCCTGGGCTCCTTCGCGGTGCCTGCGCGGCGGTGGCTCGATCGGCCACGGCCCGACGCGCACGGGACTTCGATTCCGGTCCCGGCCGACCTCGGGTCGGGCCGACAACCGGCCGGATTCGGCGCGTACTCACCACTGCCCCGATTGGCGCCGACCATCCCCGTGTTCACGCCCTCGGCCCGCCCACTCCGCTCGTTCGGCGCACCACGGCACGCCCCCGCCGGCGGCGACACCGCTGCCGTGCCGATCACCGCCGTCGCCGGTCGCGGCGCCAGCCCCTGTCCGGCGGCTCCTGGTGGGTCCGCGCCGCCTGCCACCGCGCCTCGGCGCACCGGAGAAACAGCCGAATGGAAGCACTATCCGGCTGTTTCTCCGGCACGCCGAGGCACGGCATCCGCCCTTCGGGCTCCTCGCTGCGCTCACGACGCGGCCCGATCCACCAGGATCCGCCGGACAGGGCCTAGGCTGCGATGCGTGGGTTCCGACCTGGTCTGGTATGCCGCGTACGGGTCCAACATGCACGCCGCCCGCCTCGCGTGTTACCTGCGCGGCGGCCGGCCGTTCGGCGGTGCGCGGACCTACCCCGGTTGCCGGAACCCCGCCGCGCCGCGCGCCATCCGGCCGGTGGTGCTGCCGGGCCGGCTGTACTTCGCCTTCGAGTCGAAGTCCTGGACCGGCGGACTCGCGCTGTACGACCCACTGGATCCGGGCCGGACCCCGGCTCGGGCCTACCTGGTGACCCGGGATCAGTTCGCCGATCTGGCCGCGCAGGAGATGTACCGCCCGCCCGGTGCCGAACTCGACCTGAGCACGCTGCCGGTCACCGGGCGGGCCACCCTGGGTCCGGGCCGCTACGAGACGGTCGTCCGGGTGGGTGCCGCCGACGGGCACGCGATCCTCACCCTGACCGCTCCCTGGCGCAGCGCCGACGCGCCCTGGAACGCGCCGGCCGCCATGTACCTGCGGCACCTGACCGCCGGCCTCGTCGAGGCGCATGGCTGGTCCCGCGGGCGCGCGGCACGCTACCTCGCGGGCCGTCCGGGCGCCGCCGGCACCTGGACCCCCGAGGCGGTCGCCGCGCTGCCCGCGCTCGCGCCGTGAGCTCGGCCGCGCTCGGGTGTCCGCGGTCCGGGTCTCGGCGGCCGGGGTTCCGGGCCTTCGGGCTCGGGGAGTTCGGGGAGGTCGGGGCTTCAGCGGTAGTCGGGGTTCTCGAAGTCGTACCGGCACCCCGCGTCCCAGCCCGCGCGCTGGTTGCCGTACGCGGGCATCCCGCCCGCGTCCTTGAGCAACCGGGCCAGGTGCATCAGGTTCCAGGTCATGAACGTGGTGTTGCGGTTGGTGAAGTCGTTCTCCGGGCCACCCGAACCGGGATCCAGGTAGGAGGCCCCCGGGCCCACCTCGCCGATCCACCCGGCGTCCGCCTGCGGCGGGATGACGTAGCCCAGGTGCTGGAGGCTGTACAGCACGTTCATCGCGCAGTGCTTGACGCCGTCCTCGTTGCCGGTGATCAGGCATCCGCCGACCCGCCCGTAATAGGCGTACTGGCCGGCGTCGTTGAGCAGTCCGGAGCACGCGTACAGCCGCTCCACCACCCGCTTGAGCACCGAACTGTTGTCACCCAGCCAGATCGGTCCGGCCAACACCAGGATGTCCGCCGCCAGCACCCGCTCGTACAGCGCGGGCCACTCGTCGCCGGGCCACCCCCGGTCGCTCATGTCCGGCCACACTCCGGTGGCGATCTCGTGGTCGACCGCGCGGATCTGGTCGACCGCGACCCCGTGCCGGGTCATGATGCCCCGGCTCAGGTCCAC
Organism: Embleya sp. NPDC127516; assembly: GCF_044765325.1. Taxonomy (NCBI): domain Bacteria; kingdom Bacillati; phylum Actinomycetota; class Actinomycetes; order Kitasatosporales; family Streptomycetaceae; genus Embleya; species Embleya sp. NPDC127516. The sequence goes on along the minus strand of NZ_JBIWJT010000007.1, from coordinate 88,985 downwards.
GAGCCCTTGGGTGTTGCTGACCGCGGGTGAGCGCTTGAGTGTGCAGTTGACGAACAACGCCCGCAGGTCGTCGTAACGCGCGGGCGGTGGTCCGAAGTCGGTCATCCGAGGCTCCCGGGGTGTCCGTGGTGGCGTACCCGGAAAGCGTCCCCCGACCGGGTCGCGCCGACCGGCACATTCGGCGCGTGCCACCGACCCGATGTCGGTGCCGTCGGGCAGACTCGTGCCTTTGCCGAACCGGAAGGTGGATCATGGCCGAGTCGATCCCGCCCCTGCACTACGCCCCACGCTGGAGCGAGGACACCCGTACGTCGCCCGCCGAACTGGGCGACGAGCGCGAGGTCCTGACCGGCTTCCTCGACTGGCACCGGGCCACCTTCGAGCTCAAGTGCGCGGGCCTGTCGGCGGAGCAGTTGTCCGAGCGGGCCGTGTCGCCGTCCGGCTTGTCGCTGCACGGCATGATCCGGCACCTGGCCGGAGTCGAACGCTGGTGGTTCCACATCCAGTTCGCCGGTGACGACGTACCGATGCTCTACTACACCGACGACGACCCGGATCAGGACTTCGAGCGCCTCGACGGCGACCCGGCCGAGGCGTTCGCCCGCTGGCACGCGGAGTGCGAGCGCTCACGGGAGATCGTCGCCGCCGCCGCGTCCCTGGACGACACCGGTATCCGCAAGGCCACCGGCAAGCCGTTCTCGCTGCGCTGGGCCCTGGTCAACCTGATCGCCGAGTACGCCCGCCACAACGGCCATGCCGATCTCCTGCGCGAACGCCTCGACGGAGCCGCCGGCATGTGACCGATCCCGGGGGACCGGCCGGGGTCACCCCGCATACCCCGCGTCGTCGCGGCGAGCCGTCGAGGGCGACCGTCGGCTGCCGCTGCCGGCGAGCGCGCGCCGATCGGGTTCGGTCCCCGATCCGCCGCGTGCGTCCGCCCCGTCGACGCGTAGGTGGGGGCGGGTCCACGGCCGGTCCCGGGCCAGGTGCTCGGTCTCGGCGGCGCGCCACAGCCGCCAGAACCAAGCCAGTTCGGGGCCGTCCCGATCCAGGGTGCGCGCTGCGGCGAGCTCGGCCGGCGTGTCGACGTGCACGCGCAGCGCGGTCACCGGGCCGAGTTCGCGCCGGGCCGCGCCGACGCCCTCCAGGATCACCACCGGCGCGGCCGGAACCTCGCTGTAGCCGCTGATCCGGTAGCCGGCCCAGTCGTAGGTGTCGCAGCGGGCGGCCTCGTGTCGGGCCAGCGGTTCGAGCAGTTGGGCGCGCAGCCTGGGCAGCCAGCCGAAGAAGTCCCCCGGCCGGGCGAAGTCGTCCAGGCGCACCACCGGCGCGCCACCCAGTCGCGCGGCGAGCGCGTCGGCGAACGTGGTCTTGCCGGAACCGCCGATCCCGTCCACCGCGACCAGTCGGGTCGCGCCGATCGACGGCGGCAACGCGGCGACGCACGCGGCCGGCCGATCGGTCGTCGCGCCTCGAATGCGATCCGGCCGTTCGATGGGCATCGAAGCAGCCTATCCACCGGTGAGGGAGACCCGGGGTCGGCCGCGAGCCGGGTCGGTTCCGGGCCGGCCCCCGGCCGAGTCGGGCCGGGTCCGACTCGGTCCCGGCCCGCGGCCGAGACGAGGGCTCCGATCACCCCGGGCGAGCACTCTTGTACATTTGTACTTGTACATCTGTACCACTCGGAGGGAGAGGCCCGTGGCCTGGCTGTTCCTGGGGCTGGCGATCTCGTGTGAGGTGATCGCGACCAGTCTGCTGAAGAGCACCGACGGGTTCACCCGGCTGTGGCCGACGCTGGCGTGTCTGGGCGGGTACGCGGGTGCCTTCTACCTGCTGACGTTGTCGTTGCGGCAGTTGCAGGTGGGCACGGCGTACGCGATCTGGTCCGGACTCGGGACGGTGGCCATCGCGCTGGTCGGCGCGGTGTTCCTGAACGAGCCGGTGACGCTGCTCAAGGCGTTCGGGATGGCGTTGGTGATCGCGGGAGTCGTGGTGTTGAACCTGGGTGGTGCGCATTGACCGCGGCCAGGGACCCTGAGGGTCGGCGACTGCGGATCGTGCGCGGCGCGTGTGAGGTGATCGCGGAGGTGGGCGTGGGCAACACCACGCATCGCCTGGTCGCGGCCCGGGCGGGCGTCCCGTTGGGAGCGACCACGTACTACTTCGCCTCGCTCGACGACCTGGTCGCCGCCGCGCTCGCGCACGCGTCGGCGGAGACGGTGCGGCTGCTGGAGGAGTGGGTACGGCGTGCGCGGGACGCGAACGACCTGCCCGGCGTGCTCACCGCGCTCACCGCGGAATACCTCGCGGACCGCTCGCGCGCGCTGGTCGAGTACGAGTTGTACCTGGCCGCCGCCCGCAGCCCGGAACTGCGCGGGTTCGCCCTGGCCTGGGTCGAGGGCGTCGGCGACTTCCTGTCCGTCCGGGTCGGACCGCGCGCCGCCGCCGCCGCGCTCGCCGTGCTGGACGGGACCATGCTGCAGGTGCTGACGCTGGACACGACGCTGGACGAGAGGCAGTTGCGCTGGTCGTTGGCCCGGGTCCTGGACGAGGGCGGGTCTTCGTCGGTGAACGGGTCGTCGTAGGCGTCGAAACGGCCCGGTGCGCCGGGAGCGGCCGGGCCGGCGCCGACGCCGGGTGCGGTAGGGTCGGCACCGCGAAGGGGAGTAGCCCCGTGAACCGGTCGTCGACATGCTGGAGTCCTCGGACTCCCGGTGGCCGGGCTCGTGCTCGACACGGGTGGGCGAGACCTTCGGCCAGGCATCGACGCATCCTCGTCTTCTCGTGGATGTACCCCGTCGTGCCGGGCCGAGTGGTCCTCCGGTTGCCGTGCGGCGCTTCGTGAAGACCCGGGGCCCGGCTCTCGCAGAAAGCCACCCGGAATGCACCTCGACCTTCTGGCGATCCTGACCGCCTTCGGGCTGATCTTCCTCGCCGAGCTCCCGGACAAGACGATGTTCGCGTCGCTTGCCATGGGCACCCGCATGCGTCCGCTCTACGTGTGGTTCGGCACCTCGACCGCGTTCGTCGTGCACGTCGCCCTCGCCGTCGGCGCGGGCGGCCTGCTCGGCCTGCTCCCCGGCTGGATCGTCAAGCTGGTCTCCGCCGCCCTGTTCGGCTTCGGCGCCTTCATGTTGTTGCGCGGCGGTGCGGGCGAGGACGACGAGGACACCGCGGGCAAGAGCGTGACCGGCTTCCGGCCGGTCTTCGCGACCGCCTTCACGGCCGTGTTCATCAGCGAGTGGGGCGACCTCACCCAGATCACCACGGCCAACCTGGCCGCCACGAACGGCACCTGGTCCACCGCGATCGGCTCGGCCGCGGCACTGATGTCGGTGTCCGCGTTGGCCCTGCTCGCCGGGCGGTTCATCGCCAAGCGCGTCCCGCTGCAAACGGTGCAGCGGATCGGCGGCCTGTGCATGCTCGGGCTGGCGATCTGGTCGCTGGTGGAGGTGTTCACCGGCTGACCCGCCCCCGGTGATGCCTCGCCCCTGCGGATGGCGCCCGCGCCGCGGTCACCCGACGGCGGCGGGACGGATGGGTGCATCGCCGGCATGTCCGGCGCGACCAGTCGATCGGTTGCCCGAAATGTGATGTAGGCCGCATGGATAAAACGGACATAAATTATATAGCCGACTTCGAGCCGCAATTCATTTTCCGCGCCCCGCGACGAGTCTCGACTATTTTCCGTTACCGCACGATCACACCACTCTCCGAGATATCCCCTCGTCATCACCGGTACCCCGGAGCCGAACACGGGAGAGATGTCGCTTTTATTCCGCCTTTACCCGCAGGGCGAAGTCGGGGTTTCGGTTGTGATCAGGCATCCGCATTGCCTACCTTTCTCGCCGATTCACCTTTCGGGTGAACCCTGTCGCCGGTACGCCGAATCCCGTCGCCGGCAGCGGGAGGTCTACATCGAAGAATCCGACGGGAGCGGGGGAACCAGGTGAATCGCCGTGGCCGGGATCGTTCCGGTGACGGCTAGGGGTGAAGTCGCGTAACGCGACCGGGCTGCTCCAGTCCGAATCCGACAGCTCACCTCGTAGGCGACAGGAGAGGACCCCATTTCATGCTGTCCACAAACGCTCGCCATCGTGCCGCTCGACCCACCAACGTCCGCCGCTTCGTCGCGGCGGTGGGCATCGCCGGCATGGGTGTCGTGCTCCCGGTCGCCACCGCCGGTGCCGCCCCGGCGCAGGCCCCCTCCACCTCCGAGCAGTCCCCCTCCACCGTGCTGTCGGCGACCCCCACCGCGGCGGTCGACGCGGCCCCGGTCCAGGCCGCGCCCGCCGCGCCGGAGACCGACACGGCCGCCGACAAGGCCCGCTACGTGGTCCAGGCCGGCGACACGCTGTTCCGGCTCGCCCAGACCAACCAGGTCAACGGCGGCTGGCAGAGCCTGTACGAACTCAACCGCGACGTGCTGCTGTCCGGCCCGGACCTGATCGAGATCGGCCAGACCCTGCGGCTGGACGGCTCGGCGCCCGCGGCACCCAAGGCCGACGCGCCCGCCAAGCCGAGCATCAAGGTCCAGCCCAAGACCTCCGTCACGCCCGGCAAGACCACCCCCAAGCCGGCGAGCAAGCCGTCGGCCGACGTGTCGGTCAAGCCCGCCGCCAAGGCCCCCGCCAAGCCCGCCACCGGCGGCTCGAAGGGCAACCAGGCGCCGACCGGCGGCTCCTCGACCGCGTCGAGCAGCAAGGCCGCCCAGGCCGTGGCCTTCGCCAAGGCGCAGATCGGCAAGCCGTACGTGTACGGCGCCACCGGCCCCAACGCGTACGACTGCTCGGGTCTGGTCCAGGCCGCGTACAAGTCCGCGGGCATCTCGCTGCCCCGCGTGACCAACGACCAGTTCGCCGCCGACACGCGCGTGTCGGTCGCCAACCTGCAGCCCGGCGACCTGGTGTTCTTCTACTCCGGCATCAGCCACGTCGGCATCTACATCGGCGACGGCAAGATGGTGCACGCCCCGAACCCGCGCAAGTCGGTCGAGATCGCCTCGATCAACACCATGCCGATCGCCGGCGCCACCCGCCCGGCCTGATCGAACCGGGCAAACCGCCGCCGCCGGCGCACACGTGCTCCGGCGGCGGTGACACAACCGCATAGTGGGACGCGCCTTCGGCGCCGTGCCCTCCGACGACGGTCGGAGCGCGCGGCGCCGGCGTGCGTTTCGGCGAACGCGCCGGTCCCGGCGGGCGGGCGGACCGGGGCGCGGGCGTCAGAGCGTCAGAGCGTCAGAGCGTCAGAGCGTCAGGACGATCTTGCCCGTGACCCGGCCCGTCTCCCCGCGCTCGTGCGCCTTGGCCGCGTCGGCCAGCGGGAACACCGAGTCGATCGCGGCGCGCAGTCGCCCCGCCTCGACCAGGTCCGCGACCTGCCGCATGGCCGCGTGGTCGGCCTCGACGAGCATCTCCTCGGCCCGGACCCCGTACCGCTCGACGTCCAGGTCCCTGACGTTGTTCACGATGGCGACGAGCACGCCGCCCCGGCGCAACGTCCGTAGCGAGCGGGGACCGTACTCGCCGCCGACGCCGTCCAGCACGACGTCCACGTCCCGCACGACGTCGGCGAAGTCGGTCGTGGTGTAGTCGATCATCTCGTCGGCGCCCAGCCCGCGGACGAAGTCGTGCTTGGCCGCGCTCGCGGTGCCGATCACGTACGCGCCGCGCGCCTTGGCGATCTGTACCGCCAGATGACCGACCCCGCCCGCCGCGGCGTGAATCAACACCCTTTGCCCTTCCCGCAGTTCCGCGGTGTCCACCAGGGCCTGCCAGGCGGTGACCGCGGCCAAGGGCAGCGCGGCGGCCTGCACGTGGTCGATGTTGGCGGGCTTGCGCACCACGTGGCGGGCCGCCGAAACCACGTACTCGGCGTGCGCCCCGTTGCCGTACGGGTAGCTCAGCATGCCGAACACCTCGTCCCCCGGTCGATGGATCGTCACCCCCAGGCCCACCGCCTCCACCACGCCCGACACGTCCCACCCGAGCACGAACGGCGGTTCGCCCAGGATCAGGCCCGTGGCCCGATGTATCCAGTCGGTCGGATTGACGCCCGCCGCGTGCACCCGGACCAGTACCTCGCTCGGGCCGGGCGCCGGCCGCTCCAGGTCGAACTCCCGCAACACCTCGGGACCACCCAGCACATCCTGACCGACAGCGCGCATGTCACTTGCCTTCCGTCCGAAAGACCAACCCCCACATCGTGTCGACCACGCGGCGCCCCGCACGAGCGTCCGGAACGACATGATGCGTACACTTCCGGACGTGAGCACAGTCGCGATAGCCGTCGCCGACGGGATCCTGCACTTCGAACTGGCCTTGGCCCACGAGCTCTTCGGCTCGGCCCCGCCGGTCCCGGTGGAGAGTTGGTACGAGCTCGTCATCTGCGGGGCGGGCCCCGTGCGGGCCGACGGCCGCTTCCTCCTCGAACCCGACTGCGGACTCGACCGGCTCGCCCTGGCCGACACCGTGATCGTCCCCGGGTGGGCCGACCTCGAGGCGGACCCACCGGCGGACCTCGTCGACGCCATACGCGCGGCACACGAGGCCGGGGCGCGGGTGGTCTCCCTCTGCACGGGCGCCTTCGTCCTGGCCGCCGCCGGCCTGCTGGACGGACGGCGGGCCACCACACACTGGTCGTACGCCGAGGCGCTGGCCACCCGCTTCCCCCGGGTCGAGGTCGACCCCGACGTGCTCTACGTCGACAACGGCAGCGTGCTCACCTCCGCCGGCAAGGCCGCCGCGCTGGACCTGTGCCTGCATCTGATCCGTCTCGACCACGGCTCGACGGTTGCCAACGCGGTCGCCCGCAGGCTGGTCGTACCGCCGCATCGGCCCGGCGGTCAGGCCCAGTTCGTCGCCACCCCGATGCCCGAACGGCACGATCATCCACTCGGCGAACTGCTCGCCTGGGCGGCCGGACGACTGGATCGACCGCTGACGGTGGAGGATCTGGCCCGCCGGGCGAACATGAGCTCGCGCCACCTCGGCCGGCACTTCAGGGCGATGACGGGCACCACTCCGCTGCAGTGGCTGCTGACCCAACGGATCCACCGGGCCCAGGAACTCCTGGAGACCACGGACGACAGCGTGGATGCCATCGCCGAAGCCACCGGCATGGGCACCGCGACCACACTGCGCCGACATTTCAACCGCACCGTCGGCGTGCCCCCGGACGCCTACCGTCGTACCTTCCACCGGCAGCGGGCGGACGGCACCTCGGCTTCGGCCTCGTTCCCGACGCCCACCGCAACGCCACCGAAGGCCGTGCCGCGGCCCATTGGCTTTGGGTCATGACCAATTCGCTCTCCCCCGCGATCCGGGGCCGGTGGTGGTCGGGCGCGGGGGCCGTCGCCCGCACGGGGCGGCGGACGCTCGTGCGGTCGCTGTACCTGCTCACCGCGCCGGTGACCGCCGCCGCCGGCCTCCTGGCCGTACTCCCGGCGGTACTCGGCGTGGTGTTCGCCGCAACGGTGGGTCGGCTGCCGTCCGGCACGTCGCCGGTCGTGGCCTACGCCCTCGCGCCGGCGCGCTGGTGCGCCGACCTGGAACGGCGGCGCATCGCGAAGGTGCGTCCCCCCGCCCCGGGAGCCGAACGCGGTGAGCCACCGGCGAGACCGAAGGGGCGAACCGCGGCGCTTGCTCCCGGGGCGTGGTCGGACACGATCCACGCGGTGGTGGTGCTCCCGGTCGTCCTGGTCACGTCGGCGGTGACCGCGCTGTGGTGGTTCGTCGGCCTCGCCTGTGCCACCTGCGCCCTGCGCTACCGGTACGCGCCGTCCGAGCCGTTGCGGCCGCTGTCCCTGAACGCGGGCGGCGGCGAATCGCACATCTCGGTGAGCCTCGGGCTGTTGTCGCCGACCGACCGGGTCGCCTTCGGGACCGCGGTCGGCCTGCTGCTGCTGGCCGGCCTGCCGCTGGTGACCCGGGTGTGCACTGCGGCCCAGGCCGGGCTGGGGCGGGCGCTGCTCGTCGACGCGTCCGCGCTGCACCGCAGGATCAGCGGGCTGGAGCGGGAGCGGGACACCGCCCGCGCGCAGACCGTCGCCGCGGTGACGGCCGAGGCGACCGCACTGCGCCGACTCGAGCGCGACATCCACGACGGCCCCCAGCAACGACTGGTGCGCCTGTCGCTGGAGTTGGGCCGGGCCCAGTACTACCTCGACAGCAGGCCGGAGACCGTCCGGGCCGCCCTGGCCGACGCGATCGTCCAGGCCCGGGAGGCGTTGGACGAGTTGCGTGCGCTCTCGCGCGGCATCGCCCCGCCGATCCTGGTCGACCGCGGCCTGAACGAGGCGCTCGGCGCCCTGGCCGCGCGCTCCACCGTCCCCGCCGAACTCGATACCGTCCCCCTGCACCCTCGGCCGCCCGCCGGCGTCGAGACGGCCGCGTATTTCGTGGTCGCGGAGGCCCTGACCAACGTGGCCAAGCACAGCCACGCGCACCGGTGTGCGATCGCACTACGCCACAGTGGGGGGACCTTGCGGATTCGGGTGACGGACGACGGGGTGGGCGGCGCGGCGCCGGCCAAGGGGCACGGGCTGCGGGGTCTGGACGAGCGGCTGCACGCGGTCGGCGGTCGGCTGACGGTCGACAGTCCCGCCGGAGGCCCGACCACGATCACCGCGGAACTGCCGTGTCGTTGACCCCGCCCGAGGGCGCACCCACACCGGCATCGGGGCCCGCGGTCCGCGAACCGCTGCGGATCGTCGTCGCCGACGACTCGGTGCTGCTGCGCGAGGGCCTGGTCCGCCTGCTCGTCGAGGACGGTCACCACGTGGTGGACGCGGTCGGGGACGGCCCCTCCCTGGTCGAGGCGGTCCGCGAACACCGTCCGGATGTGTCGATCGTCGACGTGCGGATGCCGCCGACCCATACGGACGAGGGCCTGCGCGCGGCGATCACCGCCCGCACGCACGTGCCCGGAGCCCCGGTGCTGATCCTCAGTCAGTACGTGGAGGCGTCCTACGCCGGTGACCTGCTCGCGGACGGCTCCGGCGCGGTCGGGTACCTGCTCAAGGACCGGGTCGCTCGGATCGAGGAGTTTTTGGACGCGCTGGACCGGGTCGCCCGCGGCGCGACGGTACTGGACCCCCAGGTGATCGCCCAACTGCTGACCGAGCAGCGCCGGGACAGCGCCGTGGGCACGCTGACCGCACGGGAACGGCAGATCCTGGCGTTGATGGCCGAGGGCTGCTCCAATACCGCCGTCGCCCGGCAGTTGGTGGTCTCCGCCAGCGCGGTGGAGAAGCACATCGGCAACATCTTCGCCAAGCTCGGCCTGCTGCCCGACGATGCCCAGCACCGGCGGGTGCTCGCGGTCCTCACCTACCTCCGGGGCTGACGCCGCGGGGCCGGCGCCGCGGTGCCGACGCCGGCGCGCGGCCGTCCCGGTCTCCGGTCCGCTTTCGCGGTGTTCGGCCCCGCGCGGCCCCGCCCGACTCCCTTCGGGGGTGTGGACAGCCATACCCCCGGATGTCCGGCCTGCTCCGGTGACCGTGCGGCGCCGGTGCGAAACCGTGGTCGACATGACAGCACCGCACACCACAAGCCCCCGGCAACATCCCGAGGCCCCGTCGCGATTCGCGGGTATCCCCGGTCGCCCACTCGCCATTCTCACCACCCTCGCCGCGGCCCTCGTCGCCGCCCTCTTCGTCGTCCCGGGAAGGCTCGCCGCGAACGGGTCGGCCGGCGGCTCGCTCGACGAGGACGAACTCGCGGACGCTTTCCGCAAAGCGTTCGTCGAATATTGGAATGCCGGCGAACGGGATTTCTCCCCCGGTATGGAGAGGGTGATCGACTACTGGTTCCGTTTTCACGTGGCCAAGGCCGTGATCGCCGCCATCCTGCTGATCGTGCTCGTCGCGCTCGGCGCGCTCGTGGTGAAGGCATTCCCGAAGGCGGGCGATCTCGGCGCGGGATGGCGAACCGCCTTTGCCGCGGCCGGTGTTCTCGTTACGCTGTGCGCGCTGTTCGCGTCGGTGACCGTAATGGCCAACATCCAGGGTGCGGTGGCACCTTTCGCCTCACTGTTGTCGATGTTGCCGACCGGCGCGACCGACGGGGAACTCGCGGGCGTGCTCGGTCAGGTCAGACAGCACCTGGCCGCCCCCGCCGGCACCGCCGACCGAACCCCGCCTCCGCTCGACCTGATGATCGGCGACTTCGCCCGCTACCACGTGGCGATGGCCGTGATCGCCGCCGTCGTGGCGCTCGTGCTGATCGGCGTGAGCGTGGCGGCGTGGCGGCGGTTCGCCGGCACGAAGTCCTCCGATCGGCGAACGCGGCGCCTGTCGGCGTGGTTCGGTGTGCTCGCGGCGCTGTCGGCACTGGTCCTGATCGTCGTCGGGGTGGCGAACACGAGCACGGCGAGGGACTCCAGGCCCGCACTCGCGGCCTTCTTCGACGGTGGCTGGTGAGACACGTCACGGCGGCCCGGGCTCGGGGAGAACTCGCCCCGCCACCGGCCGAGTTCTCCCCGGCCCTTCGGGTCACTCCCCTGGTCGGGTGCCGGGCCCCGGCTGCCACCCGGGTGGGCCCGGGAGATCATCGCCGGCGCCCCTTGCGCCCACGCCTCGTCCTGCGTACCGGCGTTCGAGGCGCGCCCCGCCGGAGGCGATCGTGCCCGAATCCACCGGTTTCCGATGATCCGTGCCGCCCCTGCGGGCCCGTTCGCGAGCAAGTGGCCCCTGCCCGGGGTGGGCCGCGGGTCCTTCCCCGGTCGCACCGATCACCCCTCCCGCGACGGACGTCGCGGCAACCCCGGGTCCGCGACGGTTGGGGCGTGAAGATCCTCAACACATTGCACCCGAAGCCGACTCCCGCCGACACCGAGCGTCCCGTCCCGCGCTGGGCGGTCCGGATCGCGTACGCGATCCCGTGGGTGCTGTTGCCGCAGTGCCTGTGGCGCCTGCCGTTCGGGCTGGGCTTCGAGATGGGCATGCTCGACGAGGAAGAGATGCCGGTCGTCTGGATCAGCCTCCCGTATGTACTCATGCTCAGCGCGATCACCGAGGCGCTGGGGCTGCTCTGCCTCGGCCTGGTCCGCGGATGGGGCGAAGTGGCGCCCGCGTGGCTGCCGTTCATCGGCGGCAAGCGGCTCTCGCCGTACGCGGTGATCGTCCCCGCGACGCTCGGCGGCCTGGCGGTGACCGCGTTCCGGGCACCCGTACTGCTGTCCTGGTTCGGCCTGTTGGACGAGGGCGTCGGGTTCTCCAACGTAGGGTGGCTGACGCCGGCTCGGGTGTGCGTCGCGCCCGGAATGTTGTGGGGGCCGATGCTCCTGGCACTGACCTACGCGTACTGGGTGCGCCGCTGCCGGCCCGCCGCGGACCGCTGACCGCCTGCCGCACGGCGACGGCCGCGTACCGATCGCCCGGCGCCGACCCGGCCCCGATCGGCCATCGACGCATCGCCCGGGAGGATCCGCGATGAAGAAAGTAGGTAGACCGGTCTAGTTTTCATAGACCGGTCTACCTACTATCGACACATGGCAAGAAACAACGACACGCGCGATCGGGTACTGGGCACCGCCGCCGATCTCTTCCAACGGCAGGGGTACTCCGGCACCGGCCTGAATCAGGTGCTGGCCGACAGCAACGCCCCCAAGGGGTCGCTCTACTTCCACTTCCCCGGCGGCAAGGAGCAACTCGCCGCCGAGGCGATCACCCGCTCCGGCGGCGAGGTCGGCGAACGCCTGGCCGCCGTGGTGAGGGCGGCGCGGGGCCCTCGGGACGCGCTCGCCGGGATCGCCGCGCTGTTCGCCGACAACCTCACCACGACGGACTTCCACAGCGGCTGCCCGATCGCCACGGTCGCGCTGGAGGCGTCGGCCGACAGCGAACCGATCCGGGCCTCGTGCGATCAGGCGTACGCGTCCTGGCTGGCCGGCCTCTCCCGCGCGTTGGGTCACTGGGGCGTCGCCGAACCGGAGACCGAGCCGCTGGCCACGCTGATCCTGTCCGCCCTCCAGGGCGCGATCCTGCTCGCCAAGGTGCGTCGCGACGGCACCGTCCTGCACACGCTCGGCGAGCAACTGGGCGCCCTGGTCGAGCAGTCGATCGACGCCGCGTAGAGCCGCGCGCACCGGCCCCTGCCCGTGGCAACACCACACCCGACGAGAGCGAGTGCATCCACCATGCGCGTACATCACCTCAACTGCGGCTCCATGGTCGAGATCGACCCCGCCGACGGCCCGGACAGTCCGCTGCTCCCGGCCCGCGCGGTCTGCCACTGCCTGCTCGTGGAGACCGACTCGGCCGGCCTCGTCCTGGTGGAGACCGGCCTGGGCACCAACGACGTGCTGCATCCGGACGAATACCTCGGCGCGGATTGGGTCGGCTACGCCGCGCCCGTGCTGGACCTGCACGAGACCGCCCTGCACCAGGTCCGCCGGCTCGGGTACGACCCCTTGGACGTGCGGCACATCGTGCTCACCCATCTCGACCGCGACCACGCGGGCGGCCTGGCCGACTTCCCGCACGCCACCGTGCACGTGCACAAGGCCGAACACGCGGCGGGCATCGCCGGGGACGCCGACCGCTACCGCGTCGCGCAACTCGCGCACGGCCCGCGATGGGCGACCTATGCCGGTGAACAGGGCGACCCCTGGTTCGGCTTCGACGCGGTTCGCCGACTCGACGGGCTGCCCGAGGAGATCCTGCTGGTCCCGCTCGGCGGCCACACCGAGGGCCACAGCGCGGTCGCCCTGGACATCGGCGACCGCTGGCTGCTGCACGCCGGCGACGCGTACTTCTACCACGGCGAGGTCGACCCGGACGCTCCCCGATCGCACCCGCTGATGGACGTCGTGCAACTCGCCGGGGAGGTGGACCGCCCGTTGCGCCTGGGCAACCACGCCCGCCTGCGCGAACTCGCCCGCCTGCACGGCGACGAGGTCGAGGTCTTCTCCGCGCACGACCCCTGGGAGTTCCAGCGCTACGTCCCTGCCGAGCCGGGTGCCGCCGGCCCGGACGTCCTCGGCCCGGACGTCCTCGGCCCGGACAGCACCGGGGCGAACCCGGCCGGGGCGAGCCGCGATTGAGGCCGCGGCCGCCGAGGCCGACCTGTCAAGGCCGGACCCCGTCGACACCGACCGACCGACCGAAGCCGGGCCCGGTCAGGCCCGACCGGCGTTCGAGCCCACCCCGGCGCCGGCCCCCGGGTACCGCGGCAGGATCTCCGCGGCCAGCGAGAGCGCGCCCCGCAGCGAGGCGTCCTGGAGGAAGCGCGCCGGCACCACGTCGGGCGGGAACGGCAGCGCCGCGCGCACCCGCGCGGCCAGCGCCGCAAGCACCCGAGGGGCGGAGTGCATCAGGCCGCCGGTGACCGCGATCCGTTCCACGTCCAGCGTGATCGCCACGTTGGCGACGTGTACAGCCAGTTCGTCCAGTGCCTCGTCGACGAGTGCGCGCACGCGTGGATCCGGATCGGCGAACAGCGCGGCGGCGTCCACCTCGCGGCCGAGGAGTTCACCGCCGCGCGTGGCCAACCCGATGCCGGAGGTGTACTCCTCCAGGGGTGCGCGTCCCACGCCGAATCCGGTGTCGGCGCGCCCGCGCAGCAGGTAGCCGATCTCGCCGGCCGCCCCGTTCGCGCCGGTCACCACCCGCCCGCCGAGCACGATCGCCGCGGCGATCCCGGTGCCGACGGTGAGCAGGATCGCCGGATCCGCGCCGCGCAGCGCGCCCCAGCGCGATTCCGCCAGCGCGGCGGCCTTGGCGTCGTTGCCGACCGCGACCCGCTCCGGGGCCAGGCCCAGGCCCTCGCTCAACGTGCCCGCCAGGGCCAGGTCCTGCCAGCCGGGCACGTTGGGCGCGAGCAGGATGCGGTCGGGCAGCACGATGCCGGGACTGACCGCGCCGACCACCGAGCAGTGTGCTCCCGTGGCCGCGGCCGTCCGCGCGACGAGTTCGCGGGCCGCCTCGATCGCGCGCCGGACCGCCTGGACCGCGCCCTCGCGGGCGTCGGTGATCAGCCGGTCCCTCGCCAACACCGTGCCGTCGGGACGCGCGGTGGCCAACGCGATCTTGGTGCCGCCGAAGTCGATCCCGCAGACGAAGGCCGCGCCCGTCCCCGCGCCGGAGCGGGCGTTCGCTCGCTCCGGCGCGGGAACGGTGCCGGGGGTACCGGGAGTGTCGGGAGTACCCGCGGACCGGTCTCGGTGGAGCGCCGTCATGCGGGCTCCGCGACGTTGCCGGCGCCGACGACGTCCGTGCCGGCCTCGGCGTCCGTCCGGTTCAGGTAGCGCTCGTCGATCTCCCGAGGGCCGAACGGCCAGGTGCGTTCCACCTTGGCCCACACCACGAACGCGGCGCAGCCCAGCGCCACCCAGGCCAGCGCCCACTCGATCGGATGCCGACCGGGCGAGTTCTTGTCGGCGTAGCAGAAGATCGCGATCCAGCCGACCAGCGAGACCAGAGCCGGCACCGGGTACAGCCACATCCGGTACGGGCGGTCCAGGCCGGGTTGCCGGCGACGCAGCACGATCAGCGCGGCGACCTGGGAGACCGCCTGGACGATCACCATCACCGCGGTGAGCAGCACGATGATCGTGTTGAAGTCGGTGTGATTGCCGATCAGGAAGCCGGCCGCGGTCACCACGCCCATGGTGAGCAGTCCCACCGTCGGGAAGCGGTGGCGCGGGTGCAGTCGGGCGAACTGTTTGAAGAACACCCGGTCGCGGGCCGCGTCGTAGGGCACCCGCGAGCCACCGAGCAGGCCGGCGAACACGGACGCGAACGCCGTGATCAGGATCAGTACGGTCACCGTCTGCGCGGCACCCTTGCCCCACGCCTTCTCCAGTACCAGCGAGCCGATCGAGGAGGAGCCGGAGATGGTGTCGGTGTCGGTGACTCCGAGCACGCCGATCTGCATGATCAGGTAGATCGCCATGATGCCGAGGATGGAGTAGACGATCGAGCGCGGCAGCACCCGGCCGGGAGTCTTGATCTCGGCGCCGAGGTAGGCGGTGGTGTTGTAGCCGAGGTAGTCGTAGATGCCGATGTTGAGGCCGCCGACGAAGGCGAGCCAGAAGCCGGTGGTGCCCAGGTCGAACGCGCCGTCGGGGTAGGTGAAGGCCAGGTCGGCGTCGAAGTTCGAGTAGCACGCGATGATCACCGCACCGACGCTGATCAGCATCACCACCCACATGACGCTGCTCAACAGGCCGATCGACTCGATCCTGCGCCACAGCAGCAGGACCACCAGGATCACCACGCCGACGCCGACGAGATCCCCCTCGGTCTGCGACATCGAGGGCCACAGGTATTGCAGGTACTGCACCATGCCCAGCACGCCGGTGGACATGATCAGCGGGATGAACAGGATCGCGGTCCACACGAACAGGAACGGCATCAGCCGGCCGGTGCGGTATTGGAACGCCTCGCGCAGGTAGATGTAGGTGCCGCCGGCGCCGGGCATCGCCGCGCCGAGTTCGGCCCAGATCAGGCCGTCGGCGAGGGCGAGCAGGGCGCCGGCGAGGAAGCCGAGGATGGCTTGCGGACCGCCGAAAGTGCCGACCATCAGCGGGATGGTGACGAAGGGTCCGATGCCGCACATCTGACCCATGTTGATCGCGGTCGCCTGGAACAGGCCGATCCGGCGGACGAATCCGCCCTCGGGCGTGGTCGCTCTTGGGCCGGCGCTCACCGTGAACCTCCAGAACAGGGGAGGCCCCCGGAGGGACACCGAGGGCTGGAACGGGCTTGCGGAGGAGGGAACTTCGTGGTGCGACCCGGCGCGTGGCGCCACCGGTTTGTAAAGTAAAATTCCTTAACTAATCTTCGTCAAGGGTGAGCCCGGATCCGGCCCACGTCTTTGCCCTTCCATGGCCGTTACAGTGGCGCGATCACCTCGACACCACTGACGGAGAGCCGATGACCTCAGGTGGGATCCCACCGGAAAACGACCCACCCGCCGTGGCGCACTGGAACCGGGGCGTGCTGCGCAGCATCAACGAGCGCGTACTCCTCGACCGGGTACGCGCCGCCGCGCCCATCTCGCGCGCCCAACTCGCCCGCGACACGGGCCTGTCCAAGCCCACCGTGTCCACCGCGCTGGAGGCACTGGAGCGCGCGGGGCTGGTCCGCGCGGTGGGACTGGAGACCGGCGCGCGCGGTCGGGCCGCGCTGCTGTACGAGCCCGATCCGACCGCGGGCTATGTCGTGGGCATCGACGTCGGGCGGTCCTGGATCCGGGTCGCGGTCGCCGATCTGGACGGCCGGTTGCTGGCCCGGCAGGACCGGCACAACCGGGCCCGCACGTCGGCGACCATGCTGGCCACCGCCACCGACCTGGCCCGGACCGTGGTGGCCGACGCGGGCCTGGCACCGACCGCCGTGGTCCACACCGTGATCGGCTGTCCGGGCGTGTACGACCGTGCGGCCGACCGAATCCGCTACGCGGTCAATCTGCCCGGGTGGGGTCGCCCGGGACTGCGCGGGCGGATGGAGACCGCGCTGGGCACCACGGTGGACATCGTCAACGACGCCAACCTCGCCGCGCTGGGCGAGTACCACAGCGGGGCCGGCGTGGGCTGTCCGCTGTTCGTGTACGTCACCGTCGGGACCGGTCTGGGCATGGGCATCGTCGCCGACGGACGGCTGTTCCCCGGAGCCTCCGGCGCGGCCGGCGAGATCGGCTTCCTGCCGCTGTCACCGCGTCCCTCGGACCGGGTCGGGCACGGGGCGAGCGCGCCGGTGCCGCGTCGCGGGATGTTGGAGGACGCGGTGTCGGCCGACGCCGTGGTACGCGGCGCGCGGGCGCTGGGGATGACCGGACCGCTCACCGCGAAGGGCGTGTTCGACGCGGCCCGGCGCGGGGTGGAGCCGGCCGCGGGAGCGGTGCGGCACGAGGCGCAGCGGCTCGCGCACGTGGTGGCCGCGGTCACCGCGGTGCTCGATCCCGAACTCGTGGTGCTGGGCGGCGGGATCGGCGCCAACGCCGATCTGTTGCTGGCCCCGATGACCGCCGAACTGCACGAGTTGACGCCACTGCGGCCCAGGGTGACGGCGAGCGGCCTGGGCGAGGAGGCGGTGCTGCTGGGCGCGGTGGCCACGGCGGTCTCCACGGCCCGCGACCGGGTGTTCGCGCACCACACGATGGCGCAGGGCTGAGCGGGCCGCGAAGCTCGGGGCCCACCACGGCGTCCCGCGTGGGACCGAGCCGACGTCAGGCGCCTGCGTCGGTCCGGGCGGGTGTGGGTCGGCGTGCCACCTCGCCCAGCCGGCCGATCAGGGTGCGCAACACGCGTGTCTCGCCCGCGTCCACGCCGGTCTCGGCGAGGCGGGCGTGCAGCGCGGCCAGGACCGCGGCCCAGGTGCCGTCGGCACACCAACGCCGGTGTCGGGCGTACGCGGTACGCCACGGACCGAACCTGCCGGGCAGATCACGCCAACGGGTTCCGGTCCGGAAGCGGAACAGCACGCCGTCGACGACTTGGCGGTGCCCCCGCCACCGACCGCCCGGGCGGGTGCCGTCGGGCAGCAACGGGGCGAGCAACGCCCATTCCGCGTCCGCGAGTTCCCCCTGCTCGCCGACCACCGACAAGACGATCAGCCGGTCCGCGTCGGCCCCGGGGTGCGGCGCGTCGCCGAGCAGGTGGGCCCGCCCCCACGCGCCGAGCGGGCGCAGCGCCTCGTTCAGCGACGCCCCGAGCGGGGTGAGCGAGTACTCGACGCGCAACGGCAGTTCGTCGTATTCCTCGCGGTGCACGATGGCGTCCCGCTCCAGCTCGCGCAGATGCGACGCGAGTACCTTCTCGGTGATTCCGGGTACCAGCCTGCGCAGTTCGCCGAACCGGCAGGCGTGTTCGTCCAGGGCCCACAGGATCAGCACCTTCCACTTGCCGCCGACCACGTCCATCGCCGCGTCGGTGCCGCAGACGTACGCTCCCGGCCTGCGTGCGCTCGCCATGTCGCTCCCTTCGCCCGTGCGCCCGGGTCCGCCGGCGCACGCACCCCGAAGTGCGTACTTGTTCGACTCGGCGGCTGCGACCAGCCTATTCGGCATGGAATCCAACCTCTCCCCGACCGATCCGCGCGGCACCGACACCGCCGGCCCGACCCCACTCGCCCTGCTCGGCCTCGGTGCCATGGGCGGCGCGTTGGCGCGCAGTTGGCTGGAGGCCGGGCATCCGCTGACCGTGTGGAACCGCACCCCGAGTCGGGCCGAACCGATGGTCGCCGCCGGGGCGACGCTCGCCGCAACCGCCGCCGAGGCGGTCGCCGCGGCCGATCTGGTGGTGGTCTGCCTGCTCGATCACGCCTCGGTGCGCGCAACGCTGGCCGGCGTCGACCCGGCCGGCAAGGACCTGGTCGACCTCACCACCGGCACGCCCGCCGAGGCCCGCGCCGGCGCCGCGTGGGCCGCCGAGCGCGGGGCCCGGTTCCTGGCCGGCGGGGTGCTGGCGATCCCGCCGATGATCGGCGTACCCGGCGCCGGCGGCTCGGTCCTGTACAGCGGTTCGCGGGAACTGTTCGCGGCGCACCGCGACACGCTGGCGGTACCGGCCGCGACCGGGTACGTGGGCGCCGACCCCGGCTTCGCCGCGCTGCACGACGTGGCCCTGCTCAGCGCGATGACCTCGATGTTCGCCGGCATCTCGCACGCCTTCGCGCTGATCCGCGGCGAGGACATCGCGCCGGGTGCTTTCGCCGCGCTGCTCACCGACTGGCTCGTGGCGATGGCACCGGCCGCGCACCGCGCGGCGGCCCAACTGGAGAGCGGCGACTACCGCTCGGGGGTGGCCTCGACCCTGGCCATGCAGGTCGCGGTCGCGCCGACGCTGCTGCGCACCGCGGCCGAGCAGGGCGTCAGCACCGAACTGCTGCTCCCCTACCTGGCCCTGATGGAGCGCCGGCTGGCCGACGGGCACGGCGACGAGAGCACGACCGGGCTGATCGATCTGCTCACCGCCTGACCGATCCGGGCCGGGCGCCGCGCGGCCCGCCTGACCGCTCCGGGCCCGGCGCCGGGCGGCGCGGCGCGCGGGGGTCACCCGGCCTCGGGTCGGTCCGGGTCGGCGCCGGCCGAATATCGCCGCTCGGCGTCGATTTCGAGCACACCGCTCACGGTAGTTCGAGCTGCGGCGCGTGGTGCACGCTTGCTCCGTCCAGCGCGAGGTCCGCGCAGATCCGGCCGAACATCGGTGCGAACTTGAACGCCCAGCCCGCCGCCTGGACCACGACCCGTTCCCCGTTCGGCACCCGGGCGGGCAGCGGACCCAGGAAGAACTGCCGCTCCGGGTCGAGGGGGAGCGCGGCCAGGCACGTGCCGCGCCGTACGGGGTGCGGCGACAGGCCGGGCAGGTGGCTGCGCACCCAGTCGGCGGTGTTGCGGATCCTCCGGGCGTCCGGTACGGCCGTGGCGTGCTCGGCATCGGGCAACTCCCGTGCGGCGTCCGGGGCGACCCGGATCAGGTCGCTGCCGGTCCACGGGTTGTGACCGTAGCCGTGGCACGCACCGCCGTCGGTCAACGCCCCGAAGGCGTACCAGGTGGGGTAGTCGGTGTCGTGGGTGCGCCGGGTGAAGTAGGCCGAACTCTGTTCGAACACACGCAGGTCCAGCGCACAGCCCAGAGGGCCCAGCAGATCGTTGGTGAACGGCCCCGAGGTCACGATCGCGCTGTCGCAGCGGTAGTCGGTCCGCTCGGTGCGGATCGTGACACCGGTGCCGTCGGGTTCGATGGCGAGGGCCGGTTCGTACTCGTGGATCCGCACGCCGGCGCCCAGGGCGAGGTGGATGAGGGTGTCCAGGGTGCCCTTGACGTCGATCACCCCGCCGTCGGCCTGGTGCAACCCCTGGTAGTCGCCGGGTAGTTCGGCGAGACCGAACCGGGTGCCGAGCTCGGCCGCGGACATCGTCTCGAAGGGGACGTCCAGGCTGGTCAACACCTCGGCGCCGGCGTGCATTTCGTCGAGAGCGCCGGCCTCGTCGGACCGGCCCAGCCACAGGCTTCCGGTCGGGTGCACCAGGGGGCGCCCGGCGGCGGCCTCCAGCCTGCGCCACAGCGGCACGGTGTCCAGGACCAGTCGGCTCCAGTGCTCCTGGGCGTACTGGATGCGCCACTGTCTCTCCAGTCCGGCCGAGCCGCCCCGGTCGTTGGACATTCCGAACCGATCGAGCACCAGCGCCGATCGCCCTCGGGCGACGACCTCGACAGCGGACGCGAGACCGATCGCGCCGCCACCCACGACCACGACATCCGCGGTTTCCGACGGCCGAATCATCGACGACCTCCATTACCCAAAGTAATCGGATAGACACTTTAAGGGAGCGGTACCGGCGCAACAATCCCCGTCGCACCGCGAGTTCGCTCCCACACCGCCGCGGACGGACCGCGCGCACGACCGACATACCGGCGATTTCCGGCCGGCGCGAGCGCCGCGATCGAGGAACACCCGGTTGGTCTCCGGGCCCGGTCGGGCGGGTTCCGCTTGCTTCGAGGTCTGGACCAATATTCGATTTGGTATAGACCATTGACACCTTGTCGATGGCACTCCTAGCGTGGCCGACGCACGCCACGGGGGCGGACTTCGATCGGGTGACGTCAGGTCGTCCGACGCGCCGCCGTGCCGGGGCACGACGCCCGCGTCGGGCCCCGGAAACGGGATGACGGGACGGCCGTTCGGTCGGCGCCGCACGTCCCTGGGGCGATGCCGGCGAGGGGGTCGAGATGGACGACGAACGAACGCTTTCCCGGGCGCGGATCGAGCCGACCGGGCACCCGGAGCGGATCGCGTCGACCGCGTCCGCCCGCACATCCGGCCGGCCGCGCGCCGGGGTGTTGTCCTTCGGCCAGGAACGGCTGTGGTTCCTCGATCGGTTCGAGCCCGGCGACGCCGCCTACAACATCCCGTGGGTGCTGCGGCTCACCGGTCCGCTCCGGCCGGACGCGCTGCGCGCCGCGTTCGACGGCGTCGTCGCCCGACACGACGCGCTGCGCACCCGATTCCCCGACGATCAAGGCCGCCCGGTCGCGGTGATCGAACCCCCCGGCCCCGTGCCGATCGAGACCGTCGACCTGAGCGGCCCGGGCGCCGACCGGTCCCTGGACCGGGTACTCGCCGCGCGGGTCAACGCGGGCTTCGACCTCGCGCTCGCTCCACCGCTGCGGGTGACCCTGATCCGGCTCGGCGCGACCCGACACGTGCTGTGCGTGGTGCTGCACCACATCCTGGCCGACGGCTGGTCGCTCAACCTGCTCCGCCGCGAACTCGAACTGCGCTACAGCGCGCACCGCGACGGCGTGGACCCGGTGTTCGCGCCGCTGCCCTCCTACGCCGAGTACGCCGCCCGCCAGCGCGAGGCCGACCCGGACACCGACCGGGCGATCGACTACTGGCGCCGACAACTGGCCGACCTGCCCGCGCTCGAACTGCCGTCGGACCGACCGCGTACCGCCGACACCGGTTCCGCCGCCGACTTCCACACCCGCCGCGTCGCCGGCATCGGCCCGCTCCTGGACACCGTCGCCCGCACCCGACGGTGCACCCCGTTCATGATCCTGCTCGCCGGCTACCAGGCCCTGCTGCATCGCCACGGCGGGCAGCGCGACTTCGCCGTCGGCGCGCCGATCGCCGGACGCGGCGAGGTCGAACACGAGGAACCGATCGGCTACTTCTCCAACACCCTGGTCCTGCGCGCCGACCTGCGCGGCGAGCCGACCTTCGGCGAACTCCTGCGGCGCACCCGCAAGACGGCGCTCGGCGCCTACGGGCACGACCGCATCCCGTTCGAACAACTTCTCGCCGAACTGCGGGTGGACCGCGATCCGGCCGCCCCGGCGCCACTGTTCCAGACCCTGCTGACCGTGCACACCCAGGACCAGGACACCGGACCCGCGCACCGCTTCGCCGACCTGACCTCGGCGGAGGAGGACGGCGGGCATCGGGCCGCCAAGTTCGACCTCTCGCTGGACATCCGGCGCGACGGCGACGACTTGATCGCCGTGTTCGGCTACCGCACCGCGCTGTTCGACGCGTCGAGCGTGGCCGATCTTGCCGAGCGCCTGGAGATCCTGCTGCGCGGCGCGCTCGCCGACCCGGACACGCCCGTACACCTGCTGCCGCTGCTCACCGCACCGGACCGCGCGCGGCTGCGCGAACTGCGCCCGCACCCCGCCCCGGCGAGCGGCCCCGTCGAGCCCGTCGAGCCGGTGCCCGCCGCCATCGCCCGTGTACCCGGCGACCGGATCGCCCTGCGCACCCCCGACGGGACCGTCACCTACCGCGAACTCGACCGGCGCGTACGCACATTGGCCACCCGACTGCGCGCCGTCGGCGTGCGCCCCGGTGCGCTGGTGGGCGTGCTGTGCCCGCGCGGCCCGGACGCGATCGTGGCCCTGCTCGCCGCGTGGCACGCGGGCGCGGCGTACCTCCCCATGGACCCCCGATACCCGGCCGCCCGGTTGGAGTTCATGCTCGCCGACAGCGGAACCCGGGTCGTGATCACGGACGGCGCGCACGCCGACGGGCTGCCGGAGGACGTGAGGGTCGTACGCATGGACGCCACGGACGGCGAGGCGCTCGCCGACCGGGCCGAGCACGCGCTCGCACCCACGCACACCACGACGTCCTCCGACCCGGCCGAGCACGCGACCGTCGCACCCACGCACACCGCGAACACCGGGACGCCCGTCGAGCCGGTCGAGATCGCACCGGAGCACCCCGCGTACGTGATCTACACTTCCGGCTCCACCGGTACGCCCAAGGGCGTCCTGGTCCCGCACGGCGCGCTCGCCACCCGGGTCCGGTGGATGCGGCGCGGCTATCACATCCGCGCCGACGACCGGGTGTTGCACAGCGCGTCGCTCAGCTTCGACACGCACGCCGAGGAGCTCTACCCGTGCCTGGCCGCCGGCGCCACCCTGGTGCTGCCCGACCCGGACGCCACGCTGCCCGACGTGCTCGCCGAGGGCGGCGCGAACGACGTGACCGTGCTCGACCTGCCCACGCCCTACTGGCACGAACTCGTCGAGACCGGCGCCGACACCATCGCCTGGCCGGCCGCGCTGCGCCTGCTCATCCTCGGCGCCGACCAGGTCCGGCCCGGCGCCGTGGCGACCTGGCGCGCCCGGTTCGGCGATCGGGTGCGCCTGGTCAACTCCTACGGGCCCACCGAGACCACGATCATCGCGACCACCGCGGACCTGGGCCCCGCGGACACCGACCGCCGGCCGCCGATCGGCACCCCCATCGGCGACACGCACCTGGTCGTCGCCGACCCGCACGGCAACCCGGTCCCGCCGGGCGTGGCCGGCGAACTGCTGATCGGCGGCGCCGGCGTCGCGCACGGCTACCTGGGCCGCCCCGCCGCCACCGCAGCCTGCTTCGGGCCCGACCCCGACGGGCCGCCCGGCGCCCGCCGCTACCGCACCGGCGACCGGGTCCGGCTGCGCCCGGACGGGCAGTTGGAGTTCCTCGGCCGACTGGACGCGCAGGTCAAGGTGCGCGGCCACCGGGTCGAGCCGGGCGAGGTGGAGGCCGCCCTGCTCGCCCGCCCCGGCGTGGTCCAGGCCGCGGTCGTCGCCCGCGAGCAGGCCCTGGTGGGCTATGTCGTCACCACCGCCGGCCTGTCCGTACCCGAACTGCGGGCCGACCTGGCCGGCCGGCTCCCCGCGCATCTGGTCCCCGACGCGCTGGTCCGGCTGGACCGGCTGCCACTGACCCCCAACGGCAAGCTCGACCACCGCGCGCTGCCCGCCCCCGACCGCCGCGCCGACCAGGCGCACGGCTACCTCGCACCGCGCACCGCCGCCGAGGAACTGGTCGCCGAGATCTGGATCGAGGTGCTCGGGCTGGACAAGGCGGGCGCCCTCGACGACTTCTTCGATCTCGGCGGCCACTCCCTGCTGGCCACCCGCGTGGTCGCCCGGATCGCCGCCACCGCAGACCTCACCGTGCCGCTGCGCACGCTGTTCACCCACCGCACCCTCGCCGGGTTCGCCGCGGCCGTCGAAGACCTCCTGGTCGCCGACCTGGAGGCCCTGGACGACGACACCGCCGAGCGGCTGCTCACCGGCGAGAGGAACCGTCCGCAGCCATGAGCACGGAATCCCCGACACGCGCGACCACGCTCTCCGCGACCAAACGCGAACTCCTGGAGCGGCGGCTGCGCAGACGCGCCGACTCCGGTCCGGTCATCCCGCGCCGCCCGGAAGGCACCGTCCCCCCGCTGTCCTACGCCCAGGAACGCCTCTGGTTCATGGAGCAGTTCGCGCCCGGAACGGTGGCCTACACGATTCCGATCGCGCGCCGCCTGCGCGGTGCGTTGCAGACCGACGCGCTCGGCCGGGCGCTGACCGACCTGGCCGCCCGGCACGAGACGCTGCGTTCGCGCTACGTGGTGGACGAGGACGGGCAGCCGCACCTGGACATCGCCGAGCCCGCGCCGGTCCCGCTCACCCGCGTCGAGGCGGCCGACGAGGAGCAGGCGCTCCTGCTGGTCACCGCCGCCATCGCGGTGCCGTTCGACCTGGCCGAGGGCCCGCTGTTCCGGGCCCTGCTGATCCGATTGGCGCCGCGGGACCACGTACTGCTGCTGACCGTGCACCACAGCGTCAGCGACGGCTGGTCCAGCGAGATCATGATCCGCGACGTGCTCGCCGGCTACGCCGCGCACACCTCGGGCACCTCCGCACCGCTCGGCGAACCCGCGGTCTCCTACGGCGACTTCGCGATCTGGCAACGCGAGCGGCTGACCGGCGAGGCACTCGCGCGCGAGACCGCGTACTGGCGGACCGAACTGGCCGGCGTCGAACCGCTCGAACTGCCCACGCGCGGACCCAGACCGGCCCGACAGACCTTCGACGGTGCCGGATACGGATTCGAGGTCGATCGCGAACTGCTGGACCGGCTCGGCGCGCTGGCCCGCGAGCGCGGCGCGACGGTGTACATGGTGTTGCTCGCCGCCTTCCAACTCGTACTCGCCCGGCACAGCGGACAGCGCGCCTTCGCGGTCGGCTCCCCGGTCGCCGGTCGGCCGCACCCCGAGGTCGAGGACCTGGTCGGGATGTTCGTCAACGTGCTCGCGCTGCGCGCCCGCACCGACGGCGACCCGACCTTCGCCGAACTTCTGGACCGCACCCGGGAGACCTGCCTGGAGGCCTACGCACACCAGGAGTTGCCGTTCGCGCAGTTGGTCACCGAGCTGAACGTTGAGCGCGACGTGACCCGCTCACCGGTGTTCCAGGCGGTGCTGGCCGTACAGAACTACGCAACCGCGAACGCCGCCGAACCCGAACGCGCTTTCACCACCGAGCCGTTCGGCATTCAGGCCGGGGGCACCCGGTTCGACCTGGAACTGTTCCTGATGGAGTGGCCGGACGGGCTGCGCGGCGCGTTCAACTACAACACCGACCTGTTCGACGAGGCCGCCATCGCGCGCCTGGGCCGCCACCTGGGCCGGCTGCTCGCGGTGCTGGCCGACCGGCCGGACGTCCCGGTGTCCACCCTCGACGGCCTGGACCCGGACGAGCGCGAGTCGATGCTGACCCGGTGGAACGACACCACCGCGCCGGTGCCTGCCGACGCCACCCTGCCGAGCCTGATCGCCGCGCAGATCGCCCGCACCCCGCAGGCCGTCGCGGTCACACTGGACGGGCGCGCCTGGACCTATCGCGAACTCGACGCCGCCGCCGACCGGGTGGCGCACCGACTGCGGGCCGAGGGCGTGCGGGTCGGCGACCTGGTCGCGGTCAGCGCCGAGCGCTCCCCCGAGCTGGTGGCCGCCCTGCTCGGCGTGCTCCGGGTCGGCGCCGGGTACACCCCGCTGGACCCGGAATACCCGGCCGAGCGACTCGCGTTCATGCTCGCCGACTCGGGCGCCCGGGTACTGCTCACCCACCGACGCCTGCCGGTGCCCGCCGACTGCACCGCACGCGTGCTGCCCGTGGACGACCTCGCGGACTGGCCCGCCCCCGCGCCCGGCGAACTCGCCGACGTCGCGCCCGCGCCCGACGATGTCGCGTACCTGATCTACACCTCCGGCTCCACCGGCCGGCCCAAGGGCGTGCCGAACACCCATCGCGGCATCGTCAACCGCGTCACATGGATGCAGGACACCTACCGGCTCACCGCCGCCGACGCGGTGCTGCAGAAGACGCCGGCGAGCTTCGACGTGTCGGTGTGGGAGTTCTTCTGGCCGCTGACCACCGGCGCCCGCCTGGTCCTGGCCCGCCCCGGCGGCCACAAGGACGCCGCCTACCTGCGCGACGTGATCACCGAACAGGGCGTCACCCTGGCACATTTCGTGCCCGCGATGTTGAGCGTGTTCCTGGCCGAGGAGAACGTCGAACGCTGCGCGTCCCTGCGGCGTGTGGTGTGCAGCGGCGAGGAACTGCCGCCGGACGCCGTGCGGACGTTTCGCGAGCGGCTGCCGGACTGCGCGCTGGCCAACCTGTACGGGCCCACCGAGGCCGCCGTCGACGTCACCGCGTGGGAGTGCGCGGGGCCGATCACCACCGTGCCGATCGGGGCACCGATCCACAACACCCGGGTGTACGTGCTCGACGACGCGATGCGGCCCGCGCCACTGGGTACGCCCGGCGAGTTGTACCTGGGCGGGGTGCAGGTCGCGCTGGGCTACCACCGCCGCCCCGGGCTGACCGGCGAGCGGTTCGTGCCCGACCCCTTCGGCCCGCCCGGCGCCCGCCTGTATCGCACCGGCGACCTGGTCCGGTGGCGCCCGGACGGCACCCTCGGCTTCCTCGGCCGGCTCGACGGACAGGTCAAGTTGCGCGGGCTGCGGATCGAACTCGGCGAGATCGAGGTCGCGTTGCGGGCCCGGGACGGGATCGACGAGGCCGCGGTGGTGGTGCGCGAGGACACCCCCGGGGACAAGCGCATCACCGCCTACGTGGTCCCGGCCCACGATCCGGCCGAACCGGACGCCACCCGGTTCGAGACCGTCGAGACCGACGCCGGGTTCGACGCCGGGTTCGACGCCGAGGCCGCGCGGGACGCGCTCAAGCGCATCCTGCCCGACTACATGGTGCCCGCCGCGTTCGTCGCGCTGCCCGCGCTGCCGCTCACTCCCAGCGGCAAGCTGGACCGCAAGGCGCTGCCGGCGCCGGCGGCCCGCCGCTCCAAGGGCGCCGCCGACGCACCGCCCACCACACCGGCCGAGCTGCTGTTCGCCGGGATCTGGTGCGATGTGCTCGCGCTGCCCGAGGTCGGCGTCGACGACGACTTCTTCGACCTGGGCGGCCACTCGCTGCTCGCCACCCAGGTGGTCGCGCGCGCCCGCCGGCAACTCCCGGAGATCGGCGGCCGGGCGGTCAGCGTGATGGACGTCTTCACGCACAAGACGATCCGCGAGATCGCCGCACTGTCCACCCTCTCCGAGGCCGAACGCGGCCCGGCCCGGCTGCTGTACCGGCTTGGCAACCCCGTACCGAACGGGCACCGCACCCTGTCCGTGGTCTGCGTGCCATACGGCGGGGGCAGTGCCGTCGTGTACCAACCGCTCGCCGACGCGCTGCCGGAGACCCACGACCTGTGGTCGGTGGCGATCCCCGGACACGACGTCGGCGTCACCCAGGAGCGGCTCCCCTTCGACGAGCTCGCCACCGGGATCGTCGCCGAGATCCAGGAGCGGGTGGAGGGGCCGATCGCGCTGTACGGCCACTGCGGCGTCGGCAGCGCGCTGATCGTCGCGGTTGCTCGTCAACTGGAGGCGGCGGGACGCGAGTTGGACGCGGTGTACATCGGCGCACAGTTCCCC
Organism: Embleya sp. NPDC127516; assembly: GCF_044765325.1. Lineage (NCBI taxonomy): Bacteria > Bacillati > Actinomycetota > Actinomycetes > Kitasatosporales > Streptomycetaceae > Embleya > Embleya sp. NPDC127516. The sequence goes on along the minus strand of NZ_JBIWJT010000007.1, from coordinate 61,257 downwards.
TTCGCGCGCCCGCGCAGCCGCGTGCTGAGCGCGCTGAGCAAGGTGGCCGCGCTCGAACCACTGCTCGGCGACCGGGTCTACGTCAACTGGCTGACCTCGATGGGCGCCGACATGGCGGACCTGGACGCCGACCAGATGAAGTTCATCATCGGCAACATGCGCCGGGACTCGGTGGCCGCCGAGGAGTACTTCACCGAGGCGCTGTCCGACGACCGGCCCCGACTGCGCGCCCCGATCGTGTCCGTGATGGGCGACCGCGACCCGGCCGCCGACTTCCACCAGGAACGCTTCCGCGAGTGGTGCGCCATCGCCGATCGGGTGGCGCTGGTGATGCTCGACGAGGCCGGCCACTTCTTCCTCAAGCACCGCGCGAACGACCTGGCCGAGGTGATCACCCGCGTGCATCCGGCGCTGATCGCCCAGGACACCGACGCGCTGCCCACCCGCGAGGCGGACGGGCCCTGGTGGTTCCACGGCGCCGCCGGACCACCCCGCGGGCCCGACCGGCCCAAGGACTCCGCCACGCGTGAACCCCAGCCCGGGATGGGCCGGTTCCTGCTGGTGGCGTTCAGCCAACTGGTGTCCATCACCGGCTCGGCGCTGACCGAGTTCGCGCTGCCGATCTGGATCTACCTGGAGACCGGCTCGATGGGCCGGTTCGCGCTGTACGCGGTCATCGGCATGCTGCCCGGAATCCTGATCGGACCCCTGGCCGGCGCCATCGTGGACCGGCTGGACCGACGCAAGGTGATGCTCGCCGGCGATGTGGCCGCCGGCGGCACCCAGGGCGCCCTGTTGCTGTTGCTGACCACGGGAAACCTGCACCCGTGGCACATCTACGTGTTGCTCGGCTCGTTGTCGATGGCACTCACCTTCCAGCGCCTGGCCTACGCCTCGGCGGTGCCGCAACTGGTGCCCAAGCAATACCTCGGCCACGCCAACGGCATCGTGCAAATGGCGGGCGGGGTCGCCCAGTTCGTGGTGCCGCTGGTCGCCGTGGGGCTGATGGCCGGGATCGGCCTGCGCGGCATCCTGATCCTGGACGTGGTCAGCTACGCGGTCGCGATCACCATCATCACGTGCGTTCGGTTCCCGCGCACGCTGCCCTGGCGTCGACGCGAGTCGCTCACCGCCGAGATCAAACACGGCTTCACCTACTCCTGGCGACACCGGGGCTTTCGGGCCATGTTGTTGTGGTTCGCCGTACTGAACCTGTTCCTGTCCCCGCTGTTCCTACTGACCACGCCGCTGGTGTTGTCCTTCGACTCGCTCGGCGGCGCCGCACGCGTGTCGATGGCGGCCGGCGCCGGGGTGATCGTCGGCGGCATCGCGATGGGCTTCTGGGGCGGCCCGCGCCGGCAACGACTGCGCGGCATGTTGTGGCTGGCGGCCGGGTTGGCCTGCGCGTCCGCGTTCACCGGGCTGCACGCGAGCCTGTGGGTGGTGGGGATCGGCGCGTTCGGGATGTCCTGCGCGCTGTCCCTGGTCAACGGCGTCTACACGACGATCGTCCAGGTCAAGGTGCCGCAACGCTTCCACGGCCGGGTGTTCGCGCTCAACACGCTCGTCGCGTGGTCCACCCTGCCGATCGGACACGGCATCATCGCCCCGCTGGGCGCCAGGCTGTTCGAGCCGTTGATGGCCGACGACGGACCGCTCGCCGGCTCCGTCGGCACCGTGATCGGGCATGGCGAGGGCCGCGGCATCGGTCTGGTGTACCTGGTGTTCGGCGCCGCGATGGTCGCGATGGTGGTGATCGGTCTGCGGCTGCCGGTGCTGGCCCGATTCGACCGGGACGTGCCGGACGCGCCGCCCGACGACGAGGTCGGCATCCAGGAACGCGAACGCCGGCTCCGGGCCAAGGCCGCCGAATCCGCGCCCGCTCTCGCGGAGGTGTCGAGATGAGCACCAGCACCCGCCCGCGCCCGGTCCCGGCCGCGCGCCGGGCCCCGGAGAGCCTGTCCGCGCTGCTCGCCCACCGCGCCGAGCTGGAAGCGGAGCGCCCGGCGATCCTCAGCGGCCGGGAGAAGTTGACCTTCGGCTCCTGGCACGAACGCGCCGACGCGGTCGCCGCCGGGCTGAGCACCCGCGGCGTCGCCGCAGGCGACCGGGTCGCGCTGCTGTACGGCAACGGCGACTGGATCGACTACGCCACCGCCTACCTGGGCGTACAGCGGGCCGGCGCGATCGCGGTACCGATGTCGGATCGCCTCGCGCCCGCCGAGGTGCGACACCTGCTGCGACACAGCGGGGCCTCCGCCGTGCTGCACCGCGCGCAACTGACCCCGCCCGACGCCGGCACCGGAGCCTGGACCGCGCCGGTCGAGGACATCGAGACCTACCCCGGCAGCGAACTCCCGGCGCCCGCGCCCGGCGACCTCGCGCAGATCCTGTACACCTCCGGCACCACCGGCACCCCCAAGGGCGTGGCCGCCACCCACGCCAACCTCGCGCACGGCTGCACGCTGGACGCGCGGCGCCGCCCGCTGGGCCACTCGGCGCACTTCCTGCACGCCTTCCCGGTCGGCACCAACGCCGGGCAGACCATGCTGATCAACGCGCTGGACGCCAAGGCGACCGCGATCGCCGCACCGCGCTTCACCCCCGGCCACTTCGCCCGACTGATCGAACGGCACGCGGTGGGCAGCGTGTTCGTGGTCCCGGCGATGGCGATCGAGTTGCTCGGTACGGACGCCGTGCGGCGCTACGACCTCTCCGGGGTCCGCCTGCTCGGCTCCACCGCCGCCGCACTGCCGCAGAGCGTCGCGCTGGGTCTGTCGCGACTGTTCCCGCAGGCCCAGATCGTGAACTACTACACCTCCACCGAGGCAGCGCCCGCGCAGACCACGATGCTCTTCGACCCCGAACACCCCGACTCGCCCGGGCGACCCGCGTCGCTGCGCGACCTGCGGGTGACCGACGACGCGGGCCGGGTATTGCCGGTCGGCGAGACCGGCGAGGTGTGGCTGCGCTCGCCGACCACACCGCGTTCCTACTACGGCGAGGACAACGATCCCGCGGTCTTCTCCGGGCGTTGGGTGCGCATGGGCGACCTCGGCTACCTGGACGCGGACGGTTTCCTGTACCTGGTCGATCGCGAGCGGGACGTGATCAAGTCCGGCGCGTACAAAGTGTCCACGTTGCAGGTCGAGGACGCCCTGCACGAACACCCGGGGGTGATCGACGCCGCCGCCTTCGGCGTCCCGCATCCTGTGCTCGGGACGACCGTCGCGGCCGCGGTGGTGCCCCGGGGCGATCTGACCGCCACCGAGCTGCGGGTGTTCCTGATGGAGCGCCTCGCCGCACACGAACTTCCCGGACTCGTGCTGTTCCGGGAATCCCTGCCGCGCAACGAGGGCGGCAAGATCCTCAAGCGTGAGCTGCGCCGGCTCCTGGACGACGAGGTCCGACCATGACTGTGACGAACGATCAGATACCTCCGACCACCGAGGGCGAAGGCGCGCGAACCACCGCACCGCTCGCCGCATCCCTGCCCTTCGTGCCGCTTTCCGCCGCCCAGTTGGGCGTGTGGGTCACCGAGCGCACGCTGCCCGCCGAGTCCGCCTACCACCTCTCGGTACTGCTGCGCTTCGACGGCCCGCTGGACGTGGCCGCACTGGAAACGGCGTGCGCGGCCACCGTCGCCCGGTACCCGGTCCTGGCGTCGGCGGTCGGCGAGGCCGACGGCACGCCCGGTCTGGTGCCTGCCACGCCCGCGCCGATGCGGCGCGCGCCCGCCGACGACGCCACGATCGACGCGCTGATCCGCGCCGAACTCGCCGCGCCCTTCGACCTGTACGCCGGACCGCTCGCGCGCTTCACGCTGTTCTCCCTCGCCCCCGACCGGCACACGCTGGTGGTGATCGCGCATCACGTGGTCTTCGACGGGACGTCCAAGGAAATCGTGGTGGCGGGCCTGGCCCGGGCCTATCGCGCGGCCCGGGACGGCACGGCCGCGGCCGGCACGGCGGTCGACGCACGCGCGCTCGCGGAAACGATCGAGGCCGCCGGCGCGGCGCCGACCGGACCCGAGACGGACTCCACCGCCGTGTGGGCCCGGCACCGCGAGGAGCCGGGCCGGGCCGTGCTGCCCGGCCTGCTGCCCACCACCCGCACGGGCTGCGAACCCGCGCCCGGCGTCACGGTGCCGTTCACCCTGGGGCCCCGATCGGTCGCCGCGCTGGAGGAGGCCGCGCTACGGCTCGGCGTCACCCACTTCGAACTGCTGCTCGCGGCCTGGCACGCGCTGCTGTTCCGCTACGGCAACCCACGCGTGCGCACCGCGGTGGAACTGTCCACCCGTGCCCCGGCCGACATCCGCCGGGTGGGTCTGTTCGTGAACGAACTCCCGGTCTCCTCACGACCGGGCGCCGAGCAGGAATTCGGCGCGTTCGCCCGCGAACTGCGCGCGGAACTGCGCGCCCTGTACGCCTTCCGGGACGTGCCCTACAGCCACACCGTGCGCGGGCTCGGCCCCAGGACCGCGTTGACCGAGCTGACCGTCAGCTACCGGCGGCGCACCCGCGCGATCGAACCGGTCTTCCCCGGCGTCGAGGTGCGGGTCGAGTGGATCGTGCTGCCGCCGACCGCGCGCAACACCGCGCATCTGCAACTGGTCGAGGGCCGCGATCGCATCGACGGCGCGCTGCACGTCCCCACCGACGCGTTCGCGCCGGGCGTGACCGCGCGCATCCCCGGCCACTTCACCACCCTGCTCACCACCGCGCTGGCCGACCCCGAGTTGCCGATCGGCGACCTGCCGCTGCTGCCCGAGGGCGAACTGGTCCGCGTCCTGCACGCGGACAACGCCACCGACACGCCCTACCCGGCCCGGGACACCGTCGTCGACCTGTTCGCCGCACGGGCCTCGGCCGCCCCGGACACGGTCGCCGTGGTGTGCGCGGGACGGTTCCTGACCTACCGTCAGGTGGCCTCGGCCGCCTACGTGTTCGCCGACCGGCTGCGCGCTGCCGGGATCGGCGCGGGCGACCTTGTCGGCATCGAACTGCCGCGCACCGGCGAACAGGTCGCCGCCGTGCTCGGCGTGCTCGCCGCCGGCGCCGCCTACCTGCCGCTGGACCCCGGCTACCCCGCCGAACGGCTCGCCTTCATCCGCACCGACGCGCGCGTGGCGGCGCTCGTCACCGAGGACGGCGCGCGACCGGCCGGTACCCCCTCCGACGTCCCGACGCTGACCGGGCCCGACCTGTACGGCCCCGACCGGTTCGGCCCCGAACCCGGCAGCCCGGTCGAACCGCCGACCCGCCCCGAACCGGGCGACCCCGCCTACGTCATCTACACCTCCGGCTCCACCGGCCGGCCCAAGGGCGTCGAGGTCCCGCACCACGCCCTGGCCAACCTGCTGGCGACCATGCGCGACCGGCTCGGCGCCACCTCCGCGGACCGCTGGCTCGGACTGACCTCGCTGTCCTTCGACATCTCCACCGTCGAACTGCTGCTGCCGCTGATCACCGGCGCGCGCGTGGTGCTGGTGGCCGACGACCGACACCGCGACGGCCCCGCGCAACTGGCCCTGCTGGAGCGCTACGCGATCACCCACGTGCAGGCCACGCCCAGCGGCTGGCGGGTGCTGCTCGCGGCCGGGCTGCACCGCCCCGGGCTGACCGCGATCACCGGCGGCGAGGCGCTGCCCGCCCCGCTGGCCACCGAACTGCGGGGTGTGGTGGGCCGGTTGATCAACGTCTACGGCCCCACCGAGACCACGGTGTGGTCCACCTACGCCGAGTCGGCCGGTGACGCGCCGCCCGGAATCGGCCTCCCGTTGGCCAACACCCGCGCGTACGTGCTCGACGCCCGGCTGCATCCGGTCCCCGAGGGTCTGGCGGGCGAGCTGTTCCTGGGTGGCTACGGCGTCGCGCACGGCTACTTGGGCCGCCCCGGGCTGACCGCCGAGCGGTTCGTGGCCGACCCCTTCGGGCCGCCCGGCAGCCGGCTCTACCGCACCGGCGACCTGGTCCGCCACGCGCCCGGCGGCGGACTGGACTACGTCGGGCGCACGGACGCCCAGGTCAAATTGCGCGGGCACCGGATCGAACTGGGCGAGATCGAGACCCTGCTCGCCGCGCACCCGGACATCGCCCAAGCCGCGGTCCGGCTGCTGGACGCGGACGGCGAACACGCCCGCCTGGTCGGCTACGTGGTGCCCGAGCCCGGCCGTCCCCCGGTGGCGTCGGACCGGTTGCGCGCCCACCTCGCCCATACCCTGCCGCCCGCGATGGTGCCCAACACCTTCCTCGTGCTGGACGCCTTCCCGCTCACCCCGAACGGCAAGCTCGACCGCGCCCGGCTGCCCGAGCCGGTCCTGGCCCGGCCCGAGCCGATCGACCCCGCCGATCCCGCGGGCACCCCGGGCGCGCCCGCCGACGAGGTCACCGAAACCGTCCGGGCGATCTGGGCCGAGGCGCTGCGCCTGGACGACATCGGCGTGGACGAGGACCTGTTCGACCTCGGCGGCCACTCGCTGACCATCACCCGGATCGCCGCGCGCATCCGCAAGCGGCTCGGCGTCGAGGTCCCGCTCGACGTCTTCTTCGACACCCCGACCGTCACCGGCGTCACGGACGCCATCCGCGAACTCCAGGAGCAGCAGCGATGAGCACCGACACCGCAAGCACCGAGGGCCAGTACCGCGTGGTCGTCAACGACGAGGAGCAGCACTCGCTGTGGCCGCTGCGCACCGATCCGCCGGCCGGGTGGGTGCCCACCGGATTCGTCGGCACCCGTGAGGAGTGCTCGGCGCACATCGACCGGGTCTGGCCGGACATCCGCCCGCTGAGCCTGCGCCGGCGCCTGGCCGGGGACGCGGCGTGAGCGCGGGGGCGCTGCGCGAGCGGGTGGCCGCGCTGATCGCCGAGGTCAGCGGCGGCGAGGTCAGCGCGCGCGAAGTGCTGAACAACGAGGGCTCGTTGACCGCGGCGGGGGTCAGCTCGCTGACGTTCCTGCGGCTGATCGACGCGCTGGAGGGCGAGTTCGACGTGTTCTTCGACCTGGACGCGGACCTCGACTTCGTCGAGGACTTGGACACTCTGGTGGAGCGATTGGCCCGAAACGGCGCGGCGGTGGGTGATGGTTGACACCGGCGCGCCGAGATCCCGGGTCGCGGGCGGGGATCCGGTCGCGAGCGCCGATCGGGTGTCGGCGCCGTTCGCGGTCGCGGCCGACGGCCCGGTCGAGGCGCCGCTGACGTGGGGTCAGCGGGCGATCTGGCAGGCCATCCGGCGGACCGCACCCAGCGACCACTACTTCAACATGACCCGGGTACTCCCGATCGCCGATCGTGGTCGACCGGTGGACGTCGCCCGGGCGAGTGCCGCGCTGGGTCGGTTGATGGAGCGGCATGACGCGTTGCGGACCCGGCTGGTGGCCGCCGACGGCGAACCCCGGCAGGTGCGGCACCCGGTGGGCGCGCTGTCCGTGGAGGTGATCGAGGCGGCGCTGCTGGAGGACGCCGACACCGTCGCGGCGGCCGTGGCCGAGCGGCTGGGGGCGACCCGCTTCGACTACTTCGGCGCCTGGCCGATCCGGGTCGGTCTGATCGTGCACGACGGCCGAGTGCGCTATGTGGCGCTCGCGCTGTGCCATGTGGCGACCGACGGGCACGGCGTCGAGGTGCTGGTGCGCGACCTGCGGCTGCTGATCCGGCGCGGTTCGGCCGGCGGCCCGACCTCGGCCGGACCGCTGGACCTGGCCCACGAACAGTCCTCGACGATCGGCCTGCGCCGCGGCGAATCGGCGCTGGCGCACTGGGAGACGCACTACCGGCGGATCGCGCCGACGGTGTTCGCCGACGTGATCGCCGAACCCGCCGCGCCGCGCTTTCGCACCGTGCGCCTGGTGTCCGCGGCGCTGGCCAGGGCCACCGACGCGGTCGCGGTGCGCCATCGGATCAGCCCATCCGCCGTACTGCTCGCGGGCGCCGCCGTGTTGGCCGCGCGCGCGGGCGGGCGGGACACCGCGGTGATGTTGCCGATCGTGGCCAACCGGTTCCGCGCGGACAGCCGCGACCTGGTCGCCACCCTGTCCCAGGAGGGCCTGTTCGTCCTGGACCTGGACCCGGCCGCGCGCTTCACCGACCTGTTGCCCGCCGCGTGGCAGGCCTCGCTGCGCGCGTACCGCAGCGCCGGCTACGACCCGGACCGGTGGAACGAGCTGATGCATCGGATCGCGGCCGAACGCGGGACCCCGATCCGGCCGTTCTGCTGTTTCAACGACATGCGCCTGGTGGATCGGCCGCCCGCGGCCGGGCCCGCGCCCACCACCGCCGAACTGGACGCGGCGCGCACCCACAGCCGGGTCGAACCGGCCGGCGGCCACGAGTTCATCGCGTGCCGGTACTGCATGCACGTGGTCGCCGAGGGCGACGCGCTGGTGGTCAGCGTCACCGGGGACACGGCGTACCTGCCGGTGCACGCGCTGGAGGCGCATCTGGTGGCGCTGGAGGACCTGTTGGTCCGCGCGGCGGGTGGGCGGGAGCTGCCGATCGGCGCGTTGACCGGCTTCGCGGAGCGTGTGGCGGAGCCGGTCGCATGAGCATCCTGGCGTACTCCGGCGCGACGTCCGTGGTCGCGGGCGGCCGGCTGCGCTTCCACCTCGCCCGCACCGACGGGGGCGAGGTCCGCGGCGAGGTCACCGTCGTGGACGCGACCACCGAGCGGGTGCTCGCGCACGCCCGGGTCGACGGTGGAATGTGGGAGTTGGAGATCCCGGACGACTGGCCCAGCTCGCTCTATCGGGCCGTGTTCGACGACGGCACCCCGCTCGCCGGTGTCGAACCCCTGGACCACGAGGCCTGGTTCGTGGTGCGCGCGGCGCGGCCGGGGGCGGGCGCGCCGATCCTGGTGTCGGTGCCGTTCGCCACCTGGCAGGCGTACAACCGCTCCGGCGTGCCCGGGCAGGGCCTGTACTACGCCGAACAGCCGGACCGCGCCGCACGGGTCGGCTTCGACCGGCCCGGCGGCGGACCACCGCCGGAACGCTGGGAGGAGGGACTGCTGCGCTGGCTGCGCGCGACCGGCCGACCGGTCGAGTTCTGCTCCGGCCTGGACCTGCATGGCGGCGACGAATTGCTATCCCACTACCGGCTGTTGGTGATCAACGGGCACGACGAGTACTGGTCGCGGGAACAGCGGGACACCGTCGAGGACTTCGTCCGCGGCGGCGGCAACCTGGCGATCTTCGCCGGAAACACGGCGTGGTGGCAGATGCGCCTGGAGGACGACGGCCGCACCATGGTGTGCCATCGCGACGCGGTCGCCGACCCGATGTCGGCGATCGATCCCGAGCGGGTCACCGTCGAGTGGTCCAGCGCGCCGGTCAACCGGCCGGAGAACACCATGACCGGCCTCAGCTTCCGACGCGGCGCGGGCGCGTGGGGCGAGGGCATGAAGGTGATCCGGGAGGAGGCCTACATCGCCCGGTTCACCGACCACTGGGTCTTCGCGGGCACCGGGCTGGCCGACGGCGACAAGTTCGCCCAGGGCGCGCTGGGCTACGAGACGGACGCGGCCGAACTGGACTGGAGCCGCGGCGTCCCGCGGGCCACCGGGCGGGACGGCACTCCACCGACCTTCGTCGTGCTGGCCACCGCCGACCTGCGGCACTGGGCCCGCTACGGGCAGGGCGGCGACGCGGTGATGGGCACCTTCCGGCTGGGCGCGGGCACGGTGTTCAACGCCGGCACCATCAACTGGGGCAGTGCGCTGGCCGATCCGGTGGTGGACCGGGTCACCCGCAACGTGCTCGACCGACTGGCCGCCGACCGGCAACCGCAGTGGGAGGTGATCGGGCCCACCGGCGACATCCGCGCCCTCGCGGCCTGCGAGGACGTGCTGTTCGGGGTGGACACCGAAGGCGCGCTGGTCTGCCGCGAGGTCAGCGGGCAGAACCTGCCGTGGCGCGCGATCGGCATCGCCGGATCGGTGGTGGCGCTGGCCGCGGCGCGCGAGGCGTCCGGCCCGTTGCCGTTGGTGCTGTACGCGGTCACGGCCGACGGTCGGCTGTTGCGCCGCGCCCCGGTCACCCGGCCGGCGCCGTGGACCCCGGTCGCCCGCCTGCCCGCCGACACGATCGCGCTCGCGCTGTGCGACGGCGGCCTGTTCGCGGTATCCGCCGACGACACACTGCACCACGTGTCCGCCGCCGAGTTGCCCACCGACCCGGACGTCCGGGCCCCGTGGCGCGCGCTCGGCTCGGCGGGCGGCGCGATCGCGCTCACCGCGATGAACGGACGGCTGTACGCGGCCGATCGGAACGGCCGACTGGCCACCAGGCCGCCGGTGACCGGCGGCGCCGGGTTCGCCCCCTTGGCCGGGGAGCCGGCGGAACCGGGCACGGTCCGGGCGTTGACCGGTCATGCGGGGAGCTTGATCGCCACCGCGCCGGGAGCGCGGGTGCGACGTCGGGCCGCGGTACCGGTGCCGGCGGCTGCGCCCGGGCCCGCGCCCGGGTGAAGGAGGTGGGCGGTTCGTCGCCGGGTCGAACTACCCTCCGAGGTCCACCCAGTGGTTGTCGTGCCGCAGGAAGAACTGCGCGCGCTCCTTGTCGGTGAGGTGTTCCAGTTCCGGAATGCCCTCGAAGTAGGCCTCGCGCGGCGCACCGGGCGCGAACTGGAGCAGCATCGAGGCCGGCTCGCCGGACTCGTTGCGGAACGCGTGCAGGCCGCCGACCGGCACGTACAGGAAGTCTCCGGCCTTGGCGTCGCGCCACGCCTCGCCGTCGAACAGCCGGATCGTGCCGGACAGCACGAAGAACGACTCGGAGATGGTCCGGTGGAAGTGCGTGCCCGGGCCGCTGGGCACCGCGTGCATGTCCACCCGATACAGACCGAACTCGCCGTCCGTGGACTCGGTCGTGGCCAGGTAGTGGTAGCTCGCGCCGGCCGTGGTCAGTTCGGGCGGGTGCTCGGCCGGCCGGAAACGGGCGCTGACGTCGCCGCCCTCGTCGTGGTACCGGACTTCGGGATAGGTCGGGTAGGACATTGCCGGGACTCCTCATGGGATCGACATGTTCGAAACGAGGTTCGAGGTGTGCGGTGTGACGTGTGAGGCAGGACGTGCGGGTCGTGCATCGGATCCTGTGCCCGGGGCTCCGGGCGGGTGACTCGGGATCGCGACGGGAAGCTCGCGGGGATCCCCCACACCGATGAGTTTCCGGCCGATCGGAAATCGAAGCATGCGACGGCTCGGAAACCACGAAGGGCACTGCCATTGCCGACCGCGTTCGCCCTCACCGGCTCGCGCACCACCGGAGCCGGCGTGGTGGTCGACTCGTACGAGCGCACGGGCGGGCCCACCTGCGGCACGTACGAATCGCCCGAGAACGCATAGGCCCCGCGATAGCGCGAGACGGGCCGGGACCGGCATCGTCGACGGCCCGGTGGGCCCGTCTCACTCGGAGGATCCGGCCGGTGCCGCCGACGCCAGCAACCGGTCCTCGGACCAGGCCACCGCCTCCGCACCGCTGCGGAACGGGGTCCACGGCACCGGGTCGCCGTCGTCGCCGATCGGATCCAGCAGCGGCTCGCGGGCGGCGATGGCGATCTCGTGACCGGCGGAGGCGAGGTCGGCCAGGGTGGCGTCGAGCATGGCCGCCGAGCCGACGGCCATCCGGGTGACCCGGTCCAGGTCCAGCACGATCCAGCCCGGGGCGGGCGGCGTGTACTCGCGCAGCGCGTGCAGCAGGTGCTCCGTCTCGGTGAACTCCAGGATCCCCTGCGCCCGAATGACCACGATGCGATGTCCCTCGCGGTCCAACGTGGCGCGCTGCGCCGGGGTGCGGGCCCGATGGGAGGGGTGGTCGAGTGCGGTGGTGACGTCGGTGACGGTCGCGGCGTGCCGACCCGGTTGGTGCATCAGGTGCAAGCCGAAGCGTTCGGAGAGCTCGGTGAGCGCGACCACACCGCGTACCGGGTTGCCCGCGCGATCCAGCGGCGGGCTGTGCACGGCGATCCCGAAGCGGGCGGGACTGCACGCGATCAGACCGCCGGACACCCCGCTCTTGGCGGGCAGCCCCACCCGCAGCAGCCATTCGCCCGCGGTGTCGTACATCCCGCAGGTGGCCATCACCGCGAGCGCGCGAACCGCCACCGACTCGGCGACCACCCGGTCGCCGGTGACCGGATTGACGCCGCCGTCGGCCAGCGTCGCGGCCATCACCGCGAGATCCGCCACCCGGACCCGGATCGAGCACTGGCGGAAATACGTGCGCACGGTCTCGTCCACGTCGCCGGACAACGATCCCGCGCCGCGCATCAGGTAGGCCAAGGCCCGGTTGCGGTCCCCGGTGTCCACCTCGGAGCGGTAGACGTCCTCGTCGACGTCCAAGGGTCGGCCCGCGAACGCGGACAGGCACGCCCGGATCCGCTCGAAGCGGTCCTCCGGGTCGGCCGCCGGCACCAGGGACGTGGTCACGATCGCGCCGGCGTTCACCATCGGGTTGGCCGGTCGGCCGGTGCCGGGTTCGAGGCTGATCGCGTTGAACGCCTCCCCGCTGGGTTCGGCGCCGACCCGACGGGCCACCTCGGCCGGGCCCAGCTCGGACAGCGCGAGCGCGTAGACGAACGGCTTGGACACCGACTGGATGCTGAACGGCTCGTCGGTATCGCCCGCGAGGTAGCGGTTGCCGGACATGCTGACCAGGGCCAGCCCGAACGTCCCGGGATCGGCCGAGGCCAACTGCGGGATGTAGTCGGCGACCTCGCCGTCGGTCAGCGAGCTCAGCCGATCGTGGATCTCGATCATCGACGCGGTCACCGGGTCCATGGCGTCGACCCATCGCTCCCCGACCGAAACCCCGCACTTCCTCGCACCGTCCGCTCCCCTCCGTCAGCCCGAGGCCACCCACGGCGCTCTTCGACCCGATCGCGGGTCGAGATCAGCGTGTAACGGAGAGTCACCTATCGGTGTCGGGCGTAAACGCCTGGTCGGCGGTGGGCGCGCGCGGATGCCGGCGGGCGCGGTCCGAGGGCGCGAGGGGCGCGACGGAACGGGTCAGCGCCTCGCGGGCGGCGCGACGGTGGGTGTGGGTGCCGGTGCCGGTGCCGGTGCGGGTACGGCGGCCGGCGCGGTGGGCGCGGCGACGGGGGCCGGCGCAGGGGTTTCGGCAGTCGGCGCACGGGATCCGGCCGTCTGCGCCGGGGAGGCTGCCGCATACAGGACTTCGCGCAGGCCGGGAACGGATTCGCGGTCGGGGCGCCAAACCAGACGCAGCGTCAGGTCGGGCGCGTCCAGGGCGAGTCGGATCAGTTTGCCGGACGCGAGTTGGTCGGCGACCGCGAAGGTCGGCAACAAGGCCACGCCCAGGCCCTGTTCGGCCCACGCGCGGATGACCGCGACACTGCCGACCCGAACCTGCTCCACCCCGGTGCCCAGGAGTCGATCGCCGGCCAGCCGGAACGAACAGGCCGCCACATTGACCAGAAGTCGATGTCCGCGCAGGTCGTCGCCGGTGATCCGGGCCCGGTCCCCGAGGGGGTGGTCGGGCGCGGCGACCAGGGTCAGACCGATCGGCTCCAGGTCGACGAACGCGAGTGCGGTCGGCGGCGGTTCGAAGCCCAGTTCGCCGAGCCGAGCGCCGGTGTCCAGGAGCAACGCCGCATCCAGTCGCCCGGCGACGACGGCGGCCAGCAGATCGTCGCGATTACCGTCCGCGGCGACCTGGACCCGCAGGTCGGGCCGGCGGGCGGCGAGCCGGGCCAGCACCGAGGGCACATGCGTCGCGGCGATGCTCTCCAGCGCGCCCAGGCGCAACGGCGGGGCCGCTTCGGCCACCTCGCGGCGGGCCTGTTCCGCCTGGTCGAGCAGGCGACGCGCCCAGTCCCGCATGCGTTCGCCGGCCGAGGTGAGCGTCATGCCCCTGGGGCCTCGCTCGAACAGCGTGACGCCCACCGACTTCTCCAGGACCCGGATCTGCTCGGACACCGACGAGGGCGCGATGCCGAGCTCGTTGGCCGCGGCGGTGACGGTACCGGTTCGGGTGATCGTCTCGAACGTGCGGAGCCGGCGAAGTTCCATGCCTTGGCAACCTCGCCGGAGCGTTCGGATATTCCGAACGGGGCGTACGACTCGGCCGGTCGAGCCGAATCGGCTTCGGTCGCAGAGTGGTTCCCGTCGATCCGCCGCCGACGGCGTCGCGTATCGGTGCCGCCGCCTTCACGACCGCCCGGCCGTCGGGGCGCCGGCGCCCCGGCCGCGCTCATCCGTCCCCCGCTCGTCCGTGTCGATCGCCGGCCTCGCCCGCGGGTCGCTCACCGGTCCCGCTCACCGTCCCGTTCCTGGAGAAGTCCCGATGGCTGTTGTCGATTCACCCCCGTCCACCCCGCCCGCGCCGACGTCGCGCGCGCGTACCGTCGCCCTGCTCGGCATCTCGCTCGGCTACTTCATGGTGCTGCTCGACCTGACCGTGTTGTCCGTGGCCGAGCCGGATCTGGCTCGGTCGTTGGGCGGTTCGGTGGCCGGACTGCAGTGGGTGGTGTCCGGATACACCGTCGTGTTCGGCGCGCTGTTGTTGACGGCGGGCGCGGTGGCCGACCGGTTCGGGGCGCATCGGGCGTTCCGGGTCGGCATCGTCGGGTTCGGTCTCGGCTCGCTGCTCAGCGCGTGCGCACCGGACCTGTGGACCCTGGTGGCGCTGCGCGGACTGCTCGGCGTGGCCGCCGCCGCGTGCGTTCCGGCGTCGATGGCGATGGTCACCGTGCTGTACCCGGTGCCCTCCGAACGGGCCAAGGCGGTCGCGCTCTGGGCCGCGCTCAGCGGAGCGGCGCTCGCCGTCGGGCCGATCGCCGGCGGTCTGCTCGTCGACGGCTTCGGTTGGCGCGCCATCTTCCTGATCAACGCGCCCCTGGCCGCGCTCACCCTGGCGCTGACCGCCGGGGCGGGGGTGCGGTGCCCGCGTGGCGTACGAGCAATCGACTGGACCTCCCAGTTCGCGGCGTGCGCGGCCCTGGGTCTGGCCACCGACGCGCTGATCGCGGTCGGCTCCGGCACCGCGACGCACGCGGCTTGGTCGGGCGCGGGTGCGGTCCTGGCCGGGCTGTGGTTCGTCCGGTCCGAGCGGCGCAGCGCCCATCCGGTCCTGGCCCGGGCGATCCTGCGTTCGCGCGGCACGGTGTCGGCGCTGCTCGCGGGCGCGGCGGTCAACTTCGCGATGACCGGGCTGCTGTTCGTACTGCCGTTGCTGTTCCGACAGAACCTGCACATGTCACCGCTGCGGACCGGCGTGGCGTTCCTGCCGATGACCCTGCCGTTCGCGGTCAACCCACTGCTCACCGGCCGGATCGTGGCCCGGTCGGGGCCGCGGGTACCGATGCTCGCCGGTCTGGGCCTGCTGACCGCCGGCAGCGTCGTGTTCACCGTGGCGGTGCACACCGGCTCGGCCTATCCGGTCCTGGCGATCGGACTGGTGTGCACCGGCTTCGGCGTCTCCTTCGCGCTTCCCGCCCTGGTCACCACCGTGATCGGCACGGCGCCCGAGGGTACGGCGGGCGCGGCGGGCGGCCTGCTCAACGCGGTCCGCCAGATCGGCGCGACCATCGGCGTCGCCTCGATGGGCGCCTTCGTCAGCGTCGACACCACGGCAGCCGAGGCCGACCTGGCCTACGCGCTGCTCCTGCCGGGCGTCCTGTGCGCGGCGATGGCCGTCGTGGTGGGCCGCCGCTGACCGTGGTCGGCGGGCCGAGGCCACGCCGATGGAACCTCCACGGCCGACCGGGCCGGCGGGACGCCGCGCGCACGGCGTCCCCCCGGTCGACGGTCGTGGCGTCACGAGCCGGTCAGGATGACGAGTTGCCGGGTCGCCCTGGTCATCGCGACATAGCGGTCGACCGCTCCTTCGACGCCCTCGCCGAACGTCTCCGGGTCGATCAGGACGACCAGGTCGAACTCGAGTCCCTTCGACAACTCCGGGGTCGACGACCGCACGCGGGACGTCGGCCGGAAGGTGGGATCGCCGATGACGCAGGCGATGCCCTCGGCGTGCTCGGCGAGCCACGCGTCGAGGATCGAAGACAGCTCCGCGGTGGATCCGTACCGCACGGGGACGCCGGCGCTGCGGATGGAGGTCGGCACGTTGGCGTCCGGCAGCACGGCCCGGATGACCGGCTCCGCCTCCGTCATGATCTCCTCCGGCGTCCGGTAGTTGATGCTCAGCGAGGCCAGGTTGATCCGGTCGAGCCCGACCCGCTCCAGCCGTTCCTGCCACGACTCGGTGAACCCGTGCCTGGCCTGGGCGCGGTCGCCGACGATGGTGAAGCTCCGGGACGGGCAGCGCAGCAGCAACATCTGCCACTCCGCGTCGGTCAGTTCCTGCGCCTCGTCCACGACGATGTGCGCGAACGGCCCGGCGAGCAGATCCGGTTCGACGCCGGACCGTGCGCTCTCGTCGATCAGGGAGTGCTGGAGATCCTCTCCGCGCAGCATCGTCACCACACCCTCACCGTCGTCGTCGGCTTCGAGCAGGGCGTCGACGACGTCGTCCATGCGCTTGCGCTCCGCGGCGACGGCGGCGTCCTGCCGACGCTTGCGCCGGGCCGCCTCCGGGTCGCCGAGCCGCTGCCGTGCCACGTCCAGGAGGGGCAGGTCGGACACCGTCCAGGCCTGGGCGTCCGCACGCTGCAACCTGCGCACCTCCCCGGGACTCAGCCAGGGCGCGCACATCCGCAGGTAGGCGGGTACCGACCACAGGTCCCCGACCAGGTCGGACGCTTCCAGCAGCGGCCACGCGCCGTTGAAGGCCGTGAGCAGTTCCCGATTCTGTCGCAGGGACCTGCGCAGCAGGTCGACCGAGACGTCCTCGTCCTCGTCGTCGTGCTTGTCCACCAGGATCGTGAGCAACTCCTCCCAGATCCGCTCGCGCGCCTCGTTGTGCGGCATACCGGGTTCCGCCGCCTCGAACGCCTCGGCCCAGTCGGCGGCGGTCAGCCGGACGTCGGACCAGTGGGTCGTGATCGTCATGCCCTTGGTCGGGCGTTCCTCGTAGAACCGGACGGCCGCCTCGATCGCCTTCACCAAATCCGCGGACGACTTCAACCGGGCCACCTCCGGGTCGGCTTCGACCGCTGCCCCGGCTCCCTCGGCGACGAGGTCCCGCAGGGTGCAGGTCTGGACGCCCTCCTCGCCGAGGCTGGGCAGGACGTCGGCGACATAGCCCAGGTAGGGCTGGTGCGGACCGACGACCAGCACGCCGCCCCGGCGGTGACCCAGGTGTGGGTCGGAGTACAGGAGGTAGGCGGAGCGGTGCAGGGCGACGACGGTCTTCCCGGTACCCGGACCGCCGTCGACGACGAGGGCGCCGCGCGATCCGGCGCGGATGATGGCGTCCTGATCGGCCTGGATGGTGCCGAGCACGTCCCGCATCCGACTCGACCGGTTGCCGCCCAGACTCGCGATGAAGGCGGACTGGTCGTCGAGCGCGGCGTGCCCGGCGATCTCGTCCGGGTCGAACACCTCGTCCCAGTAGTCGCTGATCCGGCCGCGGGTCCAGCGATACCGGCGGCGGCCGGCCAGACCCATCGGGTTGCCGTGGGTGGCTCCGAAGAACGGCTCGGCCGCGGGGGTGCGCCAGTCGATCAGCAGTCGGCGACCCGCGCTGTCGGTCAGGCCGAGTCGTCCGACGTACACGGGCTCGGAGTCGTCCGTGCCGACCATGTGTCCCAGGCACAGGTCCAGACCGAAGCGACGCAGTGCGCGCAGGCGGGTGGTCAGCCGGTGGATCTCGATGTCCCGGTCCATCGCCTGCCGACCCTTGCCGCCGGGCGACTTGCGCGCGGCGTCCAGGCGGTCGGACAGCTCGGCGATCGACTGGTCGAGACACTCCGCGATGGCCGCGAAGTGCTGCTCGTCGCCGGCGATCAGCGACGGGTCGGCCTTGGCGGAGACGCGCTCGGGGAGGTCGAAGGCGCTGGTGGTGGTCAGGGAGTTCAGGGATTGCACGGCAAAGCTCCGATCTGCGGTCACTTGCGACCACGGCGCGCGGCAGGGCGTTCGGACCGTCGTGGCGGACCCGGTGGTTGGGGGTTCCGGCCCGAGGATCCGAGTGGTTACGCGGATACGGGCGACCCGTCCCGGCTGATCGCGGCGAGCGGTGGCTCCGAGAGGTCCGCAGACGCGCACACCCGCACCTCGGGGCCCGGGTCCCGCAACCGCGTGGCGAGTGCCACCGCCGCTTCGACGTCCCCCCGCGACCCATCCGTCGACAACAACACACGCACTTCGTGAATCTCCCATTTCCGCAGATGACGGCCCAAGTTCCGGCTCAGGTCGATGATTCTGCGGTACGACCGGGGCCTTGCCGCAAGGCCCCCGGTGCGCTATATGTTGTACATGGCGAGGAGAGCGTGTTCCCTCGCCTTTTTTCATGCGTCGCGGACGGACCTCCCGCGCGAAGCAGCGAAGCGGTGGGGCTACGGCGCGGTGCGGACGGCCCCGGGTTCGTGGACACGCCGCGTGGGTGTCGTCCCGTCGTCGGTGCGGTGTGCAAGGCTGCGTCGCGACATGCCGATCGAGATGACGAAGGTGGCGCGATGACTACGGCGGCTCACGGGACATTCGAGCTCACCTCGTTCGAGCCGGAGGCGGTCGACGAGGCACCGGGCGCCGAGCTCGGCCGGGTTCGGATCACCAAGACCTTCACCGGCGACCTGGTCGGCACCGGCACGGTACACATGTTCTCGGTGACCGACCTCGACGGCACCCCCGCCGCGTACGTCGCCGTGGAGCGCTTCACCGGCGAACTGGCCGGGCGCAAGGGCTCCTTCGTCCTCCAACACAGCGCACCGGGCAGCAACGGCGAACAGTTGGCCATCCAGGTGGTCGCGGGTACCGGTACGGACGAGCTCGTCGGGATCGGCGGCACGCTCGACATCGTCCGGACGGACGACGGCGGCCACACCTATGTCCTGCACCACACGCTCGGCTGAGCGAGGGCGCCTCGCGCCGGATCGACCCGAGCCCGGTCGCCCCGCGTCGTCTCCGATGGCGGGACACGCACCGCGACCGATCTTGACCGGCGACCGGCGGCGATCTAACCTCCGAATCGGAAAGCGCTTTCCATACCCGGCGTGCCCGCCCCACCGGACGCTCCCGGCAGGACGGCCGGGACCGGCGGAGTCGACCGAACCGACGGGATTGACGGAACCGACGGGATTGACAGGGCTGACGGGACCAGGCCGGCCGGGAAGCGCGCCGGGCAAGAGAGTCGAGGACACGTGAGCACACCCGAGCGTCGTCGCAAGTGGGCGTTCAGCACACTCGGCGCCCCCGGCCGGCCGGTCCACGAGCACGTCGTCCGAGCCATCCGACACGGCTGCACGGGTCTGGAACTACGGGTACACCAGGACGAGTTCGTCAATCTGGACCTCCCCGCCGGCGAACGTCGGGCGATCCGCGAGCGAATCGCCGACGCCGACCTCGAGGTACCCTGCCTGGCCGGCTACGCCGGCATCTGCGCACCCACGCCCGACCCGATCGTGCTCTCCACGATCCACCGTCTCCTCGACCTGGCCCACGACCTGGCCGCGCCCGCCATCCGGATCTTCCCGGGCGGCACCGGCGAGGGCGACGCCGCACGCGCCGAACGCCGCCTGGCGGTCCTGCTCCCGGAGGCCACCGCCCGCGGCGTGACCCTGCTCGTGGAAACCCACGACTCGCACCCCACCGGCGCGGCGGTGGCGGACCTGGTGCGACCGTTCGGCGGCACGGTCGGGGTGATCTGGGACGCGTTGCACCCGTGGCGACACGGCGAGGACCCCGCCGACACGGCCGACGCCCTGGCCGGCCTGCTGCGCTACGTGCAGATCAAGGACGCCGCATCCGCCACCGACACCGCACCGGTCCCCCTGGGCACCGGCACGGTGCCCCTCACCACCATCGGAACCACGCTGCGCGGACACGATTGGCACGGCTGGGTCTCCCTGGAGTGGGAGAAGGCCTGGTACCCGGAGGCCGTCTCCCTGGAAGAGGCGCTCCCGGGCGCCGCCGACTGGGTGGCCCGATTCGGCTCTCCCCGGTAGGCCGGTCGACCGGGCCCGGTCATCGGGCCGTCGATCCGGGGGTCATCGAGATGCCCAGCATGCGGGCGCCGGTTTCGCTGCGGGGACGGTGGCGGCTGCCCGGCGCGAAGACCACATAGGTGCCGGCGGGATGGCGCTCGGAGCCCTCGATCACCTCGCCGCTGAGGACGTAGTAGCGCTCCTCGGTGGTGTGCACGTCCACCTCGGGCCATTCCGTCCCCGGGGCGAAGTCGATCAGCCAGCCGCGGGCGTACTCGGTGCCCGCCAGGCGGCGTCGGACGATCCCTGGGGCCACGTCGATCGGGATGACGTCGTCCACGTGCACGGCGGATTTCGGGACGGTCGGGTGCTCGATCCCGGTCCGGGTCGCGGTCTCCGCGCCAGTCTCGGCACGGTACCCGGTCCCGGACGGGTTCTCGGTGTGGTTCGGGGGCTCGGTCTCGTGGTTCGAGGTCTCGATCTCGCTCATGCGTCCACTCTGGTCCGGGGCCACTCGCCCGGACAGTGTCGGGAAAGACTTCCATGGGTACATTCCTGCCATGCGTCGTCATCGGGTCGTGGCCGTGCTGAACCCGCCGCAGTCGCCGTTCGAGTTGGCCTGCGCCGCCGAGGTCTTCGGCACCGTGCGCCCGGATCTGCCGACGCACTACGACTTCCGGATCTGTACGCAGTCCCCCGGCCCCCTGCCGACGACCATCGGCTACGCGCTGGTCGTGGAGAGTGGGCTGGAGGCCCTGACCGAGGCGGACACCGTGGTCGTGCCGGGCTGGCAGCCACCGGGCGGCGAGGTGTCGGTCGAGGTTCTGGCCGCCCTGCGGGCCGCACACCGCCGAGGCGCACGGATGGTCGCGATCTGTACCGGCGCCTTCGTCCTGGCCCGGGCCGGACTGCTCGACGGCCGCCGCGCCACCACGCACTGGCGCCGGGCCGCACAATTCGCCGCCGGCTTCCCCGAGGTCGTCGTGGACCCGGACGTGCTCTACGTGGACCATGGCGACGTGGCCACCAGCGCCGGCACGGGTGCGGGCATCGACCTGTGCCTACACCTGGTCCGGACCGACCACGGTGCCTGGTACGCCGCACAGGTCGCCCGCAGCATGGTGCTGCCGCCGCACCGCGAGGGCAGCCAACTCCAGTACGCGACCCACCCGACCTCGACCCGCAACGACGAATCGTTGGCCCCACTGCTCGACTGGGCGGCGGATCGCCTGGAGACCCCGCTGACCCTGGACCGACTCGCCGAGCAGGCCGGTCTGTCCGGCCGGACCCTGGCCCGCCGGTTCGCCGAACAGCTCGGCGTCAGCCCCGGACAATGGCTGCTCGGCCGACGCGTCGACGCGGCCCGGATCCTGCTCGAACAGACCGACCTGCCCGTGGAGACCATCGCCGGCCGCGTCGGCCTCACCACCGCCGTCAACCTGCGCCGCCACTTCCGCGCCCGCGTCGGCACCACACCCGGCGCCTACCGGCGCACCTTCGGCGAGACCCGGACACCACGCTGAACCAACCGGGTTCGGGGAAGCATGCAACCCGGCCGGCACTCGCGCGTCGGCGGCTACCCGGGCGATCCCGGCGGGTCGTTCCTCGCCGCGAGGCGGGACAACTCGCACAGGGTTCGCCGGCCCGCCTCGTCCGGTTCCGCGGGTTGGTACATGGTGATGCGCCGGCCGCCCTCCAACCGCAGCACCTCGAACGCGAGGGTGATCCCGCCGAGTCGCGGATGCCGGAAGGTCTGCCGGTCGCTGCGCCGCCGACGGACGTCGTAGCGTTCCCACCGGGACGCGAACTCCGGGCTTTCGGAACCGAGTTCGTCGACAAGCGCGGCCAGTTCGGGATCCTTCGGGTCGGCGGCCAGGAGCGAGCGCAGTTGGGCGGTGGTGCCGGCCGCGACCCGTTCCCAGTCGGTGAACAGCGCCCGCGACGCCGGGTGCAGGAACAGATAGCGGACGGTGTTGCGGCGCTCGGGCGCCCACTCGGCCAACCCGGGGAAGAGCACGAACGCCTCGGGGTTGGCGGCCAGGATGTCACTGGTGCGGGTGAGCAGGTAGGCGGGCCAGGGCCGGACGCGCTCCAACAGGGCGTGGATGCCCGGTCGTACCTCACGATCCGCCGGTGAGCCCCCGGCGGACATGCGCTCGGCCGCGTGGTTGGCCAGCGCGTACAGATGCGCGTGTTCCTCTTCGTTCAAGCGCAACGCGGCGGCGAGTCCGTCCAGGATCGTGCCGCCGGGATTGTTCTCGCGGCCCTGCTCGAGGCGCGTGTAGTACTGGATGCTCAGTCCCGCCAGTGCGGCCAATTCCTCCCGGCGCAGGCCCTGGGTGCGACGCAGACCGGTGCCCGCGGGCAGCCCGACGTCGCCGGGCTGAAGGCGCGCGCGGCGGGCCTGCAGGAATTCTCCGAGCGGGTGTGTTGGTGTCACCCCTCGATTGTCACAAAGTCGGGGACCTTCGCGCCGGTGCGTACGATACGGCCCTCCCGGGGACCGATGGGTGGGCTCGGCGGGCTATGCCCTGGCACGTCGGTGCGCCGCGACCCGTTCGCGGGTCGCGCAGCGGCGGGAGCAGTAGCGACGGGGCGGGCCACTGCCCTCGTTGGTGAAGACGTTCTCGCAGGTGCTCGACGCGCAGACACCGCCGGGTGGGCGCTGTCGGTCCCAGACCAGGAGGGTCAGCGCCAGACAGGCCGAGGCGAGGAACCATTCGCCCCAGGGCGCGTCGTCGTCGCCGTCCAGGTGCGGGTGCCACGGGCTGCGGCCGGCGTGCGAGGTGAGCCGGAGGGGGCCTCGGCCGCGCCGGAGCAGGCGATTGAGCGCGGCCGCGGCGGCGTCGACGTCCTCGGCGGTGAAGACCTCGCGCAGCAGCATCGCGGCGGCGCGCAGGTCGGTGACATCGGACGCGGTGAGGTCGATGGGGTCGGACTCCCCGTACGCGCGCAGCAGTTCCGCGATATCCGCCGGGGACGGGGAGGGGTCCGTCGCCGCTTCGGCGGCCGTGAGGGCGTTGACCAGGGCGACCGTTCGGCGGGTCACGGCCTGGACCGAGTGGCGGGTGGTGGATCGCTCGTCGTTCGATGGCGGCACGGGACGACTGTAACGCATCTGGTGGATGTTTGAGTTACCTGCGTAACGTGCCGGACATGACAAAGCGTTACGGAATGTGGTCCTACCTCTCCGGAGCGGCCGCCGCGCGCACGGGCGACGAGATGTCGGGGCCGGCCCTGCTCCTGGCCGGGCTCGCGGCCACCGGGTCGGCGGCCACCGGGTCGGCGCTGCTCGCGGCCGTCACCGTGTCGGCTGCGCTCGGCGGCCCGGTCTTCGGCGTCCTGCTCGACCGCTCGGCCCGACCGGGGCGGCTGTTGACCGCCGCGCTCGCCGGCTACGCGGTGGCGCTCGGGGTGATCCTGTCCACGCTGGGCCTGGTCCCGCTCGCGATCACCCTGCTGATCGCGGTGGGCGCGGGCCTCCTGGCACCGGCCCTGGCCGGCGGCTGGACCTCGCAGTTGCCCCGCGTCGTCCCGGCCGCCGACCTGCCCCGGGCGACCGCGTTCGACGCGATGACCTTCAACCTGGCGAGCCTGACCGGACCGGCCCTGGCCGGCCTCGTGGCGAGCGTGGCCGGCGCCGACGCCGGGGTGATCGTGTCCCTCACGCTGATCTGCCTCGCGCTGCCGGCGGCGTGGACCCTGCCCTCGTCCCGGGGCCGCGCCGCACGGGCGGGCCCGACCACGTCGATCGGCACCGACGTCGCGGCCGGCTTCCGCGTCATCGCCCGCACCCCGCCGCTGGCCCGGGCCACCGCCGCCTCGATGTGGTCCTGTGTGGGCCAGGGCATCCTGATCGCGTACAGCCCCGTGCTCGGCGAACGGGTGCTCGACTCGCCGGCGCGCGGCACGATCCTGCTCTCGGTCGTGGCGGCCTCGGCGCTCGCGACCAACACGCTCCTCGCCCGCCACCCCCACACGATGCGTCCGGACACCGTGATGTGGTGCGGGCCGCTGATCCTGGCCGCCGCGCTGCTCGTCGCGACGATCGGCCGGCCGGTGGCGCTGATCGCCGCGATGCTGCTCGCCGGTGTCGGCGAAGGCCCGCAATTGGCCGCGCTGTTCGCCATTCGCCACCGCGAGGCCCCCGCCCACCTGCGCGGCCGGATCTTCACCATCGGCGCCGGCCTGAAGATCACCGCCTTCGCCCTCGGCGCGGCCCTCACCGGGCCCCTCACCACCCCGACGCTCGCGCTCCCCCTCCACGCGGCGGCCGGTTGCCAGGCCCTGGCCGCCCTCACGTTCGCCATCCGTCGCTCGCCGAAAAACCGCGGGCACCCGGCAGCCGAGGCGAGCCCGACTCCCGCCGACCACACGACACGCGCGGACCCGTACGCGCCGGATCCGCGACGCGGCGACGGGATCGGACCTTGACCGAAGCACCGGGAGCGCACCGCAAAACCCTCCCCGACCCACCACGAGCCGCACTCGGCAACGCCGCTCCGGGATGGACGTGCCGGAAAAGGAGGCACCCGGGCAGCACGGGCGCGGGAGAGGCCGACGCGGCAGGGACGAGTCCGCCGGCCGCGGCGACATCGTCGTGACGCCTGGGCCCCGTCCGGCGGATCATGCCGGGCGGCTCACCAGCGCTGAATCGCTGTAGCGATCCGCCGGACATGGAGCCGGCCGGCGCAGGTTGGGCCCGCCGCCAAATACCTCGACATCGGTCGCGGTGATCGGGGACGCTTCGCGCGATGACCCGAATCGACGACACGCCGCCCGCGTGGGACGAGCGCACGCGGCTCACCACGTTTCTCGACTACACCCGTGCCACCGCCCGCGCCAAGTGCGATGGCATCTCTGCGGAGAACGCCCGCAAGGCGCTCCTGCCGGGCTCACCGCTGATGACCATGAGCGGATTGATCAACCACCTCCGCTGGGTGGAGTACCACTGGTTCCAGGTGGTCTTCCTCGGCGAGGAGGACCGGGGTCCCTGGACCGATGAGGACCCCGACCGCGAGATGCGTATCGCCGTCGACTTCCCGCTCACGCGGTTGCTCGACGAATACGCCGAACAGAGCGCCCGCTACCGCGAACCGGTCGCCGGGAACAGCCTGGACACCCGGGCCGAGGGAGCCATCCGCGACGGTCTCCATGTCGACCTGCGCTGGATCCTCCTGCACCTCACCGAGGAGACGGCCCGCCACAACGGCCACCTGGACATCCTGCGCGAGATGCTCGACGGCACGACCGGCGGCTAGCCCCCTGTCCGGCGGCTCCTGGTGGATCGGGCCGCGTCGTGAGCGCAGCGAGGAGCCCGAAGGGCGGATGCCGTGCATCGGCGCGCCGGAGAAGCAGCCGCACAGTGGTTCCATTCGGCTGCCTCTCCGGTGCGCCGAGGCGCGGTGCCAGGCGGCGCGGACCCACCAGGAGCCGCCGGACAGGGGCTAGCGCGGTGACGTTGCCGTGCTGGCGCGGATCACGAGTTCCGCGTCGAGGTCGATGGTGCGGGGGTCGATGGTCGGGCCGGTGAGGATCATGTCCATCGCGCGGGCGCCGATGTCGGCGAGGGGCAGGCGGATCGTGGTCAGTGGCGGGTTGAGGTCGGCGGCGAAGGGGAGGTCGTCGAAGCCGACCACCGAGACCTGGTCGGGTACGCGCAGGCCCAGGTCGTCGCGAAGCGCATTGAGCACGCCGGCGGCCATCACGTCGTTGAGGACGACGATCGCGGTCGGTTCGGGCGCGCGGGCCATCAGCGCGCGGGTGGCGGCTCGGGCCTCCTCCCGGGTGAAGCCGCCGTCGACCACGTGCGTCGGGGGCAACGTCACGCCCAGGGAGCGCAGTTGCCGCCGGGCGCCGTCCAGGCGGTCGCGCACGCTGGTCAGCGCGCGCGGGCCCGAGACGATGCCGAACCGGCGGTGGCCGAGCTCGTACAGGTGTCGCACCGCGAGCGCGGCGCCGGCCCGGTTGGCCGGGCGGACCGTGTCCGAGTCGATCCCGTGCGCCCCGACGGCGACCACGTGGCCCCCGTCGGCACGGTAGGCGTCCACCTCGGTGGCCAGGCGCCGGGTGAAGTCGCGATCGGCGAAGCCGCTCCCGGCCAATACCACCGCACGGGCGCGTTGGGCACGCAGTCGGGCCAGGTAGTCGAGTTCGAGTTCGGGGTCGCGGAACGTGGCTGCCAGCATCACGAGCAGACCGTGCTCGCGGGCGACGCCCATCGCGCCGGCCGCGATGGCGGCGAAATAGGGGTCGGCCACGTCGTGCACGACCACGCCGACCACGGTGGTCGTCGAACGGGCCAGGGCCTGGGCGGGGGCGTTGGAGACGTAGCGCAGTTCGCGAGCCGCGTCGAGGACGCGTCGGCGCAGTTCCTCGCCCACGATCCGGGTGCCGTTGCTGCCGTGCAGGGCACGGGAGGCGGTGGCCGAGGACACCCCGGCGCGCTCGGCCACCTGCTGGAGGGTGACGGGGCCCGCCGGGCGGGCCGCGGGCGCGTCGGAGGTCGGAGTCGGCATGGGCCCAGAGTAGCGAGCGGAACGCGCATACCCAACCTGTTCCGGCGCCAGGGCCACTCATGGACGGCATGACGCCTTTGTTCCCTTGACCCCATCGTCTCCTCGCTCTAACTTACGGGAAAGCGCTTTCCCACACTTGATACCGAGAGCACAGCAGAAATCGGCGCACCCGGGCTCGGCCGAGCCCACAGTCGGGCTCGGGTGACCCGCGTCCGACCCGAACCCGACCGCATCCGGCTCGCCGGAACACGGCCCACCCGGCTCCGGTCGTAGCGCCGCTGCTCGTCCCTGTCCGCCCCGCTTCACCCCCGCTTCCGAGAGGCCCCCATGACCACCCACACCCTCGGCGTCGTGATGAACGGCGTCACCGGCCGAATGGGCTACCGCCAGCATCTGGTCCGCTCGATCCTGGCCATCCGCGACCAGGGCGGGGTCGCGCTCGCCGACGGATCCCGGGTCCGGCTCGAACCGGTGCTGGTGGGCCGGGACGCGGAGAAGCTGCGCGCGATCGCCGACCGGCACGGCCTGAGCGGCGCGTGGACGACGAACTTGGATACGGCGTTGGCGGACCCGGCCAACACGATCTACTTCGACGCGCAGGTGACCACGGCGCGCGAGAAGGCGATCCACGCGGCGATCGCGGCGGGCAAGCACGTGTACACCGAGAAGCCGACCGCCGAGACGCTCACCGGCGCACTCGACCTGGCCCGGGCCGCCGACGCCGCCGGGGTCAAGCACGGCGTCGTGCAGGACAAGCTGTTCCTGCCCGGCCTGCTCAAGCTGCGCCGGCTGATCGAGGGCGGCTTCTTCGGCCGAATCCTCTCGGTACGCGGCGAGTTCGGCTACTGGGTGTTCGAGGGCGACTGGCAGCCCGCGCAGCGGCCGAGCTGGAACTACCGTGCCCAGGACGGCGGCGGCATCGTCGTGGACATGTTCTGCCACTGGTCCTATGTGCTGGAGAACCTGTTCGGCCGGGTCGAGGCCGTCACCGCGAAGGCCGTCACACACATACCCACCCGATGGGACGAGCGCGGGCGCGAGTACCCGGCGACCGCCGACGACGCCGCCTACGGCATCTTCGAGCTCGCGGGCGGGATCGTCGCGCAGATCAACTCGTCCTGGGCGGTGCGGGTCAACCGTGACGAACTGGTGGAGTTCCAGGTCGACGGCACCGAGGGCAGCGCGGTCGCGGGGCTGCGTCGTTGCCGGGTCCAGCACCGCTCGGCAACGCCGACTCCGGTGTGGAATCCCGACCTTCCGGTCACCGAGCCGTTCCGCGACCAGTGGCAGGAGGTGCCGGACAACACGGGTGACGGCGGCTTCGACAACGGCTTCAAGGTGCAGTGGGAGGACTTCGTTCGGCACGTGGTCTCGGACGAGCCGTTCGCCTTCGATTTCCTCGCCGGCGCGCGCGGCGTGCAGTTGGCCGAGTGCGGACTGCGCTCCTCGGCCGAGGGCCGCCGGGTGGAACTGCCGGTGCTGGACGGGAAGTCCGCATGACCGCCCGGCTGTTGCTGCCCACCGCCGCCGGCACGCTGGAGCCGTACGAGCCGACCGGGAACTACCTCGGCGCGGCCCCCGGCGGCGCGGCCTTCCGCGACCGCACCGCGTACGCCGCCGCGCACGTCGTGGCCGACCCGCTCGCGGACAACACTCCGGGCCGACCGGCCGTGTTGGACTGGGACGCCACCCTCGCCTTCCGTCACCACCTGTGGTCGCACGGCTTCGCCGTCGCGGACGCGATGGACACCGCACAACGCAACATGGGCCTGGACTGGTCGGCCACCGCCGAACTGATCCGACGCAGCGCGGCCGAGGCCGCCACGGTCGGCGATCCCTACGCCCTGCTCGCGTGCGGCGCGGGTACCGACCACGCCGGGACGCGCCTGAGCATCGATCAGGTCGTCGAGGCCTACACCGAACAGATCGCGACGGTCGAGGAATCGGGCGCCAAGGTCGTGCTGATGGCGAGCCGTCAACTGGCCGCGGCCGCGCGCGGGGCCCAGGACTATCGCCGGGTGTACGACACGCTGCTGCGGCAGGTGCGCCGCCCCGTCGTACTGCACTGGCTCGGTGAGGTGTTCGACCCGGCACTGGCCGGCTACTGGGGATCGGCCGACGTGAACGCGGCGACCGAGGTGTTCCTGGAACTGGTGCGCGAGCACGCGGACCGCGTCGACGGGGTCAAGGTCTCGTTGCTCGACCGCGAGCACGAGATCCGGCTGCGCGCCGAACTGCCGCCGGGCGTACGGCTGTACACCGGCGACGACTTCCACTATCCGGAGCTGATCCGGGGCGACGACCGGCACTTCAGCCATGCCCTGCTCGGCATCTTCGACGCGATCGCCCCGGTCGCGGCCGGCGCGCTGCGCGCACTGGACGCGGGCGACACGGCCGGGTACGACGCGCTCCTCGCGCCGACGGTCCCGCTGTCGCGCCACCTGTTCGCCGCCCCCACGTACCACTACAAGACCGGCATCGTCTTCCTCGCCTGGCTCACCGGGCACCAGAGCGCCTTCACCATGGTCGCCGGTGCCCAATCGGCCCGCTCGCTACCGCACTTGGCCCAGGCCTATCGCCTCGCCGACGCGGCGGGCCTGCTGCCGGACGCCGACGCGGCGGCCGCACGGATGCGGGCGCTGCTCGCGGTGGCGGGGGTGGACGCGTGAGGCCCGGAAGCACCGACGTGAGCACCGACGGAAGCGTCGACGCGAGGGCGCTGGACGTACCGAGCGGAACTCCCGCCG
The DNA here is from genome assembly GCF_044765325.1 of Embleya sp. NPDC127516. Classification (NCBI taxonomy): domain Bacteria; kingdom Bacillati; phylum Actinomycetota; class Actinomycetes; order Kitasatosporales; family Streptomycetaceae; genus Embleya; species Embleya sp. NPDC127516. Next base: position 31,990 of record NZ_JBIWJT010000007.1, on the reverse strand, counting down.
GTACGCCCACTCCCGGCCCCGGCGACCCACGCATCGCGCGGCTGTCGCTGAACCAGTGGACAACGCGCGAGTGGTCGTTGCGCGAGGCCGTGGAGGGTTGTGTACGGGCGGGGTTGCCCGCCATCGGATTGTGGCGGGACAAGGTCGCCGACGCCGGTCTCGCCGAATCGGCGAAGCTCGTCCGCGAGGCCGGATTGCGGGTGTCGTCGCTGTGCCGGGGCGGGTTCCTGACGGCGCGTGAGCCGGTCGCGCGGACCGAGGCGATCGCCGACAACCAACGGGCGATCGAGGAGGCCGCGGCGCTGGAGGCGGCGTGCCTGGTCCTGGTCGTCGGCGGACTGCCCGCCGGCGACCGGGATCTGCCCGGCGCGCGGGAGCGGGTCGCCGAGGCGCTGGCCGAACTCGCCCCGTACGCGGGTGCGCACGGTGTCCGGCTCGCGCTGGAGCCGCTGCACCCGATGTACTGCGCCGACCGCGCGGTGCTCTCCACGCTCGACCAGGCGATCGACCTCGCCGAGCCGCATCCGGTCGGGCAGGTGGGCGTGGTGGTCGACGCGTTCCACGTATGGTGGGACCCCTACCTCCCGGCCGCCATCGCCCGGGCCGGCGAGCGGATCGCCTCGTTCCAGGTCTGCGACTGGGTGTTGCCGCTTCCGGCGGACAACCTGCTCGCGCGAGGCATGATGGGCGACGGCGTGATCGACTTCCGGTCGATGGCAGCCGCGGTCGAGGCGGCCGGTTACGTCGGCGACATCGAGGTGGAGATCTTCAACGCGGACGTCTGGGCCGCGCCCGGCGACGCGGTCGTGGACACACTCAAGCGGCGCTACGTCACGGAGATCCTCGGCTGACGCCGCGCGTCCTCGAACCGACATCCGTGACCGCGGCCGGCCATCCCCCGGCCCGGCCGGCCGCACCCGCCACCGGGCTCGCGGCTCGGCCGTGGTCGTGCCGTCTCGGCCACCCGACCGATCCAGCAACGGTCGGGAGCCGTCGGTAGCGGTCCGGAACAGTCGGGAGCGGTCGGGAACGACCCCGTACGACCCGAACGGCCGGGAAGCCGCCGGCAACGACCCGCAACGATCAGCGACCGAGAAGGTGGAACCGCCATGCGGATCGTCATTGCTCCCGATGCGTTCAAGGGCACCATCGGTGCCGAGGCGGCCGCGGCTGCCTTGGGTGAGGGGTGGTCGCGGGGGCGGCCCGGCGACGACATCGTCGCGTTGCCGTTGGCCGACGGCGGTGAGGGCACGCTCGACGCGATGGCGCGGGCCGTGCCGGGCGCCGTCCGGGTACCGGTGCTCGGGGCGCCCGGCCCGGACGGGCGGCCCGTGGACACCGCCTGGTTGCGTCTGCCGGACGGCACGGGTGTCGTCGAGTTGGCCGCCGTGTCGGGGTTGCCGCTGATGGCCGCTCCCGATGCGATGCGCGCGCACACCGCCGGCCTCGGCACGGTGCTCGCCGCCGCGCTGGGGGCCGGCGTGTCCGCCCTGGTCGTCGCGGTGGGCGGCTCGGCCTCGACCGATGGCGGAACCGGCGTACTGGCCGCCCTCGGAGCCCGCTTCCACGGCTGCGACGGCAAGGAACTCCCGTACGGGGGAGGATCTTTGGCCCGTCTCGCGGCGATCGACTCGACGCGTCTGGCGACGCCCCCACCCGGCGGCGTCCAGATCCTCACCGACGTCACCAATCCACTGCTGGGCCCCACCGGCGCCGCCGCCGTCTTCGGTCCGCAAAAGGGCGCGTCCGCCCGCGAGATCGCCGAACTGGACGCCGGACTCGCCCGCCTGGCAACGCTCCTCGGCGGCACCCCGGCCGCGCCCGGCGCCGGTGCCGCCGGCGGTACCGCGTACGGTTTGGCCACCGCCTGGAACGCCGCCATCGTCCCCGGCGCCCCACGCGTCGCCGAACTCGCGGGGCTGCCCGCCGCACTCGCCGACGCGGATCTGGTCATCACCGGCGAGGGCCGCTTCGACGCCACCTCCACGCACGGGAAGGTGGTCGGCGCGGTCCTCGACCTCGCCCGCCGCGGCACCGGCGTCCCGGTGGCCCTGGTCGCCGGCTCGATCGCCGCACCCCTCCCCACCGGCGTCAGCACATCCGCCGACCTGACCCGGCTCGCCGGGTCGGCGACGGCGGCCCAGACCGACGCCGCGCACTGGCTCCGTCTGGCCGGCGCCACCATGGCCGGCCGCTTCGACGCCGACCGGGCGGCGCGGACCCGCCGGGATCCCCTCGACCAGCCCTGACACTCCGCCGGATCGGGGCACACGTCACAAACGCCGGGCCGGCACGTACCCGCCCGCGCGGAGCCGGGGCCACGGGCAGGGGCGCGAACCTGGTGGTCACCGGCCGCACCCGCTCCGCCACCCCGTGGGCCACCCGGCGCCCACCGGCGCGGGGCCCGGTGGGTCGGGGTCCGGCTAGGCTGAGTGGACAATGAACCGTTTCTCTGCGCCTTCCGGCGAGTTCGAGCTCACCCGTTATCCCGAGGATTCCCGCGATCTGCTGCGCGCGTGGGACGCGGCCGACGAGTACGTGCTTCGGCACCTCGCCGGGATCGACGACGACAAGCCGACGGATCTGTCCGGCAACGTCGTGGTGGTGGGTGACCGCTGGGGAGCGCTGGCCACCGCGCTGGCCGAGTCCCGGCCCGTGCAGATCAGCGACTCGTTCCTCGCCCAGGAGGCCACCCGGGCGAACCTGGCGCGCAACGAGGCGGATCCGGACTGGGTGCGGCTGCTGTCCACCCGGGACGCGCCGCCGGAGCGCGTCGACGTCCTGATCGTCCGGGTCCCGAAGAACCTGGCGCTGCTGGAGGACCAGTTGCACCGGCTCGCGCCGGGCGTGCACGCGGACACGGTCGTGGTCGGCACCGGCATGACCACCGAGATCCACACCTCCACGCTCAAGCTGTTCGAGCGCATCATCGGCCCGACCCGCACGTCGTTGGCGGTACGCAAGGCCCGGCTGATCTTCGCCACCCCCGACCCCTCGCTCCCGCGTACCGCGAGCCCGTGGCCGCGCAGCTACGCGCTGCCCGGCGACGTCGGCGCGGGGTCCGGGATCGTGGTCACCAACCACGCGGGCATCTTCTGCGGCGACCGGCTCGACATCGGTACCCGCTTCCTGCTGCGCAACCTCCCGCGCCGCACCGGACGCGACCGGGTGGTGGACCTGGGATGCGGCAACGGTGTGGTGGGAACGGCGGCGATGCTGGCCAATCCGCGCTCGGACGTGCTGTTCGTCGACGAGTCGCATCAGGCCGTGGCCTCGGCGCGGGCCACCTTCCAGGAGAACCTGGGTTCGGACGCGGGTGCCGAGTTCGTGGTGGGCGACGGCTTGACGGACGTACCGGCCGAGAGTGTCGACCTGGTCCTGAACAACCCGCCGTTCCACACCCATCGGGCCACCACCGAGGCGATCTCGTGGCGGATGTTCGCCGGCTCGCGTACCGCGCTGCGCCCGGGCGGCGAATTGTGGGTGATCGGCAACCGGCACCTCGGCTATCACGTGAAGTTGCGCCGGCTGTTCGGCAACTGCGACATCGTGGCGAGCGACCCGAAGTTCGTGGTGCTGCGGGCGGTCAAGAAGTAGCGGGAGGCGCGTGCGGCGACGGCTGCGGTCACGCGCGCGAGGTTCGTGCGCGTCGACCGGACCGGGTTTCCGCGCGCGGCCGGCCGGTCCGGTGTCGCGCGGGTTCGGTCTCGTGCGGGTTCGGTGTCGCGCGGGTCCGGTGTCGTGCGGGTTCGGGCTGGTCCGGTGCTCCGCGGGCCCGGGCATGTCGGGTGTCCCAGCGCGCCTGCCGGCGTACCTCAGGCGGGGTTCTCCACCCGGAGCAGCATGCGCTTCAGCAGGGCGATCAGTTCGTCCTGATCGATCTCGTCCAACGGCTCGACCATGGCGCGCTCGGCGCCGTCGAGCAGTTTCATCGCGGCCGTCCAGCGGGCGCGGCCGGACTCGGTGAGCTCGACGTCGACCCGGCGGCGGTCCTCGGTGCCGCGGATGCGGCGGATCGAACCGGCCTCCTCGAGCGTGTCCAGCCGGCCGGTGATCCCCGCCGGCGACACCATCAGCTCCGTGGCCAGTTCGGACGGCGTGGCCCGGTACGGCGCGCCGCGCGAGGCCAGTCGGTGCAGCGTGTCGAACTCGAACGCCTGGAGACCGACCTCGGCCAGGGCGCGTCCCTTGACCTGCCCGAGGTGCTTGGTCAGCATCTGGATCCGGGTGACGATGCCCTCGACGCGCTCGTCGAACGGCGCCTTGTGCCGCCACCGCGCGATGTGCCGGTCGACGGAGTCCTCGACCTCGATAGCAGCCGCGACCTCGGGCCGGCCCCGTCCGCACTCGCAGCCGCCGCGTGCCCGTCCGGGTCCGCGGTCCGCGGGTTCGCGGTCCCCGCCGTGTTCGCGGCCTTCGCCGTGTTGCCGGCCCTCGCCGTGCTCCCGACTCTCGCCGTGTTCGCGGCCTTCGCCGTGTTCGCGGCCGTCTCCATGCATGCGGTCAGTATGCTATGCCGACTAGTAATTCGTTGACGAATGATTTGCTGACGAAATACATTCGGCTGCCATGACCCCTGCCACGCGCCGGCTCCTGCTCGGCCGCACCTTCGCCGCCCTGGCGACCGCCCTGATTCCGATCACCCTGACCCTGGCTCTCGTGCACACCGGTTCGAGCACCGACCTGGGCCTGGTCCTGGCCTGCGAACTGCTGCCGATGTTGCTCCTGCTCCCGGTCGCGGGTGTGATCGCCGACCGATTCCCGCCGCAGCGGGTGATTCTCACCGCCGATCTGGTCCGCGCCGGCGCCCAGCTGGCGATCGGCGCCGAGTTGCTCGCCGGCCCGGTACGGATCGCGGATCTGGCGGTGCTGTCCGCGCTCACCGGCGCCGCCGTCGCGTTCGGCACTTCGGCGATCCGCACGCTGGTGGTCGCGGTGGTACCCGAGCCGGAGCGGCTGCGTACGAACGCCCGGCTCGGCGTCGCGCAGGGCCTCGCACAGGTGGCGGCACCCGCTGCCGCCGGCGGCCTGATCCTCGCGGTCGGGGCCGGCTGGTCCTCGCTGCTGACCGGCCTGCTGTTCCTCGGTTCGGCCGCCACGTTCGGCGGCCTGCGCCCGCGGCGCATCGAGCGTTCGGACGAACGGGAGCCGTTCCTGGGCGAGTTGCGCGCGGGTTGGGTGGAGACTCGGCGCCACCCGTGGTTCCTGGCCAACGTCTTCGCGCACGGCGTATGGCACTTGGCGGCCGGCTTCCTGCTCACCCTCGGCCCGATGATCGCGGTCGACCGACTCGGCGGCGACCGCTCCTGGGTGATCATCGCCCAGGTCGGCACCGCCGGCCTCCTGCTCGGCGTGCTGATCTCCACCCGGTTGCCGATCCGCCGCCCACTGGTGGCCACGTCGATCGGCGCCGCCGTGTACGCGCTCCCACTCGCCGCCTTCGGGCTGCGCGCACCGATGGTGGTCGTCACCGCCGCGTACTTCGTCGGCATGTTCGGCCTCGGCGTGCTGAGCCCACTGTGGGAGACCACGATCCAGCGCCGGATCCCGCAGGAGGCACTCGGTCGGGTCGGCTCGTTCGACTCGCTGATCTCCTTCGCCGCCCGCCCGCTGGGCCTGGCCGTCGCCGCTCCCGTCGCGGCGGCGATCGGCAGCGCCACCCCACTGCTGATCGGCGCGGTGCTGGTGGCCGCCACGAACGGGGCGTTGCTGCTGTTGCCGGACGTACGCGCGCTGCCGCCCGCGTCGGAAGCCGCGCCCGCGCCGGGAAGCACGCCCGCGCCGGGGGCCGCGAACCCGGCGAGCGTCGCCGAACCCGGCTCCGCGTGAGCCGGCCCGCGCCAAATGCGCTTGTCCCGGTCCCGGGGTCGCGCCTTGTCCGACGGCGCGACAACGGCCCCGGGGGCGGTGAATCGCCCGGACCGTGCCGCGCCGATGGCGGTGCGGGTGCGGTCGGGTCGGGTCGGGTCGGGTCAGCGGGCCCTGGTTCCGTCGTGCCAGACGCCTCGGATGCGGTGGTCGAGGTCGGTCGGGTCGAGGTCGGTGCCGGCGAGCAGGACCAGGTCGGCGCGTTTGCCGACGGCGATCTCGCCCCGGTCGTCGGCGAGGCCGAGCAGCCGCGCCGCGTCGTGGGTGGCCGCGCGGAAGGCGCCGGCGGGACCGAGACCGCACCGGGACAGGTGCTCGATCTCGCGGAGCACCTCGGCGTACGGGCGGACCGGACTGTCGCTGCCCATGGCGATCGGCACACCCGCGTCGATCGCCAGGCGGACCGCGTGGCGATGGGCCTCGGCCGCGCCGTCGGGAGCGCCCGCGGGGTCGGTCTGCGTACACGACAGGGTCGGCACGAGCCAGGTCCCGTGCTCGGCCATCGCGCCCACGGCCGCCTCGTCCAGATAGGTGCCGTGTTCGATGCTGCCCGCACCCGCGCGCGCCGCCGATTCCGCCGCCCGCGCCCCGTGCGCGTGCACCATGACGCGACGCCCGCCGAGCCGGGCGGCCTCGTCGACCAGGGCGGCCATCTCCTCGGGCGTGAACTGTACGTCGTGCATCCCGCGCCCCAGGGTCATCGATCCGGACGGCGTGGCCTTGATCCAGTCCGCCCCGGCCCGCACCATGCGCCGCACCACGGCCCGTGCCGCATCCGCTCCGTCGAAGACCGGATCGGGCATGGACGGGTCCTCGAAGAAGTCCACCGCACCCACCCGGGGAGCCCAGTGGTCCCCGATCCCGCCGGTGGTACACACCTGCCGCACGCTGATCAGCACGTGCGGTCCCGCGACCCATCCCCGCTCGATCGCCATCCGCAGACCCGCGTCGGCTCCCCACGCGTCGCGTACGGTCGTCACCCCGAGCTGCAACAGGGTCCGCAGCACCGGCACCGCCGACAACGGCCGCACCGACCGGGGCAGTCCGAACGGATCCCGAATGGTCTGCCCCAGACACACGTGCGTATGACAGTCGATGAACCCGGGGACCACCAACTGATCCGCACAGTCGACCACTTCGTCACCGTCCAGGCCGCTCCCGACGGCCACGATCCGCTCGCCCTCGATCACGACGTCGGCCGGGCCGACCTCTCCGGACCGCACATCCAACACTGAACCCGCGCGCAACACCACACGTCCCATCCGCCCATCCTGCCCCTTCGGCAAGGTCGTTGCGGAGGCCGGGGACGAGCGGGTTCAGAGCGGGCGAGGGAGGTCGTCGCCCGCCAGGTCCCTGCGGGCCTCCTCCACCGAGGGCAGGATGCCGTCGGCACCGGTGGCCGCGACGATCGCGGCCGCCTCCTCGACCAGCGCCAGCGCGTCGTCGCGGCGATCCTGGCCGGCCGCGATGTACGCCAGCCCGACCAGGTTCGCCGCGACGCCGGGCAGAAAGCCCAACTCGCGGCGCAGCCGTACCGACTCCTCCAGCCGCACCCGGGCCGTGTCCAGCCGTCCCGCGATGTGCGCGGCGATGCCCAGGTGCCGCAGGGCGTACGACATGGTCAGCCGGTCCTCGACGGCCGTGGCGAGTTCGAGGGATCGTTCGAGCGCGGGCAGCGCGCTCGCGTGGTCGCTCCGGACGACCTGGTGGAACGTGCCGACCCAGAACAGCGCCTCGCCCTCGCCGCGCACGTCGCCGAGCAGGCGGTAGAGCTCCACGGCCCGCTCGAACAGGGCCAGTTCCTCGGGGTCCTCGGCGCCGCGATGGCGCAGGTGGCGCGCGTGCGCCACGCGGCCTCGGGCCAGGGCCAAGTCCGCCTCTACGGCGTCGAGTTCGCGATCGGCGGCGGGCAGTGCGTTCGGGTCACCGCCGAAGACCGATCGTTCGTAGAGGAACCTGGCCCGGTCGATCCGGTCGATCCGGTCGATCCGGTCGATGCGTTCGTCTGCGCTCATCGTCGCTCCAACTGCCCACGTCCCGCGCCCCATCGGACGCCGCGCAGCACCGCGAAACGGCGTGCCCCCGCCCGAATCCGAGCCGCGAGTCTAGTGCGGCGACCAGGTTCGGGCCGGCCTCCGGTGGGATTTGCGCCCGAATCGCGCCGCGCGTCGGGGACCGGAGGCCGATGTAAAGAAAACTAGACATGATGTCATCGCTGCTTTACATTGACGCATGTTCACTTCGCGCGACCGAGGAGCCGCCGTGGCGTTCGAAGAGAAGCGCGCGTGGATCATGGTGTTCGTCACGGTCGGCGCCTACGCGACCTATCTCGCCGTCGTCCTCGGGAGAGCGGGCAACACCCCGCTAGCGGAGGTCTCGTACGCGTCCACTCTGCTGTGGACGATCGGGGCCGCGATCCTGGCGGCGATCGTGCTGCACATCGTGGTCTCGATCGTCACCCCCGAGGGCGCCAACCGGAAGGACCAACGCGACCGGGAGATCGGCCGGTTCGGTGAACACGCAGGCCAATCCCTCGTCGTCGTCGGCGCGGTGGCGGCGCTGGGGATGGCGCTCGCCGAGTGGGACCACTTCTGGATCGCCAACACCATCTACCTGGCGTTCGTGCTTTCCGCGATTCTCGATTCCGGAGCCAGGATCGCCGCCTACCGCTGGGGCCTTCCATCGTGGTGAAGAAGCCGCCGACCAGGGTCACCAACACGATCCGCGCCCTGCGCTTCGCCCACGGCGAGATGACCCAGGCCGAACTGGCCGAGCGTGTGGGCGTCACCCGGCAGACCGTGATCGCCATCGAGCAGGGCCGCTATTCCCCGTCCCTGGAAATGGCGTTCGTGATCGCCCGCGTCTTCGGGGTTCCGCTCGACGAGGTTTTCCAATACCCGGACGATGCAGGGGAGATGCCGTGAAGGCGTTCGTTCAGGACACGTACGGGCCGCTCGATGTACTGCGACTCGACGACATCGACCGACCCGTCGTCGGCGACGACGACGTGCTGGTCCGGGTGCACGCGGCGGGGGTCGATCCCGGCGTCTGGCACCTCATGACGGGCTTGCCGTACCTGCTCCGCCTCACCGGTTTCGGTTTGCGCGCGCCCAAGGTGCGCGTTCGGGGCATGGACGTCGCCGGTCTGGTCGAGGAGGTCGGGCGGAACGTGACCGGATTCCGGCCGGGCGAAGAGGTGTTCGGCACGTGTCAGGGTTCCTTCGCCGAGTACGCGTGCACCCCGCAGACCAAGCTCGCGCCGAAGCCGGTGAACCTCGACCTCACCGCAGCGGCGACCGTACCGACCTCCGCCCTCACCGCGCTCCAGGGGCTCCGCGACAGCGGGCGGGTCCGCTCCGGGCAACGCGTCCTGATCGTCGGCGCGGCCGGCGGCATCGGCACGTACGCGGTGCAACTGGCCAAGGAGTTCGGCGCGCACGTCACCGGCCTGTGCAGCACCGGAAAGCTGGAACTGGTGCGCGCGCTCGGCGCGGACGAGGTGATCGACTACACGCGCGAGGACTTCACGGATGGGACGCACCGGTACGACCTGATCCTCGACATCGCGGGCCATCGCTCACTGAACCGCCTCCGCCGGGCGCTCTCCCGCACGGGCACACTCGTCATCGTCGGCAGCGAAACCAAGGGCCGCTGGTTCGGCGGCGTCGACCGCGTCCTGCGCGCACTCGTGCTGACCCCGTTCATCCGGCATCGGCTGCGCGGCCTGGTCCAGGTCGAAAGTGCCGAGGATCTGCGTACATTGCGGACACTGATCGAGGCGGGCAAGCTCACGCCGGTGATCGACCGAACGTATACCTTCGACGAGATCCCGCAAGCGATCGAGTACATCCACAAGGGCCACGCACGCGGCAAGGTCGCCATCACGATGGTGTGAGCATCGGGCGCGCCATGGCGTGGCGCGCCCCGGGGCTTGTCCGGCGACAGGAACAGGCGCTGTGGAGACGATCCGGCAGCCGACACCGGCGGCGGGCAAGCAGCGAGGTTGTCGACGCTCCGGATTCAACCGGTCGAAGCATGGCCCACGAGCCTGACTACTTCGCCGGACCATCGCGTCACGGATGTGTTGGGCCCGCTCGCAGTCCTGTCCTCCGAGGCGCAGTGGCAGAACGCCCGCACGGCCGCCAAACCCCTCACCGGCCCCGCGTCCGACGTCACGCGGTCCGGGCGACACCCTCGCGGGAGGTTTCAAGGAGGGCACGGTCACCCTGTGGGACACCCGCTCCGGCCGGAGCACCAACGTCCCGACCACCGCCACCGACGCCCCCGTCACCTGCATCGCCACCAGCCCCGACGGCAAAATCCGCGCCGCCACCACGCAGACCCTCGGCATCCGGCGGCTCGAAACGTGGTGATGCGGCGTGCGGACGCTTCCTAGTCGCCGTCCGGCCAGGTGCGTGGAGGGGCCGCCTGGGCCAGGTACGCCTCGGACTCGGTGCGGTCCAGGGTCGCTTCGAGGGTGACGTCGCCGGTGATGCCCGGATAGAACCGGCCGGCTCGCCACGAACGTTCGTACGCCGGTGGGTCCAGTACGAGCACGCGCTCGCCGTCCACGACCGGGATGTCGGCGGGACAACCCTCGTTCCAGATCCACCCGCCGTCGACACCACTGAGGTTGAACACGCCGGTCGTGTGCGGCGCCGGCTCGAACGCGGCGTCCCGGCACACCGCGACCGCCTCGGCGGACGGCGGGTCGCCCGGGATGTGGCCGCCTGCGATGAGGACGTGCGCGATCAGCGTGTGCAGTTGGAAGTTGTCGCCGACGCGGGTGACGCGCAGGCGATATCCCGTCCCGGTGGGCCGATGCAGCACGACCAACGGCTCGTCGTCGAACATCTTGAGCAGGTAGCGCAGGCACTTGAGGTCGGCGTCGCCGAGCGCGATCTCCTCGGCGAGCGCGACCAGCGTCCCATCGGCCTGCACGGCCCGACGTATCGCCTCGCGCGAGAGCATCGCAACAGCCGCCATCTCCCACAGCGGCAACTGCATCCACGCGGACACCGCCGCGAACTTCGCCTCGTCCAGCCCGCCCGTCGCCTCCGCGACCCGGCCGAGCACCTCACCCAGGGCCAGATGGTCCCGCTCGGGCAGGTCGCCGCCGACCGCCTCCTCCCACAGCGCCGGAAAACCCGCGACGTTGCGCAGCGCGTCCCGCACCCCGGCGAGAACCGGCCCCGAACACGCCGCCGGATCCGCGCCGTTCTCCACGCAGGCACCGATCATGACGGCAAGAATCGCCTCCGCTCCCATGGGGGTCCGCGACAGCGCGCCCGCAAGTCGCGGACCCACCTCGGCCGAGTCCTTCGGCTGCGCGTTCTCGAAGGCGTCGCGCAACTGCCCGAAGGCATCGTTCAACAGGGCTTCGTCCTGCTCCCCCAAGGCATGCTCGAGTCGGTCGACCGCCTGATACAAAGCACGTTCACGAGAGATCATCCGCGCAATGTAGCCACCCGCACTGCCACTTCCGCGCGCAAGCCGGAAGCGAACCCGCACCGGCCGGGGTGGAGCACTCGGTCCGGAGCAAGCCGCCGGGTGCTCTCCGGGCCCGGCCGGGCCCGACGGGGAGACCGCGAACAGGGCCGTCCCGTCCGAAGGTGGGCCGGCTTCGGCCGTTGTGGTGCCAGGCGATGGCGTGGAGCAGCACTGATGTCCCCGGTGGTCGAGCCGGTCCAGCACAGAGGCCGTTGTCCGCTCAGTGGCCGAGGTTGACCTGTGTCCTGTGGTGGTCGCCTTTCTCGATCAGGTCGACACACCCGAAGGCGTAGTCCGCGGCGGAGATCGCGCCGCCGTCCTCGGGCTGGACCGCGACGTCGTCGCCGAGCCGATAACGGCGAGTCGTTCAGCATGCGTGCGCCGAATCCGAGCGCCGGGCTCACGAAGACCCGGTCGAGGGTGGCGGGCGTGGCCGGGAGGTCGTCGATGACGAGCGCCGCCCCGGCGCGGATCTCGTCGTGAAGCTCTGCGGGATGTGGCCGAGGTCGGGTGACGAAGCGATCCGCGCCGGGCGCGGGGCGCAGCGACGAGTAGCCGACTACGACGAACAGGGGTATGCCCGCGGCGTCGGCCGGACGCGCGATGGTGCGGTGGACGTCGCGGAAGCCGGCGGCCGGCGGGCCGCGTGGGGCGAGTGCGGCCACGACGACGTCCGCTCCCTCGATGGCCGCCGAGAGCGTTGCTTCGTCGGTGGCGTCGTCCTGGACATGGGTCACGTTCGGGATCGGCGTGTCGGGGAGTGAGCGGCTCGGTGCGGCGACCCGGTGACCGCTGGCGGCGGCCTCCGCGACGATGGCCGAACCGGCATGGCCGGTGCCGCCGATGACGGTGATGCGAGACATGGGATGCCTTAACCCGGGACGGGTGGCGTCGGACGACGCCCCGCGATTACCGGAGGAGAGCAGCTCTCCAACGCGGCGCGGACCGCTCAGCCGCCCGTAGCCCAGGGAACGGTCGCACCGGCGAGACCTGTTCGAACCGGACGTTCGACCGGCGCCCGACAACCTGCGACACAGCGTTTCGTGGCATCCCCCACGACGAGGCCCCCGAACCGGCGTGGACACCCGCACTCGACACCGTGCCGTTCGGGCGCGGCCTCGGACCGGCGCTCCGCGGCTCCGGAATCCGGTCGAAGCCGGCCCGCACGGCGGCCGAGCACACACGCGCCCGTCGATCCGCGTTGCGACACGTCGAGAGCCGCCCGTCGACATGCGCACGGGGCCGTTGTGGGCCGCCGGGACGCGGCGTTCGGGGAATCGCACAAAACCACCCGTTTGACTCCCGGTAAATGTGATCGGCGGATGATCTCATTGCGGACATTGGGCGGTGAATTGTGACGATTTACGCCCTTTGTCCCCGGGTGAGCGCGTCCGTACGTCCTGCGAGACGACGCGTTCGCCCACCCTCGTCGCCCCGAAGCCTTCGGCAGTCCCCCACCCGGAACACGTCTGCCGCCCGGCTGTTCGACGGCGACCGAGTACGCGAAAGGCCCAGTTCATGGCAATCGATGGTGCCCGTTCCACGGGCTTCCGAGAACCGAGGCATTCCCGATCCGCGGCGGTGGCGGCGATCATTCTCGGGATGGTGCTACTGGCTTCGGCTGCTCTCGTGTCGATAGCGCCCGGCGCACGCGCGGCGACCGCCACGGTCAACCTGGGGACCGCGGACAGTTACGCCGTGCTGGGCGGGCAGACCGTCACCAACACCGGCCCCAGTGTCATCAGCGGGAACCTGGGCGTCAGCCCGGGCAGCGCGGTCGTCGGCTTTCCGCCGGGGCTCGTCACCAACGGCACCATCACCACGGCCGCCGCAGCGGCCGGACCACAGGCGGACCTGACCATCGCCTACAACGACGCCGCCGGGCGAGCCCCCACGGCGAGCGTCGCGGGAGACCTTGTCGGCCTGACCCTGGTCTCCGGCGTCTACAACTCCACCGGACCCCTCGGCCTCACCGGAACCGTCACCCTCGACGCGCAGGGGGACCCCAACGCGGTCTTCATCTTCCAGATCGCGTCCACCCTGATCACCGGGTCCGCCAGTACCGTCGCGCTCATCAACGGCGCCCAGGCGTGCAACGTCTTCTGGCAGGTCGGCAGTTCGGCCACGCTCGGGACGAACACCACCTTCAAGGGCACGATCATGGCGTTGACCTCCATCTCGGTCACCACCGGATCGACCATCGAAGGCCGAGCCCTCGCCCGCAATGGCTCGACCACCCTGGACACCAACGTCATCACCAAGCCGTCCTGCATCATCGGCCCGAGCGGGCCGCCCGGACCGAGCGGACCTCCCGGACCCAGCGGCCCGCCCGGACCGTCCGGCTCTCCCGGAGCGCCCGGCTCTCCGGGGGCACCCGGTTCCCCGGGTGCACCTGGTTCTCCCGGCGCGCCCGGCTCCCCCGGCGCACCTGGTTCTCCCGGCGCGCCCGGCTCCCCCGGCGCACCCGGCTCCCCCGGCGCACCCGGCTCCCCCGGCGCACCCGGCTCCCCCGGCGCACCCGGCTCCCCCGGCGCACCCGGCTCCCCGGGTGCGCCTGGCTCCCCCGGTGCGCCTGGCTCCCCCGGTGCGCCTGGCTCCCCGGGTGCGCCTGGCTCTCCCGGTGCACCCGGTTCCCCGGGTCCGGCAGGACCTGCGGGCCCGTCAGGTCCGGCAGGACCGGCAGGCCCCGCCGGCCCGGCAGGACCGGCAGGCCCGTCGGGTCCGGCTGGTCCCGGCACTTCCAGCCCGTCCGCGTCGGGTGGTCCGACCGGCTCCCACCGACCCACCCATGGAGCCGGATCCCATGGACCCGGTCACGGCCCCCAGCGACCCACCCACGCACCCGGATCCGATGCACCCGGTCACGGCGCCCAGCGACCGACCAACGCGGCGGAATCCCAGGCACCCGGTAACGGTGGCCCCGGACACCACCGCGGTGACGCCGCGAACGCGCAGGCCCCGCAGGGCTCGCCCGCACCCGGAAGCCACGCACAGTTGGCGGCCACCGGTTCGAACAACTTCGTCGGCCTGATGGCCGGCATCGGTGCCGCGATGCTGGCCCTGGGCGCCCTCGTCCTGATCCACCAGCGCAAGCGGCGCGCCCAACACACCGAATCGGGAGGCCTTGACGCATAAAAGAGTGATCCGGCGGTGAGGCCCACACCGCCACGGACATCCGCCCCCGCCCGCGTCGTGCAACGACCGCGGACGGGGGCGGATCGCGTCTCGAACCATCCATGCACGACTCACCCGACCCCAGCGGCCACGGACGGCTCACCGAGCGCGCCGAAGCCGACCGCGCTCCCCTGACGTTCGCGAGGCAGAGTGCAACAAGGCCCCGGAACCCTTGATCGATTCACGACTCATTGGGAACTTTTTCGGTCATCGATCCAGTACGCTGCGTAGCGGGTCGTCCCGGCTCCGGAAGATGCAGCCGGGGCGTCCCCAAGCCGGAGCAAGAACCCGCAGACGCACGACAACATCCACTCCCGATCGGCACGATCGCGACGCGCTCCCCCGGCGATGCGCGCCGTCTCGACCCTGGAGAGTCGATCGGCGCGACCTCGATCACGGCCGTCCGGCCGACGATGTCGGCCGCTCGACCTCGGAGTTCGGACGAGCCACGCTCATGGTGCGCTTCAGGCTCCTCCTCGCCGCAGCCTTCACCTTGTCGTCCACGGCTCCCCCGCCCGAAACGCTCCCGGGGCGCGGTCGGTTCACCGGACCCGGCCGACGCGGAGCACGGCTACGGGCCGTTGCGCATGACGCCGCGCGGTACGCCGATGCGAGAGCCTGCTACAGCGAAGCCCAATCGATCGCCCGCGCTCTCGACGACTTGGACCTCGAAGTCCATGCGCTGTGCAACCTATCGGCGTTGGCCGTGATCAGCGGTCGGCCGCGCGAAGGTCTGCGCTTGGCCGAAGCTGCTCAGCACATTGCCCGGCCGATCGCGACACCATGGCTCATGTCGCTCCTGGCGCTCCGTGAAGCCGGAGCGTGGGCTGCCCTGGGGAACACACCCGAGACGAACGCCGCGCTCACGACCGCGCACCGCCACTTCGAAAGTGGGCGTAGTGAGCGAGATCCTGTGTGCCGGCTCTACCTCGGCCGCCACGGAGCCGCGGGCGTACTGTCGACGCGCGCCGCACACCTCACGGCGGACGGATTCGTGCGCGACCGCGCCATTCGCCTGACTCGCGCCGCACGCGCGTGGCACGCGGCGGGAGATCGAGACGCCGCCGCCGAGCAGGTCGACTCGGTCGTACCCTTGCTCGACAGCATCGCGTCGGCCCGCCTGGCTTCTCGTCTCCAGGATCTCGTCACCGCGACCTCGTGCGCCGATCGAGACGAGATCCGAAAGTACCTTGCCAGGCACACACTCGAACCGACCACTTCGCTGTGATCCGGAGGCAGGCCGCATGACGAGCCGATTCACACTTCGCCCCGGGGGCACCGCCGAGGTGACGGCTATGCACAGCCTGCTGGTCGAGGTGTATGCCGACGCCTACGCCCACCGCGTCGCCACGGGCAACCCCTTCGCCTCACCAGGTGCCTTCGCCGAGCGGCTGGAACGCCACCGGGCCCGGCCAGGATTCTCATGGGTGGGCGCGTGGTCCGACGGCGAACTCGTCGGCTACGCGTACGGCCAGCGACCGGACCCGCGCTATTGGTTGGGCGATGAACTCGCGGACGAGCGCGAACCGCTCTCCGCCATGCGGCTCTTCGTCACCAACGAGCTGATGGTCCGGCAAGCCTGGCGTGATCAGGGGGTCGGCAGGCTCCTCCACGATGCACTGGCCAACGCCCAACAAGAAGTGACGCACCTGGGCCTCTACGTTCGGCCCGACAACGAACCGGCCATCCATCTCTACACCAGGCTCGGCTACCAACGCATCGGACCACGGCAGCTCGCCTACGAGGGTTCACCATTGTTCGACGTCATGGTGCGTGTGGTCGCGAAGGACGCCTGAACGAGCGGAGGAAGCCGCCCCACCCGAGGGCGAGACGGCTTCCCGTGTCGTTCCCCTACCGCTCCGTACCCCTTAGTGGCTCCGAAGCCCTGCGATGCAGGTCGGCGGGCCGCCGTGTCACATGTTGATCATGTGGCCGGCGAGGCCGTGGATGGCTTCCTTGACGGCTTCGCCGAGGGTGGGGTGGGCGTGGACGTTGCGGGCGACCTCGTGGACCGTGAGGTCCCACTGTTGGGCCAGGGTGAGTTCGGGGAGGAGTTCGGTGACCTCGGGGCCGATCAGGTGGGCACCGAGGAGTTCGCCGTGGGTGCCGTCGCTGATCACCTTGACGAAGCCGACCGGGTCGCCGAGGCCGTGTGCCTTGCCGTTGGCGGTGAACGGGAACTTGGCGACCCGGACGTCGAAGCCCTGCTCCCGCGCCTGCGCCTCGGTCCAGCCGAAGCTGGCGATCTGCGGCTGGCAGTAGGTGGCGCGCGGGATCATCACGAAGTCGAGTTCCATGGTCTCGGCGCCCGCGATCGTCTCGGCGGCGATCACCGCCATCGACTCGGCCGCGTGCGCGAGCATCAGCTTCGCGGTGACGTCGCCGATCGCGTAGATGTGCGGGATGTTGGTGCGGCCCCGGCCGTCCACGTCGATCGCGCCGCGCTCGGTGAGGCGCACGCCGATGGTCTCCAGGCCGTAGCCGGTCACGCGCGGGGCGAAGCCGATCGCCTGGAGGACCTTGTCGGCTTCCAGGACCTGCTGCTGCCCGTCGCGGGTGACGGTGACCCGGACCTTGGCGTTCGGGTCGCCGTCGTCGATCGACTCGACCCGGGTCGAGGTCAGGATCTCGATGCCCAACCGGCGGTAGCGCTTGGCGAGTTCGGTGGAGACCTCGACGTCCTCCAGCGGGACGACCCGGTCGAGGAACTCGACGATGGTCACCTTCACGCCGTAGTTGTGCAGGACGTACGCGAACTCGACGCCGATCGCGCCGGCGCCGGCGATGATGATGCTCTCCGGCAGTCGGTCGGTGAGGATCTGCTCCTCGTAGGTGACCACACGCTCACTGAGCGAGGTGCCCGGCAGCAGCCGGGTGCTCGCGCCCGCCGCGATGATGCAGTGGTCGAAGGTGACGGTCTGGACACCGCCCGCGGTCAGCGAGACGTCCAGCGTGTGCGCGTCGACGAACGAGCCGCGCCCGTCGTACTCGGTGATGCCGTTCTTCTTCATCAGGTAGTGCACGCCGTTGACCCGGCCGTCCGCGACCTTGCGACTGCGCTTGAACGCGGCGTCGTAGTCGAACGTCACCGAACCCTCGACGCGGATCCCGAAGGTCTTGGCCTCCTGCGTGAAGATGTGCGCGAGTTCCGCGTTGCGCAGCAGCGCCTTCGACGGGATGCAGCCGACGTTCAGGCAGACGCCGCCCCAGTACTTCTGCTCGATGACCGCGACCCGCAGTCCGAGCTGCGCGCTGCGAACCGCCGCGGTGTACCCGCCGGGACCGGCACCCAGGACAACGACGTCAAAGTGTGTACTCATGATTCACACGATATGCGGCCGGCCCGGATGGCGGCGCGGCGGCCGTGACGGGCACCGACAGCGGCGCCGCCACGGCCGCCGGGACGGGAAGGCACGCAGCCGGGGCACGCACCGACGCGCGCCCCGACCGGGTGCCTCCCGTCTCGCGCCCCTACGCGTCGGCGCCCACCACCGGCCGCACCCGTCGGCCGGTCACCCGTTCCGCGCGGATGCGGATGCACACGTCCCGGCGACCCGCCGGCCACGGGTCCTCCGCGTCCGACGGCGCGTCCGACGGGTCCTCGTCCCGCTCCGCCGTGCCCCGGATCAGGACGCTCCAGCCGATTCGGGCGGCGTCGACGATGTCGTCCACCTCGAACAGGACCGGGCCGGCGACCCGGGCCAGGGACGAGTCGGCGGCCGTACAGAACATCACGTCGCGGCCGAGCATCACGTAGTTGACCGGCAGTACGAACGGGTCGGGCCCGTCGAGCACCGCGATCCGGCCGACCAACTGGAGAAGCAGGTGGGCCTGGCACTCCTCGTCGCTCATCTCCACCAACTCCCGGCCCGGACCCGGATCCTGGCCCGGCGGCCGAGGCGGCGTCCGGTGCGTGAAGGCGGCCGGCTGCGCGGAGAGCAGGTCGTCGACGGTGGTCTCCAGAGCATCGGCGAGTCGGGACAATCCGGGCGCGGACGGGGGCGTGGATCCGCTCTCGACGGAGTTCACCCACGCCCCGGGCAACCCGGTACGGCGGGCGATGTCCGCCACGGAGAGCCCGAGTTCACGGCGCCGGGCGCTCACTCGCCCGGGCAGCGCATCGGTGGATGGACGGACGGTACCCGCAGTCTCCTCGGTCATCACACCAGCCCACTCCCCGCGCACCGGTTTCGGCGGGCATTGCGCCGATCGGCGGCGAGCCCCGACCACGTCGCGCCCCAACCAGTCGAGCCCCGACCACGTCGAGCCCGACGCCGTCGACGTCGCGGCTACTCGGCCTCGGCCAGGCGGGCCGGGAAGCCGCCGGTGGCGATCGGCCCCCAGCGCTCGATGTGGATGCGGATCAGCGACTTGTCCTGCTTGCGCATCGCCTCGCGGTACTCGTCCCAATCCGGGTGCTCGCCCGCGATACAGCGGAAGTACTCGACCAACGGCTCCAGCGCGTCCGGCATGTCCAACACCTCGGCCCGGCCGTCCACCTGCACGTACGGACCGTTCCAGTCGTCCGAGACGACACACATGGACACCCGTTCGTCCCGGCGGGCGTTGCGCGCCTTGGCCCGATCGGGGTACGTGGAGACCACGATCCGGCCCGCCTCGTCGACGCCGCAGGACACCGGGGACATCTGTGGACGCCCGTCCGCGCGGGTCGTGGCGAGCAGACCGCGGTGGCGCGGGCGCAGGAATTCGAGCAGTTCGGGCAACTCGGGGTGACGGGCGGTCGCGATGGCCATGGTTCTGCCCTTCGAGGCGAGTTCTTCGGGAGCACTCCCAACCCCGGGGAGCGTTCCCCACCCTAGAGAGCACGCCCCGCGTCGGCCTGGCCGCGACACACCCGCCCACCTCCGGCGGCGCCGCTCCCCGCACGGACGTCGACAGACCCCGCGGACGCCTACAGACATCGCGGACCCCGCCGCGCTACCGTGCCCCAACCCGAGACCGGGGTCGCACAACCACCCGCTCCCGGGCCCGAACTCACAAGCAATCGCACTCGGGGAGGCACGCGTGGGCATGTTCGCGGACGGCCGGCCGGTGGCCGAGGTACTCGCGGAGCTGACGGCGATGCACGCCGCCGACGAACCCGGGCGCGGACGGCCCGGCGTGGCCAACACGTTCGACTCCGGCGCCGCCTCCGTCGAGGAGGTCGCCGTCCGCGCGTTCGAGCTGTACCTGCACGTGAACGGCCTGTACCCGACCTCCTTCCCGAGCGTCGCGACGCTGGAGCACCAAGTGGTCGCGGCTGTCGGCGAGATGCTGCACGCGCCGGCGGGCGCGGCCGGCAGTTGGACCAGCGGCGGTACGGAAAGCTGCCTCCTGGCCGCCAAGGCGGCTCGGGACGCGCGGCCAGACCCGGCCCGCCCGCAGATCGTGTTCGCCCGCTCGGCACACGCCGCATGGGCAAAGGCCGCGAAGTACTTCGGCCTCGACCCGGTGATCGTGGACATCGACCCGGTCCACATGACCGCCGACGTCGCCGCGATCGACCGCGCGATCACCGACGACACCGTCCTGGTGGTCGCCTCGGCACCCTCCTACGGCCACGGCGTCGTGGACGCCATCCCCGAGATCGCCGCCCTGTGCGCGCGGCGCGGCGTGCGCTGTCACGTGGACGCGTGCATCGGCGGCTGGGTGCTGCCGTTCGCCGAGCAGCTCGGACACGACGTGCCCGCCTGGGACTTCCGGGTGCCGGGCGTGGATTCGATCTCGGTGGACCTGCACAAGTACGGCTACGCGCCCAAGGGTTGCTCGATCCTGCTGTACCGCACGGCGGCGCTGCGCCGGACCCAGTACTTCGTCGCCGCCGACTGGACCGGCTATCCGGTGGTGAATCCGACCATGCAGAGCTCCAAATCCGGCGGTCTGATCGCCGCCGCGTGGGCGGTGATGCGCCATCTGGGCGCCGACGGGTACCGCGACCTGGTCACCCGCACCCTGGCCGCCACGGAGAGCCTGGTCGAGGGGATCGGCGCCATCGAGGGCCTGCGCGTGCTGGGCTCGCCCGCCACCAGTCTGGTCGCGGTGACCACGGACGGCGTCGACTTCTTCGCGTTCCTGGACGAGTTGGAACGCCTGGGTTGGGCCGTGCAACCGCAGTTGTCCCAACCCGGTATCCCGCCGACCATCCACCTCACCATGACCGCGACCCACGGCCCGTACGTCCCGGACCTGCTCACCGCGCTGCGGGCGGCGGTCCGCGCGGCCGGCGAGCGCGACCCGCTGCCCACGCCCGAACAACTGCGCTCCGTCGACGAACTCACCGCCCTCGCCGAGTCCGAGGCGGGTGTGTCCGCCGACGCGCTGACCGAACTCATGGTCAAGACCGGCCTGTTGACCGACGGGCGGATGGCCCCGGTACACGCGCTCCTCGACCGCCTCCCCTCGCGGCTACGCAAAGCCGTACTCCTGGCCTTCTTCGAGGGCCTCAACCCGCCGCTGTGACGCCGGCCGACGACGCGGCCCGGTCCGGGCCCGGCCGGCGGAACGCTCCGCCCACCACCGGGACCACGCGCCGGGTCGATTCGCCATGCTTCGCCACCTGCGACGGACCGGTCCCGTCCTACCGCCGGAACGTGCGCGCCGACTAGCGTTTCCGGGGCGACAGGAGCCGGTGTCGGGTCGGTGGGCGACCTCGGGCCAGGCCGGTGGATCGACGCGGGAGAACTTCCCGCGCCGCCCCGGATCGCTCCTGTCGACGTGCCGCCCGCTTCGGACATCCCGCGCCTGGGACGCATCCATGACCCGTCAAGGAGCTTCGCCATGCCCGTGAACGCCGCCCTGCTCGACGAGATCGTCGATCAGACCGCCCGACTCATCTCCCTCGACATCTCCCGGATCGACCCGGACGACACGTTCGCGGAACTGGGCGTGGACGCGACTCTGGCGGTCGAGTTCGCGGACGTCCTCGGCAAGCGGTACGGCATCGCCGTGGAGCCGAAGGTGATCCTGGAACACGTCACCCCGAGCGGACTGGCCGAGTTCGTCGACCAGGCGCGGGCGGGGCGCACGGGCCGAACCGAATGACCCGGAGCCTTGGACGCGTGGCGCGACCACGATGCGGTGGCGATCACGCCCGGGGCACTGCCGCGGCGTCCACCTCCATGCCACCGCTCGCCGCCCGCCTCCGCCGCGCCACCGAACCCCGAGGGGGCGTAGGCCCGGCGGGCGCGGAACCGGCGGTGTTCGTGCCGGGCCGGTCAGCCGCCTTCGGCATTCGCGGACATGCCCCGCCGACCCGCCAGGAACCTCCGGAGCACCGCCAGGGAACGCTCCGGGTCCTCCCGGAAGGCGCCGTGGCCCGCGTCCGGCAGGACGTGCAGCCGGGTCTCGGCGTTGACCAACCCGGCGGCCAGTCGTCGGGCCGCGCTCGCGGTGGCCACCGGGTCGTGCTCGCCGGCCAGGATCAGCGTCGGACAGGTGATCTCGGCGAGCCGGGCCCAGCCGCCGAAGTCGTCCGCCGAATCCCGCCGAAAGCGCTCCAGGACGTCGTGGTTCCAGCGAATCCGGCGCTGCCGGTTCGCGGCATCCGGATCGCCGTCCGTGCGTTGCGAGTACAGCGGCACGCAGACCTCCTCCCAGTCCCGCCGGATGGTCTCGGGGCTCTCGCCACTCCAGTACCGGCGCGCGATCTCGCGCGCCGGTACTCCGCCGAGCCGTTCGAAGACGTCGAGCCGTTCGGCGATGCGCCCGGGCATCACGCTGTCCAGTACGAGTCGGCCGACCCGCCCGGGGTGGCGAATCGCGGCGGTCAGCGCGACCCAGCCGCCACTGGAGGTGCCCACCAGGATCGGTGCGGCGATGTCGAGCGCGTCGCAGAACGCGATCACGTCGTCGGCCCACCGATCCCAGGTCCACTGCTCCGGGTCGCCGCGGTCGGACCGGCCGCTGCCGCGCTGGTCGAGGTAGACGACCTGGGCGAAGCGCGCGGCCGCGTACATCGCGGGCTTGAACGACGAATGGTCGGCGCCGGGTCCGCCGTGCAACAGCACCAGGGTCGGCCGCTCGACCATGATCGGACCGTACGGCACGACCCTCGGTCCATCCACGTCGAAATACAGTCGGATGTCACCTATCGACACACGCATGTGAACATCGTGACAGACCATCCGGCGCACGGCGGTGGGACGGCACCGCGCGGACGAACGGGGCGGTGGGACGGCAGGCGCAGGCGCGGCGGGCCGAAGGGTCGTGGCATCGGGTGCGGACGCGAACACGGTCCGTGCGCACAATCCGCTTGCCCGGGGCGGCCCGGAACGACTTTCATGGACACGCCGCGTCGTACGCCGGCCGGCACGATCGCACCGCCGGCCGGGTTTCGTGCGGCGTCAGCGGTCGGCGGTTCCGTTCGCGGCGCACTGCGCCGTTCCGGTCGCCGCACCGCTCGGCGGGGTCGGCGTCGTATCGACCTCGATCAACCAGTCCAGGCTGCCGTCCGGGTCCGGACAGACCTGCAGGCGGGTCCGGATGCGACGCCAGGTGCCGTCCTTCGCCCACACCGTATACCGGTGGTAGACGGTCTGCCACGGCCCGAACCGGTCCGGCAACTCGCGCCACGGACAACCGTTTTCGTACTTCCAGGCCACCGCGTCGATCATCGCGCGGTGATCGATCCCCCGACCGCCGCGCCGTGGCCGGGCGCGATCCGGCAACAGTGGCTCGACCATCGTCCACTGACTGTTCGTCAATCCACCCCAACGACCCACACCCCACCAACGACCGACCCGGCGATCCGACACGGCTCCCGGTCACCGACCGCACGACGCGCTGCGCGCGGCCGGATCCGCCGGAGTGCGGCGGGGCGCGCGACCCGACCTGCGCCACCCGCCTCGCTACCCGAACTCGCCCTCGTGTGGCGACGGTTCACCACAGTCGGTCGGGCGCGCGGGCAAGCGTGCCACGGGTCGGACACGCCCGGCTCGTACGCCCGTACGCCCCTGCCGGGCGGCCCCGAACCGGGGGCAGCATGTGCGTCCGCAGGCAGTGCCCCGGACCGGGAAAGGACGTGGTCATGTCGGACTCCGCGCCACCGCGAGTCGAACCCCACTCGCCCGTGAACACGCACGCGCCGCTCCACCGAGTCGTATCGCTCCACGAGGGCGTACCACCTCGGCAAGTCGTAGCGCTCGACCACCGAACCGGAGGCACTCCACTGCCGCACACGACCGCATCACCCGAACCCACCCGACCCACCGGTCCTGGGCAACCCGACCGATCCTCTCGACCCCACCGATCCGCTCCAGTCGCCCCACCCACCCGATCCGTCCCGCCCGACCCCGGCGCCCCCTGCCGGGCGCCCCGGTGCCCGCATCCGCGCCGCCTACGCTGGGAGATCCGATGAGGTTTCGTCGCCGGGCGCCCGCGGGGCGGGCGATTCCGGTGTCCGGGTCCGAAAAGCTGCTGTTCGGCGGCGCGTTGCGCTACGACATGTCCTTCACCCAGCATGAACAGCCGCTGCTGCGCGTGTCGTTCTGGGCGATGGCGCGGCAACTGCCGAGCATGGTCGCGCTGGTCACGCGCGCCGCCTGGAGCGTGGATCGACGCGCCGTACTCGCGCTGCTCGGGGCCGAGATCGGCCAGGGTCTCGCGGCCGGGCTCGGGCTGCTGGCGACCAACCGCGCGCTGGTGGCGCTGTTCGCCGACGTACCGACCACCGATCGACTGCGCGACGCAGCGCCGGCGCTGTTGTTCATCATGGTCGTCACCGCCCTGTCCGCACTACTCGCCGCGGTCTCGGTGGGCGCGACCAGTCGGCTCGAACCACAGGTGGAACGGGTCTGCACGGCCCGCTACTACCGGCTCGCCGCCCGGGTGGAACTCCAGGCGTTCGAGGAAGCGCGCTTCCATCGCACGCTGGACGCGGGCCGGTTCGGCACCGACTCGGTACGGCGCATGATCGGCGCCTCGGTCGCGGTGATCAACGCACTGGTCGGCCTGATCGCCACCGGCAGCGTACTGACCCTGCTCAACCCGATCCTGTTGCCGCTGTTGTTCCTGGTCGCCGCGCCGAAGGGCTGGGGCGCGGTACGGTCCGCCCGGCGGCAGCACGAATCCGTACACGCGTGGCTCGAACACCGGCGCGCGATCGAGATCCTCGGCCGCAGCCTGATCGAACCGGCGCCCGCCGCCGAGGTACGCGCGCACCGCGCCGGGCGACTGGTGCTGGACGCGTTCGAGGACATGTCCACCACGATCGAGACCGAGCACCGCCGACTCGCGCACGCCAAGGGCGCGACCCAGGCGACCGCGTCCGCGCTGTCCGGGCTCGGCGCGCTGCTGGTGTACGCGGCTCTGTGGTTGCTCCTCACCGAAGGCGGCATGCCGCTGGCCGCCGGCGGCACGGCGGTGATCGCGATCCGCACCTGCACCAGCGGCCTCACCGCGCTGGTCATGCAGGTCAATCGCCTGTACGAGGAATCGCTGTACCTGCGGGACCTGGAGGACGCCTGCACCGAGTCGGAGCGGCGCGCGATCCCCGTCGGCGGACTGCCGCTCCCGCGCGACGTGGACGAGGTACGGCTGGAGCAGGTCTCGTATCGCTATCCCGGCAACGACGCGCCCGCACTCGATCGGGTGAGCCTGCGCATCCCGGCGGGAAAGGTGGTCGCGCTGGTCGGCGAGAACGGCTCGGGCAAGACCACCCTGTCCAAGCTGGTGGCCGGTCTGCTGCTGCCCAGCGAGGGCACGTTGACCTGGGGCGGCGTCGACGTCCGCGACGCCGACCGGGATCAGATTTTCGACCGCGTGGCGGTGCTGGGCCAGGACTTCCCACGATGGGCGATGACCGCGCGCGCGAACGTCTTCATCGGCCGTCCCGACCGGCCGCTCGATCAGGCCCGGGTGGAGCACGCGGTCGCCCGGGCGGACGCGGCCGACCTGGTCGACTCGCTGCCGCACGGCTGGGACACCCTGATCGTCAAGGGCTACCAGCGCGGTTCGCAGATCTCCGGCGGGCAGTGGCAGAAGATCGGCAACGCCCGGACCCGCTATCGCGGCGCGCCGCTCGTGATCGTCGACGAGCCGACGTCCGCACTGGACCCCGAGGCGGAGATCGCCGCGTTCGCCGCGTTGCGGTCGATGACCGACGACGGGACGACGGTACTGCTCATCACCCACCGGCTGGCCGCGACCGCGACCGCCGACCTGATCTACGTCCTGGAGGACGGCCGGTTGATCGAACAGGGCGACCACGATGGCCTGATGGCGCTCGACGCGGGGCGGTATCGGGCGATGTACACGGCGCAGGCCGCGCAGTACGGCATCCACGCGAGCCCCGCCATCCCGCACGCGAGGGCGGCGACCGCGGAGAGTTGAGGGGCGGGACGGGTTCCGTCGGCGGGGGTGACGCGGGCGGGTCGGCCGGGCCCACGGGGGTGGTCGGCCGGATGTGCGGCCGGGCCTACAGGGTGGCCGGGCGGCCGGGCGGCCGGGCGGCCGCGCGGCCGGGCCGTCGGGCCGTCGGGCCGTCGGGCGGTCGGGCGGTCGGGCGGTCGGGCGGGGGCCTTGTGGGGTCGTACCGGCGT
The DNA here is from genome assembly GCF_044765325.1 of Embleya sp. NPDC127516. NCBI lineage: Bacteria > Bacillati > Actinomycetota > Actinomycetes > Kitasatosporales > Streptomycetaceae > Embleya > Embleya sp. NPDC127516. The sequence goes on along the minus strand of NZ_JBIWJT010000007.1, from coordinate 5,921 downwards.
GTTCGGTGTACGCCCGACGCGCGCTCCGGCCAGGGTCGCCGGCGAGACTTGTTCCGATCAGGGGCTTTCAGGGAAAGTGGCGGTTCGTCGACGCGTCGGGTCCGGGTGCGTTCAGGGGACGGTGCACGATGACCCTCCCCCCGAACGCGCCCGGCCACGGCACCGGGGCCTGTGCTAAGGCCGGGTCACCTCGATGGCGCGAAGATTGCGCAACTCGCCGACGAGTTGCCGGCCACCGTCCCGCTGGCCGGCGACAACCTGCGACTGTCGGTCAATGCCTTCTTCGTCACCGACGGCACGCGGTCGGTTCTCATCGACACCGGCGCGTCCAACGTCTGGCACGACCCCACCATGGGGTTGATCCACGACGCGCTCGACGAAGCGGGCATCGACCGCGCGCATGTCACCGATGTGGCCATCACCCACAAGCACGAAGACCACGTGAGCGGCCTGATCGCGCCGGACGGTTCGGAGGCGTTCCCCAATCTCGAGCGCGTGTGGATCGGCGCGGGCGACACCTCGGTGTTCACTGGTCGGCTCGAGCCGATCCGCGACCGGGTCGTACCCGTGTCGGAGAAGGTCGCGATCAACGACTGGACCACCGCGATCCCGACACCGGGCCACACACCCGGTCACACCATCTACCACCTCAGGAGCGGCACCGGCCACCTTCTCGCCTGGGGCGACACCGTTCACGTCCCCACGCTCCAATTCGATCGGCCGAACGTGTCCTGGGAACTCGACGGCAACCAGTCCCAGGCCCGCGCCGCACGAGTGGCACTCCTCGAACAACTGACCCAACCGCACCACTTCGTAGCCGGCGCCCACCTCGACTCACCCGGCATCGCCCGCGTAACCCCCTCCGACGACGGCTACGCACTGGAATACCTCGCACCACCGATCGGCTGATCGAGCCCGTCGGCTCCGGCCCGCGCTCGCGTACTCCGGCGCGGACTCCCGATGGGCTCACCCTTTGCTGCCGAGTCCAAAACCTGCCTCTGACCTGGTACTTGCATGGCGAGGTGCATGGGGAGATGTGCCTCTATGTGCAGCGCGATATGCAACGGCGGTAGTGACGCGCGGAGTTCGAGGGTGCTCGGGGGAACCGGTGCATGGTGAAGCGGGGTTCGGAGGGCATCGGATGGGTGCGCGCCCGATATACCACCAACAGGTCGGACCGAGGCGGGAATCGGGGTATCCGGCGCAATCCGGTGCGGATCCTGGTGGGGTACGGGCCATCAGGTCGCGTGCGCCGACGCGACGGGGGGACATCCGGCCCTCCCGGGGCCATCTGGCGACCTGCGGAGGCTGGTCTGATGAGAAAGACGTCCTGGTACCTCGGCGCCGCCGCCACGCTGTTGGTCGCGACGAGCGCGGTGACCCGGTTCGCCGTGCTGCCCGCCGTGCACCAGGTGCCCGACGACACCGACTTCACGATGCACTTCGCCGGCGGCATGACCATGCTCGACCCGCAGGCGTTGCAGGCGGGCAACCTGTCCGGGGCCATCGTGCGGGACCTGCCGGTCACCGTCGATCGGCGCGTACACGCCGTGCACACGTCCGGGTCCACCGTCGTGCTCAGCGACCGCACCGTGGTGTCCGGCCCACAGAAACAAGCCCTCACCAGCGTCGAGAAACGATGGGCGGTGGACCGCAAGAGCCTGCTGGAGCGACCGACGCCCAAGGGTGTCGCCGCCAACCCGCATCGGGGCCTGACCGCGGGCTTCCCGCTGGAACCCAAGAAGAAGAACTATCCGTTCTGGGACTCGCCGACGCAGACCACGATCCCGGCCACGTACGTACGGACCGAGCGGCGCGCCGGCCGCGAGACCTACGTCTTCACGATCCGCACCAGCGGCCCGCTGACCGACCCGGAGTCCCTGCGCACGCTGCCGCCGGCCATGCCGAAGGCGGCGGTCCAGGGCCTGGCCGGCGTCGCGTTCCCGGGCCGGGTCCCGGACCTGGGCGGCCAGGCCGACCCGACCCCGCTGGCCTACACCTCGACCACCGACCTCACCGGCTGGGTCGACACCGAGACCGGCGTCACGGTGGACCTCGAATCCACCCAGGCCCTCACCGCGACCGCGACGTCGGCGACCGGCGCTCAGGCCGAGGTCTTCCCGGTGATGTCGTTGAAGATGACCACGACGCCGGCCTCCCGCGCGGAGCTGGCCGACACCGCCGCCGACGGCGCCCGAGGGCTGTGGCTGCTCGGCGTGCTGGCCCCGCTGGTGGCCCTCCTGCTCGGCTTGGCCCTGCTCGGCCTGGCCGTGTACCTCGAACTCCGGGCCCGGCGCCGCCACTCCGGCGCCACACTGCCGGGGCCACGCACCGAGGCCACCCCGGCGCCCACCGCGGATCCGGGAGTGGCCTCGAACACGCCGGTCGGCTCCACCGCCTCCGCGTCCGCCTCGACCTCCGATGCGGACTCGGAGACGAACGCACCGAGCAGCTAGCCCGGCGGCCCGCGAGCGAGCGAGAAGACCGTCGGCAGAGGGGTGAGCCTGCCGCGAAGCGTCATGGCCCGGCACCGGGATCCGCATTCGGATCCCGGTGCCGGGCTGCGTGGTATCCGCCCGCGCCCCGATCGCGGAAGTCGGCCGTGTTCTCGTACGGGCGCAGCCACCCGTCCGCATCGCTCGGTGGTGGAGGGTCGTTCATGAGAGTCGCCGACCTGCCCGGCGTAGGGTCGGTGTCGTAGGTGGGTATGCCGAAGCCCTGGTTCGGGCACCGAGGAGCCGTCGATGCCGGAGCAGGTTGCGCCGCGTGCCGCACGTCCGGCCGGCTACGGGACCGTGAGCACTCGGCTCTCCTTGCTGAGCGACCACCGCCTCGGGGAGGTCGTGGCAGCCGCGGCGCCGCTCGGGTCCGGCATCGGCGGCAGGTCGGCGGAACTGGACATCGACGGAACGCGCGTCTTCGTCAAGCGCATCCCCTTGACGGACACCGAACTGCGCCCGGAGAACGTGCGGTCCACGGCGAACGTCTTCGGGCTGCCGTTGTTCTACCAGTACGGGGTGGGCTCCGCCGGGTTCGGAGCCTGGCGGGAACTCGCCGTGCACACCATGACGACCAACTGGGTTCTCGGCGACGAGTATGCGGGATTCCCCCTGATGTACCACTGGCGGATCCTGCCCGACTCCCCTCCCGAAGGATTCATCGACGAGCTCGGGGGCTTGGAGGGGGCCGTCGCGCACTGGGAGGGATCACCGGCCGTTCGCACCCGACTGGAGGCCATCGCCCGGTCCTCGTACAGCCTGGTGCTCTTCCTGGAACATCTGCCGCACACCCTCACCGGATGGCTGGCCGACCACCGCGAAACCGCCGCGGCGCAAGGCGGGGACGGCTCGCCCCACCTCTGGGTGGAGGAAGCGCTGACGAGCGGAGCCGCCTTCATGAGGTCTCGCGGACTCGTGCACTTCGACGCTCACTTCGCCAACATCCTGACCGATGGCCACCGGCTCTACTTCGCCGATTTCGGACTCGCCCTGAGCTCCGGCTTCGACCTTTCGGCGGACGAGTCCCGCTTCCTCTCGCGGCACCTCGCGTACGACCACTGCTACACCACGAGCCACCTGCTCCGATACCACCTGCTCGACGGCGTGCGCGGTGACACGGACCGCGAAGCCTTCCTGCACGACTGGATCGCAGGCCGGCGACCCGACGGCATCCCGTCCGACATCGCGGCCATCATCGACCGGCACGCCCGCCCTGCCGTCGTCCTGGGCTCCTTCCACCGCCGTCTGCTCACCGAGAGCAAGCAGACACCGTTTCCGGCCGCCGAGATCGAACGGCAGCTCGGCTCCGGCCCAACCACCCCGAACTGAACCACTCCCCTCGCCTCGACCGTCCGGCGGCCATACGGCGCCGGGCCGCCACGGCCGATGTCGCCACCAGGGGAGCCGCCCACCCGGAGGCCAAATGGGAGCACATCGGGTCAGCAGACCTCGTTATTGAAGATCAACTTAGAAAAATCAATGTTCACGGGTTGGCATCTTAAGAAACTCAATGTACAAATGAATGGCGAGCATGTCGCCGGACGTATGGGAGCCGAGGGTGGACTGGCAGGAACTGACGGACCTGACGCACGGACAACCGTTCGTCGTCGAGCGGGTCCGCCTCACCGGCAGCGGAATCGCGATCGAGGGACAGTTCGAGACGCCGCAGTTGGCTCAACTCAGCGCCGACGACCAGGTGTTCGTCGCCGCGTTCGTACGGTCGCACGGTTCGATCAAGGAGATGGAGCGGATGTTCGGGGTGAGCTACCCGACCATCAAGTCCCGGCTGAACCGGATCGCCGAAGCCCTCGACTTCGTCGACACCGACCCGGCGCCCACCAGCTCCGATGTCGTCGACCGCCTGCAGCGGGGGGAGATCGACGTCCAGCAGGCGCTCACCGAACTGGGGAAGTCCCGATGATGCCGTACCTGGTGACCGTACGCCGTCGCCGTCCCGACGGCCGCCGGCGGGGGCTGTACGTCCCGGTCCTGCCGGTCCTGCTGGTGTTGTCGCCGTTGCTGCTGCTCGCCGTGCCGGCCGGACTGATCGCGTGCCGCGTCGCCGGGATACGCCCGATGGGCGCGTTGCGCGGCACCGGGCAACTGCTGTGGGCGCTGCCCGGCACCCGATTCGAGTTGGACCTCGGCCGAACGGCCGTGCTGGTAAGCGTCAGATGAGTCAGAGGGGAAACGCGACAATGAACGAGCAGCGCCGCCAGATCCTGCAGATGCTGGCCGGGGGCAAGATCACCGCGGACGAGGCCGAGCGGCTGATCGACGCCGTGCAACGAGAGCACTCCGAGTCGCCGACGGGAGCCGCGCCCCGCCCGAAGCCCCGGCCCAAGTACCTGCGCGTACTGGTGACCTGGACGGACGACCCCGGTAGCGACGGGCCGGGCCACGTCAACATCCAGATCCCGTTGCAGCTCCTGCGCGCCGGGGTCCGGCTCACGAGCCTGCTGCCTCCGCAGGCACTCACCCGGGTCAATGCACAGCTCAACCAGTCGGGAGTACCGATCGACCTCACCGAGCTCAAGCCGCAGCACCTCGAGGAGTTCGTCGAGCAGCTCGACGACATCACCATCGATGTCGACCAGGCCGACGGAAAGGTACAGGTGTTCTGCGAGTAACCCCCGCCACGGCACCGGTCGCCCACCCGGATCACGGGATCGGCCGGTGAACTTGTGGCCACGGGTGTGCGGCAATCCGTCACTCGGCGGGGCCGCAGCATCCGACCCGGCCTCCGCGCCGCCGAGACCCCGGTGAACGGGAGTTGTGGCTCACCGGCCCGAACAGCGTGGTAACTCGGCTCGTCGAGTGGGTGCAGCCCCCGAGCCGGCTGATGAGTGGGCGTCGCCCCGCCACGCCTGATGGACCCTCCTTCCCCGCGCGAATACGGTCGCCCCGGGCATCCACGTATGCCACCGCGCACCGCATGCCGCTGCGTACCGCGTGCGCCGCTCCGCACTGAGCGCCGCCGCCTTCCTCGCGATCTCAACCCACTCGATTTTCCCGCCACTTCAGCCTTCGAATGGTAGGGCTCATGCCTTCTTCCGTCATGCCCGTATCCAGGCAGGGCGACGGTCGGCGGTCATCCGCCGTCGCCGCCGTCCACGCCACCGATCTGCGCAAGTCGTACGGCGACAAGGTCGTGCTCGACGGCATCGACCTGCGCATCCCGTCGGGGTCGGTGTTCGCACTGCTGGGACCGAACGGCGCCGGCAAAACCACCGCGGTCAAGATCCTCTCCACGCTCATCCGCGCCGACGGCGGACGGGCCCAGGTCGCGGGTCACGACGTCGCCGCCTCACCGGACGGAGTCCGCGCCGCGATCGGCGTCACCGGGCAGTTCTCCGCCGTCGACGGGCTGATCACCGGCGAGGAGAACATGCACCTCATGGCCGACCTGCACCACCTGTCCAA